>NZ_JBVIMH010000027.1:93393-100244 GCF_055579945.1 Kitasatospora sp. NPDC032150 | reverse complement strand
CCGGCGGGACGTTGCCGTCCGGGTCCACCAGCGCGCCCTCCGAACGCGGGAAGAACTCGTACCAGGACCCGAACAGCGCCCGCTGCCGGTCCACCACCAGATCGAACGGCCCTGTCTCGGTGAGGAGTTCACGCAGCGGATGACGGGCGAGGATCTGCCGGATCCGCTCCTCCCCGGCCACCGCCAGCCGGTGCGCCGGGGGCAGCTCCTCGTCCCGCAGCACTCGCGCCGCGGCCAGCAGGGCGGACCGGCCGGCGCCGCGCGGGACGCCCGCGGCGGCCCGCTCCAGGAGCAACGCCCCTTCCTCCAGCACGAGTTCGATGTCCTGGCCGGCCGGAACCTTGATCTCGGCGGTGTGCAACCAGTCGGCCACCGGGTCGCTCCAGGTCTCCACGGTGTAGGTCCATCGGCCTTCCACGTCAGGGGTGACCTCGACCCCCCAGCGGTCGGTACCGGGCGCCAGCTCGCGCATCGGTGTCCACCGGCCCCGACGGCCACGCGGGCCGCGAAGCACCACGTTGGCTCCGACGGCACCGTGCCCCTCACGGAAGACCGTGGCGGTGACGGCGAAGGTCTCGCCCAGTACGGCCTTCGCAGGTCTGTGCCCTTGGTCGACCATGGGCTGGACGTCCAGTACGGGGATCCGGCCGATGGCCGGGGACTGCTGCGGATGGGTCGGCTGGATCGTGATCGTGCTCATGTCCCGGAGCTCCTCGGCAGGCGGTCGAACGGAAAGGACGAGCGGTACGGACAGGACGAGCGGTACGTGCGGGGCACGCGGCACGCGCAGAGCGTGCGGCGCGCGCGGGCGGGAAAGCCGGACAGTGCATGCAGAAGCATTTCGTCAGTGGGATCGCCGGCCGGACTCAATCGGCGGACGAGCGCCGGGCGGCCAGCTGCTCGATGATGGTCCGGGCGAACAGATGGCAGTGGTTCCCGGTGCGGGCGGTGACCAGGTCGCGGTCCACCACGATGTCCTGGTCCACGAAGACCCCGCCCATGTTGCGCAGGTCGCCGAGCAGGTTGTTGTGCACCACCGCCCGGCGGCCCCGGATCACCTGCGGGATCGGGGCGGCCAGCCACATGCCGTGGCAGATGATGCCCTTGACGATGGCCGGGTCCGCGAACGCCCGGCGCAGGAAGGCCGCGGCCGGCGGGAGGCGGTCGACCTCCTCGGTGTACCGCAGGCGGTCGGCGACGATGCCGGATGGGACGATCACCGCCGCGAACTCCTTGAGCCCGTACTCGTCCAGCTCCTCGAAGGACTCGTCGACCTCGAACGGCAGCCCGTGCTCGTGCCCCCGGAAGACCAGCCGGTCGTTTCCCCAGAGCCGGGTGAGGAAGTGCGTCTCGGCTCCTTCCTCGGCGAACCGGCGCTGGTAGTAGAGGATTTCGGGCTCGTAGAAGTCGCTCTCCATCAGTACCGCGATCTTGAGACCGTTCAGCCGCACGGTCCTCACGCCCCTCTCCGTCAGCTGGTGCGGTCGATGACCAGGTCGATCAGGAACGGCCCCGGGTGCGCCAGCGCCTCGGTGATCGCCGGGGCGGCCTGCTCCGGCTTCTCCACCCGCACGGCCCGCACGCCCAGCGACTCGGCGAGCGCCACGAAGTCGATCTCCGGCCGGGTGAGGTCGAAGGCCCCGGGGAAGTCGTGGGGTTCGATGCCCTGGGTCCGCCAGTACTGCTCGATGTTGTGGTCGAGCAGCCGGTAGCGGCCGTTGTTGCAGATCACGAACTTGGCGGCGATCTCGTAGCGGGCGGCCGTCCACAGCGCCTGGAAGGTGTACATGCTGCCGCCGTCGCCGGTGAACCCGACCACCGTGCGCTCCGGGTGGGCGAGCTTGGCGCCGATGGCGCCCGGGATGCCCACGCCGAGCGATCCGCCCCGGGTCTGGAACCAGTTCCCGGGCACGTTCGGCGGGTTGTGCTGGAAGATGCCCGGCGAGCAGGTCAGCGCCTCGTCGAAGAGGATGGCGTCCGGGGGCAGTTGCAGCGACAGCTGGTGGCCGAAGAAGCCGGCCGTCAGCGGCCCGTCCGCCGCGCTGTCCCGCTTCACCGCCCCGGCCAGCGCCGCGGACTTCTCCTCGGCCCACCCCTGCAGCCGGCGCCGGGCGGCCTGCCGCTGCTCCTGGCTCAGCCGGCGCTCCAGCGCGTCGGCGAGCCCGGCCAGTGTCGGCCTCGGGTCGGCCACCAGACCGAGGTCGACCGGGAAGTTCTTGGCGATGGCACCGCTGTCCAGGTCGACATGGACGACCGGAACACCCTCGGCGAACACCCCCTCCAGCGCCGGGAACACCTCGGGCAGCGCATAGGTACCGGCGATCAGCACGGCATCGGCCGCCGAGGTGATCCGGCTGCTGACCGAGCCGAACATGTGGCCGAGCTGGCCACGGTAGGCGGGGTGGTCGACCGGTAGGTTCACCTCGGCCCAGTCCGCGCCCCGGACCTCCGCGCCCCAGACCTCGGCCAGCCGGGCGAGTTCCCGCTGCGCGCCGGCGAAGTGGATGCCGTCCCCCGCGATGATCAGCGGCCGCTCGGCTCCGGCCAGCAGCGCGGCGGCGTCCGCCAGGACGGCCTGCTCGGGCACGGCCGAGGTCTGCAGGTACGAGGTCGGAACCACCGGCTCACTGGTCGGGCTGTCCAGCACGTCGGCCGGCAGCACCACCATGACGGGCCCGTACGGCGGGGTGGCGGCGACCTTGAACGCCCGGCGCAGCACCCGCAGGGTGGAGTTCGGATCCACCACCCTGGTCGCCCACTTGGTGACCGGCCCTGCCATGCCGACCAGGTCCGCAGCCATCTGGGCCTCCATGCTGTCGTAGGCCAGCCCGGCCTCCCCGACCAGGACCACCAGCGGGGCGTGGCCACGCATCGCCTGGTACAGCATGCCGATGCCGTTGCCGAGGCCGACCCCGGAGTGCAGTTGCAGCAGGGCCGGCCTGCGGGTGGCCCGCGCGTACCCGTCGGCGAGGCCGACGACCGCGGCCTCCTGCAGCGCCAGCACGTACTCCAGCTCCGGGAAGCCGCGCAGTTCGTCCAGGAAGCCCTGTTCCACGGTGCCGGGGTTGCCGAACATGTACCTGATGCCGTCGGCCTTGAACTGTTCGAGCATCGCCACCCGGGCGGGCCTGCTCACCATGTCGTCCTCTCCATCCGTTCCGTGCGGTAAGGGAGTTGGTCGGGACGGGCGGCCGGTACGATCGCCACGGCCGCCCGTCCCCGGGCTGCGTCAGGCGGTGTAGCCCCACTGCCGCAGGCCCTGCTCCAGGACCTCGACCAGCTTCTGGCCGGTGAGGTAGGAGTCGGGGGTGGAACGCCCGGTGATGAACGGGTAGTCGACGATCACCGAGGTCTCCTTGCCGAAGTTGCCGTGGAAGGCGCCCTCGGGTGCGGTGGCGTCACGCAGGATGTACTCCAGCGGGTACGGCGGCGGGCCGATCACGAAGTCGGTCCCCATGAAGCCTGTGCCGTCCTTGTAGTCGTACTCGATGCAGTGACCGGTGATGTGCTTGTTGCGGATGATGCTCACCCGGTCGTCCTGCTCCCGGGCGAATGCCAGGGCGGCGACGCCGTAGCACTCCGCGGCGATCGGCAGACCCAGGTGGTAGAAGGCCAGGATCAGGTCGTGGATGCGCCAGTTGTTGGCCAGGTCGACGATCGGGCCGCTGCCGCCGACGATCAGCAGCGCGTCGTAGCGGTCCGCAACCTGCTGCTGCACGTGCTCCCGGCGGGTCTGGTAGCCCTCCCAGGCCCGCAGGAAGTCGCTGCGGCTGCGGTAGGGCCGGTCGGGCAGCCAGGAGGAGAGGTCCAGCGGATTGTCCAGCCGGTCCGAGCTGTCGATCGCCCTGACCTTCTCCGCCATCTCGGTGCTGGTCACCGAGCGGCCGAGCGGCGGGTCGATGTACTCGGGGTCGTAACTCGGCGGCAGGGCCACCGGACGCTTGCCGGTGGGTGTCGCGAAGGTGACCTCGTAGCCGGCCTCGTCGAAGGTCTCCAGCGGACCGATCAGTTCCTCGCCCCAGTAGCCGTACTCGGAGAGGACCACGAGAACGCGTTTCTTCGCCATCGGTGATGGCCTCCTTGGAGGAAGGTGGGTTGGCGGCACTCGGTGGCGTCGGGCGCGCCGTCCGGAACCGGATCCGGCCGCCCTCGCAGTGCCCGACTCCTGTGTAGCAAGCGACTGCGGGGGGCCGCGAGAGCCGAGGGGCGACTCGCCGGGCACACGTCAGGTCCGTCCGCGCACTACTCCAAGTCGGGTCCCTGCCAGGCGGATTCGGGGTGGATCAGGGTGGATCCGGGCGGTTCGGGCGGCTGCCTGGCCGTTCGGGCACACCGCGCTGCTCCGGGCCGACACGGGACGGAAAACAGAGATCCCCCCGGCCGGTTGCGATGCAACCGGCCGGGGGGATGACTCTGGACGGGCTATCTGGCGATGCGTCAGCCGACCGGAGTGCGGACCGTGCTCTCCAGCAGGCTCCGGTAGCGGCGGCCGGCCTCGGCGATGTCCTCGTCGGTGTAGGTGCGGACGCCCTGGAAGATCAGCGGATCGGCGTAGACCATGCCGCACAGGTGTGCCGTGGCGTCCAGCGGAAGGAGCAACTGGCGGGCGGTGAACCGGTTGTAGCCGTCCGGACGGTAGGACTTCTCCGGGCCGCCGGTCGTGGTGACGAGCTGCAGGGTCTTGCCGTGCAGGGCATCGCCGCCGGCGCCGTAGGCGAAGCCCTCCAGCAGGACCTCGTCCAGCCACTGCTTCAGCCGCGGCGGCACCGAGTACCAGTAGAACGGGAACTGAAGCACGATGACATCGTGCTCGGCCAGCAGCCGCTGCTCCCGCTCGGCGTCGATCGGGCCCTCGGGGTAGGCGGCGTACAGGTCGTGGACGGCCACGTGCTCGGTGTCACGGGCCTGGGCCACCAGGGCGGAGTTGATCCGCGAGGTGTCCGGGTTCGGATGGGCGAACACGACAAGGGTGCTGGTGGAACTGGGCATTGGGAGCTCCAGTGCTTGTTGGGTCGGCCCCTGCCCCGCCCGTGCGCTCGCGGCACGCGGGCCGGGCACGGTACCGAAAGGTTCGGTCAGCGCTCTTCGAGCAGCCAGTCGCCGACGCGGTCACCGATCATGATGCAGGTGAGGTTGGTGTTGGCGCGAATCATAATCGGCATGACCGAGGCGTCCGCGACGCGCAGGCCGGGCACGCCGTGGACCCGGCAGCGGGAGTCGACGACGGCCATCGGGTCGTCGGCCGGGCCCATCTTGGCCGTGCCCACCGGGTGGAAGTGCGTTCCGACCGCCGACATCATGAATTCGTCGAGCGCCTCGTCGGAGGCCAGCACCTCGGGACTGGGCACCATCCGGCCGGTGGCGAACATCTCGAAGGCCCGGCTGCTGGCGATCTGGGCGGCCAACCGCATACCGGTCCGCAACCGGCGGCGGTCCTCGGGGTGGTCCAGGAAGTTGAACTCGATGTGCGGAGCCGCCTCCGGGTCCGTGCTGTCGATGGTCACCCGGCCGCGCGAGAGCGGCCGCTCGATGCCGGCGGAGAGCATGAAGACCTTGTCGGTGCCGACCGCCTCGACCAGGGCGGGGGCGTAGCCGTTCAGGTCGACGTGGTTGAACAGGTAGATCTGCATGTCGTTGAACTCCGCCGACTCCGGCGCCGTGTACTGCAGCAGGATCTGCGTCACGGGCAGCGAGTCGTCGTAGACGCCGGGCCGCGGCTTCAGGGTGACCATGCAGGTGGGGTGGTCGAGCAGGTTCTCCCCCACCCCGGGGAGGTCGGCCACCACCGGGACCCCGAGCCGCTCCAGGGTGGCGACCGGCCCGATGCCCGAGCGCATCAGCAGGGCCGGGGTGCCGATGGCCCCGGCGCAGAGGGTGATCCGGTCGGCGTACACCGTCTCCGCGACGCCGTCGGTGATCACGCGTACCCCGACCGCCCGGCCGTCCTCGAAGACGATCCGGTCGACCGTCGTGTTGGCCCGGATCTCCAGCTGTTCGCGCTTGCGCACCGGTCCCAGGTACGCCGTGGCCGTCGAGACCCGAGTACCGTCCACCAGGTTCTGCGCCAGCGGTCCGACACCGGTGCCCTCCGGCGAGTTGTGGTCCGGCATGTCGGGGAAGCCGAGTTCCTTGCAGGTGTCGAGCAGTGCCCGCTGCAGCGGGGTCAGCTGCTCGTCCCGCCAGCGGGCGACCGGGATCGGGCCGCCCTTGCCGTGCAGCGGCTGCCCGAAGTCCTTGTCGTCCTCCATCCGGACGAAGTACGGCAGGACGTCCTCCCAGGTCCAGCCGTCGTTCCCGAGGCGCGCCCACTCCTCGAAGTCCAGCGGGTGCGGACGGACCGCGAGGCAGGTGTTGATGGCGGAGGTGCCGCCGACCACCTTTCCGCGGGCCAGGTGGATCTCCCGGCCGGGGACGGCCTCGGCCTGGTAGCCCCAGTCGTGCCCGGCGAAGGACGGGTAGAGGCCGTTGCGCAGGTTCTCCGGCAGGGTCCCGGGGTCGGGGTAGTCCGGGCCGGCCTCGATCAGCAGCACCTGGTTGGACGGCTCCTCGGTGAGCCGGGCTGCGACCACCGCACCGGAGGATCCGGCGCCGATGACGATGTCCGTGTATTTGACCATTGCGACAAGCTCCTTGTCTGCGACATGAGTTGTGCGACATGAGTTGTGCTGGCAGTGCGAGGGGTACGGTGCGCAGAGTGCACGGTGCAAGGGAGCGCGAGGTGCCGAAGGTGTGCGGTGCGGGGGGGGGGGGGGGGGGGGGGGGGGGGGGGGGGCGGTGGTAGTAGGGCGCGTGAACCCGCGTCCGCTCGTGCCGCCACCTCCCCTGTCTCGCCCCATAACGGCTAGATAGTA
>NZ_JBVIMH010000027.1:0-93383 GCF_055579945.1 Kitasatospora sp. NPDC032150 | reverse complement strand
TGCCCCCCCCACCCACCCCCCCCCCCCCCCCCCCCCCTCCCCCCCTACCCCCCCCCCCCCCCCCCCCCCCCCCCCCCCCCCCCCCCCCCCCCCCCCCCCCGGCCGGATCAGTGCTGGTGCGTGCCCCACCAGCGGCGCGGCGTCGTGATGACGGCCGTGATCAGGGCCAGCACCAGGGTGTAGGCGAGGCTCGCGGCGAAGGCCCGGCCGTAGTGGCCGGAGGATCCGGCGCTGCCGAGCGTGCCGTAGAAGATGATCCCGATCAGGGCCACGCCCAGCGCACCCGCCATCTGCTGGGTGGTGGAGAGGACACCGGACGCGGAGCCGGCGTGCTCACCGGGTACGCCGAGCAGCACCTGGGCGATCAGCGGCGGGCCCATCGCGCCCATCCCGGCCCCGATCACCAGCATGAGCAGGGCCAGCACTGCGGTGCTCGGGTGGCTGCCGGCCCGGAGCGCGATCAGTGCCATGGCGATCTCACCGATGCCGAGGATCACCGCGCCGAGGGCCAGGGTCCGGTGGGCCAGCGCGCGGACGAGCCGGGGCGAGCCCATCGAGAGAGCGAAGAAGCCGACGCCGCAGGGCAGGCAGACCAGCCCGGACTTGAGCGCCGAGAAGCCCAGCCCCTCCTGCAGGTACAGCGCGAACACCAGGAAGAAGGAGGCCATCCCGGCGTACACGGTGAACATCGTCAGCAGTCCGGTCAGGAAGCTCCTGCTCTTGAAGAGCACCGGCTCGACCAGCGGAGTGCCGCCGCGCTGGGAGAGCTGCCGCTGGTGCCGGGCGAAGGCGCCGAGCACCACCACACTGGCCGCCAGGCACATCCACGACCACAACGGCCAACCGGCCTGTCGGCCCTCGACCAGCGGGATCAGCAGCAGCAACAGACCGGGGGTGACGATGGCGAACCCGACCAGGTCGAGACCGCGGGCGGTGGCCGAACGGCTCTCCGGCACCAGGGACGGAACGAGCGCCAGCACGGCCAGGCCCACCGGGACGTTGACCAGGAAGCAGCTGCGCCAGCCCAGGCCGAGGACGTCCGCCTGGATCAGCAGACCGCCGATCACCTGGCCGCTGACCGAGGCCAGACCGATCGTCATGCCGAAGCCCATGAAGGCCTTCGGCCGGTCCTCGCCGGTGTAGGTGACGTTGATGATCGACAGCACCTGCGGGAAGAGCAGGGCCGCGGCCACACCCTGCGCCATCCGGGCGAGGATCAGTAAGTTGGCGCTGGTGGCCAGACCGCAGCCGGCCGAGGCCAGCGTGAACAGGGTCAGGCCGATGACGAACAGCCGCCGCCTGCCGTACAGGTCACCGAGCCGACCGCCGGTGATCAGCCCGGCCGCGTAGGCCACTCCGTAACCGGCCACCACCAGCTGGATCTGCGCGCCGCTGGCGTGCAGGTCCGACTGGGCCGACGGGATGGCGACGTTGACGATGAAGAAGTCCAGGATCGTCATGAACGTGCCGACGAGGATCACGGGAAGGGCCAGCCAACGGCGTCCGGCCGACCCGGCCGTGGGCGGGGCGAGTGCTCCGGGTGTTTCGGAGACGGTATTGCTCATTGGAGATCACTCCGTTGCTGTGCGAGGGAAACGAGCCCGGCGACGGCCGGACGGTCGGCTGGGCAGCTACAGCGCCGCGGAGCCCGGCATCGGCGCCAGGTCCTCGACGATGTACTCGGAGATCTTCGGTTCGCCGTCGCGGAGGACCACGGTCCAGGTCTGGGTGGCGTCGAAGCCGAGCCACTCGCTCCTGGCGGCCGGCGGATTCCACACCCTGGCCTGCCAGTTGACCACGACCTGGATGTCGGCCCGGCCGTCGGTGTTGGTGCGCACCTCGACCGACTTGACCTCGTGGACCTCGTCGAAGAACCGGTTGGTGACGGCGGCGTACCAGTCATGGAAGTCCGCCGGACCGCGCAGGGTCGCCTCGGGGAACACCATGACCAGGCCGTCCTCGGCCAGGAACGGGGTCACCTGCTCGACGGCGTCGTGCCGGTCGAGCGCCTCGTACCACTCTCGGACGATCTCCTCGATCTGCCCGGTGGTCAACTCCTGCTTCCCCATGGGGATTTCCTTTCCGGAATGGGTGGACAGCGAGCCGCCCGGGCAGTTCCTCTGCCTCAGGCAGCCAGGCTCCCGCACCGTCACCGCCTCACCACGGCGGATGCGGGCACTGCGTGCGCATCTGAGCAGGTTCGCGCTCGTACTACGTCAAGTCGCCGACCGGGCGGGAGTGCACGGCGGCCCGCGCACTCCCGTCGGCCGCGGATCAGGCCAGTTCGGTCGGGTCCTGGTCGACGTACCCCTGGCTGACCTCGACCACCACACCGTCGGGGTCGGTCACCCAGACCGTGCGCCAGCCGGGGATGTACTCGTCGAAGCCCAGCGGTCCGAGGGAGACGTCGAAGCTCCCGTCGGCCGCCGCCAGGAAGGCGTCGAGGTCGTCCACCTGGAACGCCAGGTGGCGTACCGAGCCCGGGTTCTGCGGGCCGTCCCCGCCGGCCCTGGCTGCGGGCTCCGCCTGGGCCGGGAACAGCTCCAGGCAGGCGGCGTCGTTGCGCAGGAAGACCACCCGGACGTCCGGCGTCTCGACCACCCGCGCCCGGCGGAAGCCGAACCAGCGGGTGTAGAACTCCTCGGTGCGCTGCTGGTCCTGGCAGTTGAGGCCGACGTGGGCCCAGCGCAGGCCGTTGGCTCCCGCCATCACGCCACCTTCTCCAGCGATCGGACCCGGTAGGTGACGATCTCCAGCCGGCCGGTCCGGAAGGACCGCCGCACCTGCCAGGACTGCAACCCGCGGAAGGCCGAGCGGGATCCGTCGGCCCGCGCGGTGGACTTCCAGATGACCGCGAGGTCCACGTCCACCGCGCCCGCGAGGTCGCCGGGGGTGACCTTGAGGTGCTCCAGGTCGTGGGTGTGCTCGTGGAAGGTCGCCATGACCGTGGCGTACCACTCGCGCACGTCCTCGACGCTGGTCAGGGTCCCCTCGGGGAAGTCCATCCTCAGCCCGGCCGGGCTGAGGAAGCCCAGCAGCGTCTCGACCGGCGCCTCCGCGGTGATGGCGCCGAACCAGGAGGTGGCGAAGGCCAGCACCTCGTCGGCGCTCGGCCTGGTCGCCAACGGGACCACCTGGCGCAGCAGTTCGGAGCGGGGTTCGTCCGCCAGCGCCGGCAGGAAGGACTCCCACAGCGACTGGTCCTGCGCGAGGTGGGCGTCCAGGTGCTCCTGGCTCTCCCACTGCTCGACCAGCGTGAACCGGTAGGGGTCGGCGTCGTGCTGGAACCAGGTGAACTGCAGGCAGCCGGCGTCCCGCAGCGAGCGGCGTTCGATCGCGCCGAGCGTCTCCAGCGCCTGCTGCTCGTGGCCCGGCTTCACGGTGATGTGCAGTGCGTAGGCGAGCATCGGTACTCCTCTCTCTCGGTGGTCAGGTCGTTCCCGGGTCGGCCCTCGGCCGTCGTCACGGCAGGGTGACGCCGAGCTGCTTCATCAGGCCGGTGGTGTCGGCCTGCACCCAGCGCTCGACGATCTTGCGGTTCTCGATCCGGAACACCTCGATGCTGGTCCACTGGACCTCCTTGCCGGTCGGCTGCACGCCGAAGAACTCCCCGACGTGGCGCCCGGTGAAGGTGAGGTGGATGACGACCTTCCCGCCCTCGGCGGGGTAGATCAGGTCCTGCTGGGAGGTGAACTCCAGCGCGGCCTTGGCGACCTTGAGCAGTTCCTTGAGCTCGGCCACGCCGGTCACGCTCCAGGCCGGGTTGCGGTCCACGAACGACTCGTCGAACAGCTCGTCCATGTCGTCGTAGCGCCGCTCGTTCACCACGTCGTTGAGGCGGCGGATCAGCTCGACGTTCTCCGCGTCCGGCGACAGCTGGTTGCGCAGGCCGAGCAGGTCGTCCTCGGCCCAGCGCTCGACCAGCATGCCGTCGGCGACCCGCCAGATCTCGGTGGTGGTCCAGGAGACCGCCTTCCCGGTGGGTGCGAAGCCCAGCACCGGTCCGACGTGACGGCCGGTCAGCGCGACCCGGGCGATGATCCGGTCGCCGGTGGTCAGGATCTCCTCCAGCTCGGCCCGGATCCGGAGGGTCTGCGCGACCCCGCGCAGCGCCTCCTGGTACTGGGCCACGCCGTGCACCTCGAAGCCCGGGTGGTGGTCCTCGAAGTCGGACGCCATCACCTGGGCGATCCCCTCGTAGTCGCCGTCGTTCAGCGCCTTGAGGAAGCGGTTGTACAGGTCGACACCGGCCTGTTCGGCAGCGGTTGCCATGATCGGCTCCTTGGGTTCGAAGGGTACTCAGCTGTCGGTGGTGCGGATCAGGTCGGCGGCTTTCTCGCCGATCATCACGGTGGGTGCGTTGGTGTTGCCGGACACGATCACCGGCATGATCGAGGCGTCGGCGATCCTCAGGCCCGGGACGCCGCGGACCCGCAGCTGCGGATCCACCACCGCGTCACTTCCGGTGCCCATCCGGCAGGTTCCGACCGGGTGCCACAGCGTGGTGGCCTCGGCCGCGACGTAGCCCCGCAGCTCCTGGCCGGTCCCGAGGGCCGGTCCGGGGGCCAGCTCCTCGCCCCGGAAGGCGTCGAAGACCGGGGTGTGCGCCAGCTCCCGGGCCAGTTCCACGCCCTCCACCAGTACGTCCACGTCGGCCTGCTCACCGAGGTAGCCGGCCCGGACGACGGCCGGCTCGTGCGGGTCCGCGCTGCGCAGGCTGACCCGGCCCCGGCTGCGCGGGGTGAGCAGGATCGGGGCGAAGGTGAAGCCGTGGCCCTCCCCCGCCCGCGCCGGCGCACTCGCGGGCAGGAACTTGACCGTGCCGAAGGTGAACTGCAGGTCCGGCGGCGCGTCCGCCGGTGTGAGCCGGCTGCGGGTGAACAGGCCCGCCTCGGAGATGAGTTCCGCCGACGGATGGGTCTGCAGGGACTGGTAGCAGACCGGTACGAAGACGTGGTCCTGCAGGTTGCCGCCGACGCCCGGGAGGTTCTGGACGCAGCGGATGCCGTGCCGCTCCAGGTCCGCCGCCGGGCCGATGCCGGAGAGCATCAGCAGCTTGGGGGTCTCGAAGGCGCCGGCGCTGAGCACGATCTCGCCCTCGGCCGTCGCCGTGCGCAGCCGGCCCTCGTGCAGGTGCTCCAGACCGGCCGCGCGGCCGTCGCGGAGCACGATCCGGGTGGCGTGCGCACCGGTGCGGATGGCCAGGTTCGGCCGGTCCGCGGCCGGCCGCAGGTAGCCGGTGGCGCAGCAGCAGCGCTCGCCCTCGGCGGTCCGGTTGGTCTGGTAGAGGAATCCGAAGCCGTCCTGCCGGGGGCCGTTGTAGTCCGCCTCGGGTGCGGCGTAGCCCAGGTGCTCAGCCGCGGCCACGAAGGCCTGCGCCACCGGGGTCGGGTCTCGGTGGTCCTGCACGCTGATCGGGCCCGAACTGCCGCGGTCCTGGGCGCCGGTGGGGTAGGACTCGGCCCGGATGAAGTACGGCAGCACCTCCTCGAAGGACCAGCCGGTGTTCCCGAGGGCGCTCCACCGCTCGTAGTCGAGCCGGTTGCCGCGCACCCACATCAGCGCGTTCACCGAGCTGCAGCCGCCGACTCCCTTGCCGCGGGCGATCGGTATGCTCCGCCCCTCGAGGTGCGGCTCCTGCTCGGTGGTGTAGCCCCAGTCGATTCCGCGGCCCCAGGGCTCCGTCCAGAGCGCCGTCAGCGAGGGCACGTCCACCCGGTTGATCTCCGGCCGGGTGTGCCAGTCGCCCGCCTCCACGAGCAGGACCGAGCAGGAGGGGTCCGCACTGAGCCGGCTGGCCACCGCACAGCCCGAGGAACCGGCGCCGACCACGATGTAATCGAAATTGTCGACGGATCGTTCTGCTGACATGGCGTGATCCCCCTTTTCGACTCTTCCGACGCTACCGCCGGAGGAATTCCGCTCGGGACTTCTGCGTTCCGGGATCGGGTGCTTCGCGAACTCCGATCCGACATTGCGTCAGATTCGTTCGCCGGCAAGGGTTCAGAGGAGATCCACGGCCCGGCGGAAGAACAGCGGGATGGTCCTTCCGGTGGTGAGCATCCAGTACTCGATGCCGTTGACCGCGATCAGCACGGCGGCGGTGACGGCCAGGGTGACCAGGCCGGGGACGAGCGGTGCGGCCGGCGCGGCCAGCAGCAGGCACAGGCCCGCGATCACCCTGGTCGAGGAGGCCCCGCCGAACATCCGCCAGCGGGTGTAGCCGAAGGTGAGGGTGAACAGGCCGGCTCCGATCGGCACGAGTGCGCCGATTCCGGTGTGTGGCGCGGCGGTCGGTTCGGACACGATCCGGCTGGTGCCGACGGCGACCAGCAGCAGCCCGACGACCAGGATGAAATGGCCGTAGCTCAGGACGTCGCGGACCACCACGGCCTGCGTCCGGTGGGTGCGCAGCGCGTGCTCCACCGCCGGGGCCACGTAGTGGAAGTAGAGCCACCACAGGGCGCAGCCGGTGACGAAGCTCAGCACCACCGCGCACATCCCGGCGAGGTCGAGGTGCGAGGTCGCGGCGCGCAGACCGGCCGAGAGCACGCACTCGCCCAGCGCGATGATGATGAACAGGCCGAACCGCTCCGGGAGATGGCTGGGTCCGAAGGTCATCCGGTGCAGCCGGTCCCGGTGGACGACCGGCGCGGCGATCTCCGCGAGCACGCCGGTCGCCCACACCAGGCCGCGGATTCCGGCGGGCAGCAGGGCGCCCGCGACGAGTATCGTCGCGCAGACCCAGCCGACGTTGTGGTGGTTGATGCTGTGTGAGATGGCCCGGGTGCACCGGACGCACTGCGCCATCAGCACCCGCAGGCCCAGGTAGGAGCCGGCGAACAGGAGTGCCGCGCCGCGGTGTTCCAGCGCCAGCGGGGCGCTGACGCCCATGGTGAAGGTGGCGAGTCCGGCCGCGAACAGCAGCAGGCGCTGGGTGTTGGTCTCGCTGACCGCGTTCAGCGCGAGCGTCATGCTGACCCACGCCCACCACAGCGGCAGCAGGACCAGCAGGGCCTGGGCCATGCCGCCCCAGCTGGGGGCCTCGGCCAGGATGTGCGCGGCCTGGCCGATGCCGAAGACGAGCACGAGGTCGTAGAAGAGTTCGGCCCAGGTGGCACGGTCACGGGTCGGCGCCGAGGACGTGGTGGCCGGGTTGGCTGTCATGGCGTTGTCCCTCGCTAGGTCGGAGCGGTGAACAGGGTTCGGTGACCGACCCGGCGGCGGGTCGGCGTGCCTCGTCCAAGGTGGTGCGGTCCTTTCGGGAGAGGGGGTGGTGGCGGCCTATCCGAGGCTCACGGGCCGGTCCGGCTCGCCGGGTCGCGACAGCTGCTGCAGGGCGTGGAATCCCCTCGCTGCGGAGACCAGCGTCACGTGGTGGTGCCAGCCGGGGAACGACCGGCCCTCGAAGTCGCCGAGGCCGTAGTCCTGGTGGAGCTGTTCGCAGCACCGGCTGGACTGGTGGCGGAGTTCGGCGAGTGCGACCAGCTCGTTCAGCCGGTCGCCGCGCAGGTTGGTCACCAGGTAGGTGCGCGGCTGCGGACGGCCGAACGGCCACTCCACCACCAGCTGGCGCGGTGCCGACGAGCGGCCGGCGGCGCCGGTGGTGAGCGGGACGAGCATGAACTGCGAGTGCTGGTACCGGCTGTCGGGCCGGTCCCGCCAGGCCGCCACCGACCTGTCGGTGCGCAGCGCGGGGTCGCGGGCGACGGCCGCGGCCGTCCAGCGCCTGGCGGAGGTGCTGCGCTCGGTGCTGGGGTACGAGTGGACCGGCCGGCCGGGCAGCTGGGTGGTGGCGCCGACCTCGACAAGGTAGCCGACGCCGCGCTGTTCGAGTCCGAGCAGCAGCGGTTCGACCTCCGATTCGAAGCTCCAGTTCGCGAGTACCGGTGCCGGGGGCAGGTCCCAGTCCTGGAGCATCTCGTCCACCGAGTCCAGCAGGTAGCGCCATCTCGGCCGGTGCCGCTCCTCGTCGGGCACCCGGGCCTGGGTGCGCAGGTCCTCGTCCGCGTCCCAGTGCCGGGGCATCAGCAGCCGCCAGTTGACCGGCAGGCTGGCCTCCTGGCTCACCAGTGAAGCAGCCAGCGCCAGCTGGCAGTTGACCATCCGGCCCTCGGCCGGCACGAACTGGCGGGCGACGCCGACCGAGCGGGTGCCGTTCTTGCGGAAGACCACCTCGTCGAAGGCCCAGGCCTGCGGCTGGGTGGCCGCGCAGAGCCGTTCGGCGAGGTGCCGCCGCAGTTCCGTCGGGTCCCAGGTGCTCTGGTTGACGAACTGCTGGATGGGCTGGGTGGCCGGCCGGCCGAGCACGTGCTCGGCGATGTTCCGCGGGGTCCTGCGGCCGCTGGCGTGCAGCAGCCCGCTCAGGTAGACCTCGCCCCAGCGGCGCTGGTCGGCCCGCCCCAGCAGTGCGAAGAGCTCCTTGCAGTAGGCGGAGAAGCCGTCCGGCGCCTCGGCCGCTTTCGCCGGACGGACTTGCAGCATCGTGGACACATCGATCCTTCGGGGAGTCGTGACGCCTGGTCAGCCGTGACGCGGCGGTCAGTAGTCGTCGCAGGGGGCGGTGGGGTCGAGCAGGAAGGCGTCGGTGGCCACCAGCGCCTGGGCGACCTCGGGCAGGGCACAGCCGACGATCACGAAGTCGACGTCCAGCCCGATCTTGGTGCGCTGGAAGAGCAGTTCGTTGATCACGGGCCGGGCGAGCTCGGTGACCTTGCACAGGTGGAACTCCACCCGTCGCGGCTCGCAGGACAGCGCCTCCGTGAGGGACCGGCGGAACTTCTCCAGCTCCTCCAGGTCGATCACGCCCTCGCAGTGGATGTGGGCGGTGCGGCCGTCGAAGTCGCTGGAGATCCGCAGCCGCATGTCGGCCGGTTCCAGTTCGACCCGGACCCGCACGGGCCGGCTGGTGACCGGGAGTTTGACCGTCAGGGCCTTGGCGTCGAAGTCCTCGTACGGCTCGTCGTCGATCCACACCCGGCCGATCTGGACCGACCCGGTGGGCAGCAGGTCGGGGGCGACCCGCAGGATCCGGTCCGGGTACGCCTCGGGCCGCGGCCGGAAGTGCAGGGTGAGCGGCGCGGAGTCGTTCAGCAGGCCGGTGTAGACGGCGGCCAGGTAGCACAGCTCCAGGGCGTGGTAGCCGGCCATCGAGTGGCTGCCCTTGAGGCGCTCGGTGCCCACCAGGTAGGGCATGCCGTCGGCGAGCACGTTGAAGTAGACGCCGCCGTCGTCGTAGTCGAGGAAGAACGCGTTGTAGAACGAGGCGGCCTCGCGGGCCAGCCGGCGGTGCTCCGGGTCGCCGGAGACACCGGCCAGGATGAGGTAGGCGAGGATCGCCTGCTCCTGCTGCCACCAGGCCTTGCGGTCGTGCCAGACCAGGCGGTGGGTGCCGCTGTCGGGGTCCGCCTTCCGGTCCACCACGTCGTACCAGCCGCCGCGCTGCTGGTCACTGCCGACCGGCGGCATGATCTCCGCGATCCGCTCGGCCAGGGCGGCGTACTCGGGCTTGTCGTGCAGGGCGCGGATCCGGGTGAGGTTCCAGGCGATCTTCAGGTTGTGTCCGACCACCGCGCGGTCCTGCTGCCAGCCCCAGGTCCGGTCCGGGCTCCAGTCCTCGTGGAAGCGCTCCTGGACGAAGGGGCTGTCGGGCTCGTCCGGGAAGTACCGGACGATGGTGTCGGCGGTCTCCTCCAGCAGGTCGGCGAAGTCCTGGCGCTCGGTGGCCAGGTAGGCGTTGATCAGGTAGGCCGGTGCGTGGTCGCCGATGGAGTTCCAGTTCTTGCGGGCCCGGTTGCGGCCGAGCGCGTCCGAGCGCGGGTCCATGGTGATCGGGTCGAGGTGGGAGAAGAACCCGCCCTTGTCCTCGTCCTTGAAGTACCGGTGGAACAGCTCGACGGTGCGGTCGATGTCCGACATGATCCGCGGGTCGCCGGTGATCCGGTAGGTCTGGGTCGGGCCGGCCAGCGCGTAGATCTGCTCGTACATCGGGACGGCGTCGTAGTCGTCGCCGAACTCCGAGGCGAACACCTTGCGCTGGCCGCTCTCGGCGATGTCGATGCCGTGGTACCAGTAGACGATGCCCTCGCGCTCGTCGGCGACCTGCATGTGCTCGCGCAGGTACTCGGTGCCGGACTCGGCGGCCTGCAGGAAGCGCTCCTCGCCGGTCAGCAGGTAGGCGGTGGCCAGGCCGTAGACCAGCCGGGAGATGGTGTCGGTCTCCTGGCGCACGTCCTCCCCGGTGTCCGGGACGTGGGTGCCGTGCAGGGTCAGCTTGGTGCGGAAGTTGCGCCAGTCGTACACGCCGTCCGGGAAGTGGCCGCGCAGGTAGAAGTCGGCGATCTCGGCGGCCTGCTGGACCCACCAGCCCGGCTTCTCGAAGACGTACGCGCCGCGGCTCTCCTCCGGGAAGGTGATCTGCCGGGCCTCGATCCGCTCCCCGCCCTCCCACTGGTAGAACAGCCCGTGCACGAAGACGTACCGGCCCTCGGCCAGCATGTCCCGGGTGGCGGCGGTGGTGTCGCGGTAGTCGTCGCCGAGGTTGCGGACGATCTGCGAGCCGAGGAAGCCGTCCAGGTGGATGGTGAACTCGCGGCCGTCACAGGTGCGCAGGCCGAAGCGGTCGCGGGTCGGCTCGTACGAGGTCACGTAGCCGGCGATGCAGTCGGAGTAGGTGCGCCGGGTGTCGGGAGTGCTCATCACAGGGTGCCTCCGTCGTCGGGCAGAGCCGTCAGGATGACGATGCTGCGGCCGTGGGCGTGGTAAGTGCGGCCGTGGACCCGCTCTTCGCTTCCGGGCGCGAGGAGGTCCAGCGGGGAGTCCTGGGCGGTGTCCGCGACGCGGTGCCAGGGCCGGCCGGGGATGTGCGGCAGCTCGAAGTCCAGGCCCAGGTGGAACATGTTGAGGATCACGTGCAGGTCGGGTTCCTCACCGAAGCCGGCCAGCGTGAACGACAGCACGCGCGCTCCGGTGTCCTCCCAGCCGGGCTGTTCCAGCTTGGTGCCGTGCCAGGTGACGTCCGGCAGGCCGCGGTCGTTGTGGCGGCCGGTGAAGAAGTGCGGGTCACGCAGGGAGCGGTGGCGCTTGCGCAGCGCGATCATGCCCTGGAAGAAGTGGCGGACCTCGGTCTCCTTCTCGGCCTGGTCCCAGTCCAGCCAGGTGATCGGATTGTTCTGGCAGTAGGCGTTGTTGTTGCCGCCCTGGGTGTTGCGGAACTCGTCGCCCGCCAGGATCATCGGGACCCCGCGGCTGAGCAGCAGCAGGGCGGCGAAGTTCTTTATCTGACGGATCCTCAGCTGCTCGATCTCGGGCGAGTCGCTCGGACCCTCCACGCCGCAGTTCCAGCTGAAGTTCTCGTTCGCCCCGTCCGCATTGGACTCGCCGTTGGCGCTGTTGCGCTTGTGCCCGTAGCTGACCAGGTCGTTGAGGGTGAAGCCGTCGTGGCAGGTGATGAAGTTGATGCTGTTGGTGGGCAGTTCGCCGTCCTTGCCGAACAGGTCGCGGGAGCCGCCGATACGGGTCGCGATGGTGCCGACCAGGCCGGCGTCGCCGCGCACGAAGCGCCGTACGTCGTCGCGGAACGGCCCGTTCCACTGTGCCCAGCGCCGCCCGGGGAACCGGCCGACCTGGTACAGCCCGCCGCCGTCCCAGGGCTCAGCAATGATCTTGGTGTCGGACAGGATGCCCGACAGCTCGATGCCCCAGAGCACCGGCGGCACCTCCATCTCGTAGCCCTCGGCGCCGCGCGAGAGCTCGGAGGCCAGGTCGAAGCGGAAGCCGTCGACGTGGTGCTCGGTGACCCAGTACTCCAGGCACTCGATGATGAACTTGGCCACCGCCGGGTGGTTGGCGTTGATCGCGTTGCCGCAGCCGGTGAAGTCCATGTAGTGCCGGCGGTCCTGCGGCCAGAGGTGGTAGTAGATCTCGTTGGCCTGGCCGCGGAAACTGATCGTGGGGCCGTGCTCGTTGCCCTCGGACGTGTGGTTGAAGACGACGTCCAGGATCACCTCGATGCCGGCCCGGTGCAGCGCCTTGACCATGTCCCGGAACTCGGTGATGTGGGCGCACTGGCAGGGGTTGGAGCAGTACCCGGTGTGCGGGGCGAAGAACCCGAACGGGTCGTACCCCCAGTAGTTGTAGAGCGGGACGCCGTGCGGCCCCATCCGCAGCAGCTGCCGCTCGTCGAAGTCGAAGACCGGGAGTAACTCGACCGCGGTGACGCCGAGTTCCTTGAGGTAGGGGATCTTCTCCACCACCGCCGAGAAGGTCCCCGGGTGGGTGACGCCCGAGCTCGGCGAGGCGGTCAGGCCCCCGACGTGCATCTCGTAGATCACGGTGTCGGCCAGCGGCGTGCGCAGCGGCTCGTCCTCCTCCCAGTCGTAACCGGACAGGTCGACCACCATGCTGCGCATCGAGTAGGCGCAGTTGTCCTCGGGGCCGATCGCCCGGCTGCGGTCCCAGAGGGTGTTGATGTTCGCCCGCGAGTAGGGGTCGAGCAGGACCTTGCGGCGGTTGAACCGGGCACCGGTGGCCCGGGTGTGGTTCGGCCCGTCCATCCGGTAGGCGTAGGTCTGGCCCGCCTTCAGACCGCTCACGTGGCAGTGCCAGAAGTGGTAGCTGCGGTGGTGGTCCGGGTCCAGGTCGATGGTCCTGGTCGGCACCAGGTCGTCGTAGTTGTCGAACAGCAACAGCTGGACGTGGGTGGCGTGTTCGGAGAAGACCGAGAAGTTGACCCCGTTGGCGTCCAGCGTGGCGCCCAGTGGCTGCGAGCGTCCGGGAGTGACCTCTGCAAGCACGACAGGCGACGGCGTTGTGTGACTCACTGTCATTCCCTCATCGTTGTGATCGGCGCGGCTCGAAGGCGGTGCCCGGTCAGGCGACGGCCACCCGGTCGGGCTCCAGCTCGGAAAACGCCCGATCCCAGTCGGACAGCGGCGCTCCCGGCTCGTTGAACAGCTCGAAGGTCACGCCCCTGGCCGCCTCGGTGTAGAGGGCGCGGACACAGGACTCGGCCGCGTCCGTGCGGGAGACCAGGCCGATCCCGCGGTCTCCCTGCTCCAGGCGCACCCGGTCGCCCGCGGACTGGTCGTCGACCAGCCAGCCCGGCCGCACCACGGTGTAGGGCAGCCCGGAGCCGCGGACCGCCTCCTCGCCCGCCCGCCGCCAGTCGAGCAGCCGGCCGTAGGCGTTCAACGGGTGGCCGCGGTGGGTGACATGGAGCTGGCTGACCAGGACCACGTGCGGCCGCCCGCCGTCCGCGGTCGCGGCGGCGAGGACGTTCCGGACACCTTGGTACATGGTGGTCTCCGGCCGGTTCGGGCCGTCCTCGTCCGTCCCGGGCTCGACGCAGTACACCAGCGCCGAGCAACTGCCGAGCGGTCCGGCCAGGGTGTGCGGCACCCGCACGTCGCCCTGGCTGAATCCGGTACCGGGCGGCAGCGGCAAGTGGTCCGACCGGTCGGTACGGCCGATCGCCCACACCCGCTCGCCGCGGTCGAGCAGGCGCTGCACGATGAGCCGGCCGACCCGGCCTGCGCCGCCGACCACCACTATGGGGTTATCCATCGTTCCTCCTCCATTGCCTCGGACTCGTCGCCTTGCTGCTGTTTGCCGCTGGGCACGCCGCCGCCGGCCGGGCCCGGCCGGCGGTCAGACCCAGCGGAGAATGTCGTCGGAGCTGGTGAGAGTGGTCCCGGCCGGAAGACCGGCGATCGCCGGGACGTTGAGCCGGGGGTAGACGCTGACCCCGGAGAGCCGGGCGCCGGCGAAGACCCGCGCACCGTCGCCGACCGCCGAGTAGCCGTCCAGCCGGGCCGGCCGCACCCGGGCCGAGCGGATCTCCGCCATCGGCCCGACGTAACTGTCGCTGATCTCGGCGTACGGCCCGATCACCGCCGAGTCGCCGCAGGAGGCGCCGCTGAGCCTGGCGCCCTCGCACACCTCGGCGCCGTCGCCGATGTCGGTGTACTCCAGGCGGACGTCGGCGCCGATGCTGACGTGCCGTCCGATCCGGACCCCGGGGCCGATCTGCACACTGCCCTCGGCGATCTTGTCGGCCAGGGTGGTGCCCGTGAGGTCGTCCCGGGCCGCCAGGCTCGACTCGTGGATCCAGTACCGCGGATCATCGCTCTGCGGCCGCGGCATCAGCTGGTTCATCCCCAGGTAGTCGCCCGACAGGACGTCGCGCAGGGTCACCAGGTAGTCCTCGACGTTGCCCAGGTCGCCGAGGCGGCCGATCCGGTGCGCGGCCACCCGGTGTCCGTGGCGCACCAGCCAGGGCAGCAGTTCACCGCCCCAGTCCAGCCGCCGCTGGGCCTGGCGCATCAGCGCCGGCTCCCGGGCGGCCCGGCGCAGCCGGGCGCAGTCGACCAGGTACATCCCGGCGTTGGTCGGGATCACGGCCTCGCCGTCGGCCGCGCCCGGGAACAAGCCGTGCAGCCGGTCGAGCGCGGGCTTCTCGACGAAGCCGGTGACCAGACCGTCCGCCCCGGTCTGGATGGCGCCGTACTTCCCGGCGACCTCCCGCGGGCTGCGGGCCACCGAAGCCACGGTCACCACCGCGTCGGCCGCGTCGTGCGCGGCCTCCAGACCGGCCAGCGAGAAGTCGAAGACGGAGTCGACCGGCAGGACCAGCGCCCGCTCGGCGAGGTCCCACTGCTCCAGGTTGTGCAGCGTGGCCGCACCGGAGCCGACGTTGTAGCGGTCGAAGCTCGACCGCGAGTAGCGGACGTCGACGCCGTAGCGCTCGCCGTGGCCGAGCACCAGCTTGATCTGGCTCCGGTTCTCCAGGCCCTGCGCGACCACGTGGAAACGGCGGATGCCCTGCTCCCGGCAGGCGTCGACCACCCACTCGATCAGCCGGCGGCCGGCGAACGGGAGCAGGGCCTTGCTGCGGATGTAGTCGGCGGACTCCAGGGTGAGGGGCTTGGCCCGCTCCCCGCGCCCTCCGGCCAGGATGATCCCGACCGTGCTGGACTCTCCCCCGGTCATGGCGTTCCTCCCCTAGGCAACCTGTCGACAAGATTCAACAGCGGCTGTCAATTCTTGTCAAACAGTTCTGTCAATCTTCCCGTCCGCCCAAGTCGAGCCCTACGGCACCAGTGTCCGATTTATTAACCTTTCCACCTATTTACTATTCAAGATTCGACGGTTTTCATGAGCACGACATAAGCCTTTCAGCCAATTCGCGACCGGGGATTCTCTGAGGATCCGGCCCATGGCTGGCCAATGACCTCGTACGCTACGGTCGGTCCGACAGAAGTGACTGTTGGTGTCAATGAGTCGGTGAAGTCAACCGCCGGACACGCGCGCTCAGGCGAACAGGATGGACGGGGGCCATGGAGACGGAATTACGCCGCGCTGCCTTTTTCGACCTGGGTTCCTGCTGCAGATCCGTGGCCGGCGCGGTGGTCAGCGCGGTCGAGACGCACAGACGTGCCGGAGACCTGCTGATCCTCGTGCTCCCTGACGACGGCATCCCGCCGCACCCCTACCAGCTCCGACTGCGGATGGATCTGGTGGTCTACGCCAGAAGCGCCCGCACCCCGGAGGACATCAACCAGCCGAGCAGCCTCGACAGCGCCAAACTGCAGATCGTCGTGGAGACCATGGCCAGGCTCGGACTGGACGCCTCACGCTGCTTCGCCTACGGCCACCGTTCCAGCGGGCTCGGCACCCTCACCGTGGTGGGCAACCCCCGGGTGATCGCCCCCGATCCGGAACTCACCCGGCATGCACGCTCCCGGGGCTGGCCGTTGATCGACGCGCCGCGGGTGAGCCCGGAGACGCCCTCGTCCTGCTGACCGGACCGCGCCGCCGTGCCGCCGACCCTCCTCCCGCACAGGGCACGTGCACCATCACGGCAGGACCCTGTGCGGCGGAGCCGGTCGAGCCGGCCTCCAGGGCGGCCCGGGCAGACGGGAGAACGCGCCGCACCGGGCCGAGAACCCCTCGAACGGCCCAGTTCCCGGTGGGATGTGCCCGCCACGTGATCGACCGCCGGACGGCCGTTCCCCGGCGGCCCGGCCGCTCCGGACCGGCCCGACCGGCGCACTCCCGCAGGCGTGGCGCGTCAGCACTCGAAGCAGAATCGGGCTAAAACAGGCATATGGCCCGAGTTCTGGGCCGCTGCCTTCGGCTGCCCCCAGCGCCGACCGGGTGGCCGCCGCGGGCGGCGACAGCCGTGCCCACTTCGGAGGGAGCCGTCAGTGAGGCGTCTGCGGTCGATGGCGAGCATCCGCAGCGTCGCCGGGCAGATGTTCCTGCTGCAGGTGCTGATCGTGCTGCTGCTCGTGGTGTCCGCGGTGACCACGCTGGTGCTCAAGGCACGGACCGACAGGTTCCAGTCAGCCCGCAGCCGTTCGCTCGCCGTCGCCGCGACCTTCGCCCAGGGCCCGACCCTGGCGGACATCCTGAAGGGCCCCGACCCCGCCGCGCACCTCCAGCCCTACGCCCAGGCCGCCCAGATGCAGAGCGGAGTCGACTTCGTCGTGGTGATGAACCGGGACGGCATCCGCTACACCGCCCCCAGGCCGGAGGAGATCGGGAAGAAGTTCATCGGCACCATCGGCCCCTCACTGGCCGGCGGCATCACCGTGGAGACCGTCAGCGGCGTGAGCGGCCAGGACGTGCAGGCGGTGGTCCCGGTGACCGATGCCAGCGGGACGGTGGTGGGCCTGGTGTCGTCCGGGCTCACGGTCAGCCAGGTGAGCGGTGTGATCAACCGTCAGCTGCCGGTCATCCTCGGCGCCGGCGCGGCCGCGCTGGCGCTGGCGACGGCCGGTACGGCGCTGGTGACCGGCCGGCTACGGCGGCAGACGCACGGCCTCGGCCCGGCCGAGATGACCCGGATGTACGAACACCACGACGCGGTACTGCACGCGGTGCGCGAGGGTGTGGTCATCGTCGGCGGCGATGGCCGGGTCCTGCTGGTCAACGACGAGGCGCGCCGCCTGCTCGGCCTGCCCCCGGAGTCGGAGGGCCGGCTCGTCGACGGGCTCGGCCTGGACCCCCGGATGGCCGAGCTACTGGGCTCGCGCCGGGTCGCCACCGACGAGGTGCTACCACTCGGAGACCGGCTGCTGGCGGTGAACAACCGGCCCATCGAGCGGGTCGGCGGGCCTCCCAGCAGCGTCGCCACCCTGCGGGACTCCACCGAGCTGCGCGCCCTCGCGGGGAAGGCCGAGGTGGCCCAGAGCCGGCTGCGGCTGCTGTACGACGCGAGCGTCGCCATCGGCACCACCCTCGACGTCCAGCGCACCGCCGAGGAGCTCGCCCAGGTGGCGATCGGCCGGTTCGCCGACCATGTCACCGTCGACCTCGCCGAGTCCGTCCTGCGCGGCGAGGAGCCGCCGACCGGCGTCTACGACGAGGCGCCGGAGCTGCGGCGGGTGGCCCTCGCCGGTGTCCGGGACGACCACCCGCTGTACCGGCAGGGCGGGGTGCACCGCTACCCGCCGGCCACCCCGATGGCGGTCGGCTTCGTCACCGGCCGCCCGGTGCTGGTGCCGGACCTGCGGGCGTCCCTCGACGCGCAGACGCCGGGCGGCGACCGTGCCCAGGTGATGCTGGACCACGGCCTGCGCTCACTGATCACCGTCCCGCTGCGGGCCCGGGGGGTGCTGATGGGGATCGCCAACTTCTGGCGCCGCGAGGGGAGCGAGCCCTTCGACGAGGACGACCTGTCGCTGGCCGAGGAGCTGGCGGCCCGCGCCGCCGTGTCCATCGACAACGCCCGCCGCTTCACCCGCGAGCACGCCATGGCCGTCACCCTGCAGCACAGTCTGCTGCCGCGCGGCCTGCCCGAGCAGAACGCCCTGGAGATCGCCTACCGCTACCTGCCGGCCCAGGCCGGCGTCGGCGGCGACTGGTTCGACGTCATCCCGCTGCCCGGCACCCGGGTCGCCCTGGTGGTCGGCGACGTGGTGGGGCACGGTCTGCACGCCGCCGCGACCATGGGGCGGCTGCGCACCGCCGTGCAGAACTTCTCCACCCTCGACCTGCCGCCGGACGAACTCCTCGGCCATCTGGACGAACTCGTCACCCGGATCGACCAGGAGGCCGCCTCCGCGGAGGGGGAGACCGCGATCACCGGCGCCACCTGCGTGTACGCCATCTACGACCCCACCACCGGCCGGTGCGCTCTGGCCCGGGCGGGCCACCCGCTGCCCGCCCTGGTCCACCCCGACGGCAGCACGGAGTTCCTCGAACTCCCCGCGGGACCACCGCTCGGCCTGGGCAGCCTGCCCTTCGAGGCGGTCGAGCTGGCCCTGCCCGAGGGCAGCAGCCTGGTGCTCTACACCGACGGCCTGGTCGAGGACCGCACCCGCGACATCAGCACCGGCCTGGAGATCCTCACCGACACGCTGGCCCACCCCGGCCGCACCCCGCAGGAGACCTGCGACGCGGTCCTCGACGCGCTGCTGCCCGCACGTCAGACCGACGACATCGCCCTGCTCGTCGCCCGCACCCGGCTGCTGGACCCCGAGCGGATCGCCGAGTGGGACGTACCCTCCGACCCGTCGGCGGTGGCCGGGGTACGGGCCGAGGTCACCCGGCAGCTGACCCGGTGGGACCTGGACGAGGCCGCGTTCGTCACCGAACTGGTGCTCAGCGAGCTGATCACCAACGCCATCCGCTACGGAACTCCACCGATCACGGTGCGGATGCTCTACGACCGCACCCTGATCTGCGAAGTCTCCGACACCAGCAGCACCGCACCCCATCTGCGCTACGCGGCCGCCGAGGACGAAGGCGGCCGCGGGCTGTTTCTCATCGCCCAGCTCGCCGAGCGCTGGGGTACCCGGTACACCCCCGACGGCAAGATCATCTGGGCCGAGCAGCTCCTCCCCGGCGTCGCGGGCGCCGAGATCGTCCTACCCGGTCTCGACCTGGACAACTTGTTCTGATCGCACTGGAGTTGACGATCGAGCGGGGCCGCAGGCCGGCCCCCCTAGGTCGTACGCGGCGCCCCGGAGGCCGCATCCGGTCCGTTCCTCGGCCACCCGTACCGGCACCGGCCGACGCGCTTCGGCTCCGATCACTCCGAACCGAAGGCCGATGCCGCGGCAATCCTCGACAAACCCAAATCCAGGGGGTATAAAACCAGCCACTTACGGCCACAATCGATCAACGATTCGACCCTTGACAAATGTTTCACATGTCCTAATCTCTACATTATACCTTCGTAGACACAGGGGGGAGGAGGGGGCGCACTGGCCGCGGCCTCCGCCGCCGCCTTTCAGTGCGCACGCCCCGCGTTTCTTATGAATCAATTGCAAGACGTCCTGAATTTCACCGACCGCATCGTCGACCGTATTCGATCCGAAGACCGCATCATGCCGACCGTCACCGTCTCGCGGGGGGACCACATCTACAACTGCACCGAGCGGGACCGCAGCGTCTATCTGATCAAGTCCGGGCAGGTCAAAACGGTGATGGTAACGTCCAGCGGCAAGCGATGTCTGCTCGACCTCTACATCACCGGGGATATCTTCGGCGAACTCTGCATGACGGATCCATGTCGTGTCGAAACCGCCATAGCGATGGCCGACACCGAAATCACGAAAATCCCGCGCCGGCGTCTCCTGACAATTCTCGAGGAGGAGGACCTCTTCGAGGGATTCGCGGAGCACCTCACCAGCCGGCTCTCCGAACAGCAACGGATAATCGTCAATCTGGTAACGATGGAGAGCGAATTGCGGCTGGCTGCTAGATTACTCCAGCTGTCGCATCGTTTCGGCCAGATCCACCAGAGCGGGTCCACCATCGGCGCCCGGCTCACCCAGGAGGAACTCGCCGAGATGGTCGGGACGACCCGGTCCCGGGTGGGCTTCTTCCTCAAGCGGTTCCGGGAGGCCGGCCTGCTGGAGTCCAGCCGGGGCTGGATCACGATCCGCAATGAGGCGAGCCTGGCCGACTACATCGACGAGCGCATGGGACTCAGCACCGCCTTCTGACCTCCTCTCCCCCCACTGTGTGGCACCACCCGGGCCGGTCAGGCCGGCCCGGTCACCACGGTGTGCACCAGGCGGCCGTGGGCCACCTCCGCGAGTTCGCCGCCGAGTTGCTCCACCACCAGATGGTCATGGGTCACCACCACCAGGGCGACGCCGAGCTCCTGGCTGATCCGGTCGAGCACCTGCAGCACGGCCAGTGCGGTGGAGCGGTCCAGCGCGCTGGTGATCTCGTCGCAAAGCAGGACGTCCGGCCGAGCCGCCAACGCCCGTGCCAGCGCTACTCGTTGACGCTCACCCCCCGACAACGCCACTGGCCTACAGGATAGATGACTTTCCGCCAGACCGATCCGGCGGACCAGATCCAGTGTCTCTTCGGCAACCCGGTCGGGCGGCACCAGGGCGAACTGCCGCATCGGGCGCCCCACGATCCGGGCCACGGTGTGCCGCGGGTTGAGCGAGTCGTACGGGTTCTGCGGGACCAGCTGGAGCCTCCGGCGCTGGAGTGCCGTACGCTCCCCCACGCTGGCTGCCAACACCTGGCCGGCCAGGGCGACTTGGCCCTCGGTCGGCTGCACCAGCCCGGCCATCGCCCGCAGCAGGGTGCTCTTGCCGCTGCCGGAGGGGCCGACGACGCAGAGCCGGCCGCCGGCCGGAACGCTCAGCTCCACCCCGGCGAGGACCTGCCCGGCCCCCGGCCGCTCCACCGTGAGTCCGGCCACCGACAGGCGGGCGGCACCGGCCGGTTCCGCCGCCAGCAGACCGGGCACCGGCTCCACTGGTCCGGCCTTCTCCTCGTCCACACCGGTGGTGCCCGGCTCGGCCGGACCCCGTCCGGCCGGCCCGGTCTCGGCCAGCACCTCGGCCGCCGGACCCGTCCGCATCACCCGTCCCTCGCGCACCATCACCACCGTGTCGGCGCTGCGGGCCACCGCGGCGAGGTCGTGCGAGATCAGCAGCACCGCGGTCCCGGCCTTGCGGCAGAGTTCGACCACCTCGACCAGTAGCCTGGCGGTGTTCTCCGGATCCAGCGCACTGGTGGGCTCGTCCAGCACCAGCAGGCGCGGGTCGCGGGCCAACGCGACCGCCACGGCGAGCCGCTGGAGCTGGCCGCCGGAGAGCTGGAACGGGCGCCTGGCGAGGAAGGCCGCATCGTACGGGAGGGCGACCCGGCGCAGCGCCTCCTCGGCGCGCGGGCGCCGTTCGGCGGCGGGCACACCGGCCGCGCGCAGTTGCTCGGTGATCTGCTCCGCCACGCAGAGGTTCATCGGCAGCGAGGTCCTGGGGTCCTGGGCGACGTACCCGACGGTCCGCGCGCGGTGGCGGGCCAGTTCGCGGCGCGACAGCCCGTCCAGCACGGTACCGAAGAGGTGCGCCGTTCCGGCGACGCGCTCCAGGCCTGGGGCGGTGTGGCCGAGCAGGGCCAGCGCGGTGCTGGTCTTGCCGCTACCGGAGTCGCCGATCAGGGCCACCACCGTTCCCTGACGGACGGTCAGATCGATGCCCCGGACGGTCTCCCGGCCGGACTCGGTGACCCGCAGGCGCAGATCGCGGACGGCCGCCACGGTGTCCGGGGCCGCACCGCGCCCGGTTGGCGCGGCCCGCCCGGGTGCCGGCTTCCGCACCGCGGTGCGGAGCGCGCGCCGGGGCGCGCGCTCCGCGAGGCCGAGGCTGTCGGCCAGCCGCCCGGCGGCCAGCAGCAGAACCAGCAGCATCGCCGCGGGTGCCAGCACGGCGAGGGGCTGGAGACTCAGACCGCCCTGGTTCTCCATGATCATCAGACCCCAGTCGGGCGTGGGCGGCTGCGCCCCGAGTCCCAGGAAGCCGGCGGTGGCGACCGCGTAGGCGGCGCCGGCGAAGCGCACCGACGCGTCGGCGGCCAGCGTCAGCACCAGGTTCGGCAGCACCTCGCGGAAGAGCACGGCGGCGGTGGACTCACCGCGGGCCACCGCGACCTCGACGTAGTCGTGGGCCAGGATCTGGACGGTGGCGGCCCGGACGACCCGGGTGATGTCCGGCAGCATCACCGCGACCACCGAGATCGCCACCCCGGTCACGCCGGGTCCGGTACCGGTCGCGATCACCGCGATCAGCACCAGCGGCGGCAGGCCCATCAGCACGTCCGCCGACCGCATCGTCAGGGTGGCCACCCAGCCGCCGCGGAAGGCGGCGAGCATCCCGGCCGCGGTGCCCAGCAGGTAGGCGGCCGCCAGGATCACCACGGAGAGCAGGACCAAGGTCCGGCCGCCGGCCAGCACCCGGCTGAGAACATCGGCCCCGAGGTGGTCGGTGCCCAGCAGATGGGCGCCGTCGGCCGGGGCGAACGGCACTCCGACGCCCACCAGCGGGTTCTCGGGAGCCAGCCACGGCCCGCACAGCGTCAGCAGCACCAGCAGGACGAGGACCACCGCGGCCACCGGCCTGCGACGGCCGGACCGGGTCGGGGGCTGCACGGCGTCGGTGGCCTTCACTGCGGCATTCTCCTCAGGGGGTCGACCAGTACGCCCAGCAGATCGCCGAGCAGGTTCACCAGTACGGTCACCGCGGCGACGGTCAGCGCGGCCGCCTGCACGGTGGGCACGTCCCGCCCGGCGGACGCCTGCACCAACATCGAGGCCAGCCCGGGGTAGCCGAACAGCGTCTCGGCCACCAGGGCACCGCCGACGAGCAGCGACAGGTACCGCGCCAGCAGCGGGATCACCGGCGGGATCGCGGCCGGCAGCACGTACCGCAGCACCACCCGGTGCTCGGGTACACCGTTGAGCCGCGCCGTGGCCACCGCGTCGCCCGCGCTCACCGCAACCACGCCCGCGCGCACCAGCCTGGCGTTGTGGGCGATGCACGCCACCAGCAGGGTCGCCACCGGCAGCACCAGGATCTGCGGCCGGTCGGCCAGTTGCTGGTCAGGGCCGAGCACCGAGACGGCCGGCAGCCAGTCCAGCTCGACCGCGAGCAGCAGCACCAGGACCGTCCCGGTGACGAACTCCGGCAACGACACCAGGCTCAGGGTGACCAGTGCGATGACCCGGTCGGCGAGGCCGCCGGCCCGCAGGCCCGCCCAGACCCCGAGACCGAGCGAGACGGGTATCAGCAGGGCGACCGTGACCCCGGCGAGCACCAGCGAGTTCCCGGCCCGTGCCCAGAGCAGGTCGGCGACGGGTGTGCCGGAGACGTAGGAGCGCCCCAGGTCGCCGTGAAGAACGCCGAGCAGCCACCCGCCGTAGCGGACCAACGCGGGCCGGTCCAGGCCCAGTTCGGCCCGGCGGTTGGCGATGGCGGCCGGGTCGGCCTCCCCGCCGAGGGAGACCGACGCGGCGTCGCCGGCGGCGGCCTCGGTGGCCGCGAAGACGATCGCCGAGACCGCCAGCAGCACCAGAGCGCCGGACAGCAGCCGGCGCAGCACGAACCGCCACGGCGTCCACCGGCCGCCACCCGCGGTCGCGGTGGCGGTCGCCGTCGGATGGGTGGCCGTCATGCGAGGTAGGCGTCCTTGAAGCTGGGGAAGGTCGGGTAGCCGAGCGACTTGACGCCCTGTACCCGCGGCGAGGCCGCGGCGAGCACCGGCGCCTTCGCCCACACCAGGTCGCCGCCCTCCTCGTGGAGCAGCTGCTGGATGTCGGCGAGCGAGCTGCGCCGCTGCTCGTCGGTGACGGCGGAGCGGACCTTGGTCACCAGGTCGTCCACCTTCGGGCCGGCCAGCCCGGTGAACGGCAGCAGCGCGTCGCTGCCGTAGAAGAACAGCACGTCCAGCGGCAGCGGCCGGGGTTTGCGGTTGGCGGACTGGAACTTGGCGCCGATGAAGACCTTGGGGTCGGCGAAGAAGTCGCCGGCCGGCACCTTGTCCAGGTTGATGGTGATGCCGGCCTTCTTCGCCTGCTCGGCGAGGACGACCGCGCCCTCGGTCAGACCGTACTCGTAGTCGCTGGTGCGGATGGTCAGCGAGAGGTTGCCGGCGCCCGCCCCGGCCAGCAGCTGCTTCGCCCGCTCCGGGTCGTACTGGGTCTGCGGCAGGTCGTCGGCGTAGAACGGGAGGTGCTTGCCGAACAGGTCGTTGGCCACCTCGCCGAAGCCGAGGGTGACCCGGTCGACCATCTGCTGCCGGTCGACCGCGTACTTGAGCGCCTGGGCCACCCGCGGGTCGGTGAACGGTGCCTGGCTGCGCTTGAGCATCGCGCCGAAGTTGGGCCACTCCCACTTCGGCGGGGTGATCAACTGCAGTTTGCCGTTGGCCCGTTCGGCCTTGCCGGCCACCAGCGAGATGCTCGCGGCGTAGTCGACCTGACCGGCCTTGAGCGCGTTCAGCCGGGCCGTGCCGTCGGCGATGGAGACCAGTTCCAGCTCGTCCAGGTAGGGGCCGTCCGGCCCCCAGTAGTCGGGGTTGCGCTTGAGCAGCGCGCCCTGGCCGACCTTGTGCTGGGTCAGGATGTACGGGCCGCTGCCGGGCACCGCGGTGAAGTCCTTGGTGCCGTCCGGGATGACGAAGATTCCCTGGGTGAGGATCAGGTCCAGGCAGCCGTTCGGACGCTTCATCGGCAGCAGGAGGGTGCGGTCGTCCTTGCGCTGGGCGCCCGCGAGGTCGATGTCGGCGAGCAGCGGGGACTGGTTGGCCTTGGCGTCCAGGTAGGTGCGCAGGGTGAACAGCACGTCGGCGGCGGTGAGTCTGCGGCCGTCGGTGAAGTGGACTCCGTCGCGCACCCGGAGGGTCCAGGCGGTGCCGTCGGCGTTGGGCTCGACGCTCTCGGCGAGCTGCATCTGGGTGCGGCCGTCGGGGCCGATGACGCACAGCTCGTCGTAGACGACCCGGGCACGGACGTAGTCGATCGGCGTGTTGGCGGCCTTCGTCACGTCGCCGGTCTCGTTGCTGCCGCCGATGAACGCCGCCCGCATCCGGCCGCCCTTCCTCGGTGTGGCACTCGCACTGCTCGCCGCGACGGGCTTCGCGTCCGATCCGCAGGCGGTGAGCAGCGCGGCTCCCGCGGCACCCGCCGAGATGCCCGCCGCGGCTCGCAGCAGTGTCCTTCTCGACACCGCGCGCCCTGAATCAGTCATGGATCCTCCTCTGTTCCCCGGCCGCGACTCATGGACCGTGACGGCGCGAGGAACGTATCCACCTGAAGCTGGTGGGATCTGCGCAGCTTTGAGCATCCCGGGCACCGCCTGCGCTCAGCAGTGAGCATACGTGCCGGACCGCAGCTGCCAGCCTGACCACATGGGCAATCAACTGACAGAACTGCCAAGCGACTTCGAGCGGGTGCTGTGCGTGGTCGCGCACCCGGACGACCTGGAGTTCGGCTCGGCCGGCGCGGTCGCCGCCTGGACGGCGGCCGGCAAGCGGGTGGCCTACCTGCTGCTGACCCGGGGCGAGGCCGGCATCGACTCGATGGCCCCGACCGAGGCGGCCGGGGTACGGGAGGAGGAGCAGCGCCGCAGCGCCGAGGTGGTCGGGGTGGACAGCGTGGAGTTCCTCGACCACCGGGACGGCACGGTGGAGTACGGCCCGGCGCTGCGCCGGGACATCGCGGCGGCGATCCGCCGGCACCGGCCGGAGCTGGTGGTGGGCTACAACCACCGGGAGAACACGTACACGGGCAAGTGGAACACCCCGGACCACCGCAACTGCGGGCTGGCGTTGCTGGACGCGGTCGGCGACGCGGGGAACCGCTGGATCTTCCCGGAGGCCGGCGAGCCATGGGGCGGGGTGCGGTACGCGGCGATGGCGAGCTCCCCGGCGCCGACGCACGCCGTCGACGTCACGGACTCGGTGGACAAGGCGGTGGCCTCGCTGGAGGCCCACGGCAGCTATCTGGCCGCGCTGGGCGGCGGGCGGGCGGTGGACGTGCGCACCCCGCTGACCGGCCTGTTCCGGGCCACCGGCGAGCGGTTCGGCGGCCGGCTGTCGGTCGGCTTCGAGCTGGTGGTCGGCTGAGCGACGGTCACCTGGCCGGATGCGCATGGCGGCGTACGGCTCCGCATCGGCGGGCCGGATGCGCAATCTTGGCCAGGCACGGCGGCCCGCGGTCCCTAGGGTCGTCCCATGGCTGCTATCCCATACACGAAGTACGAGGACGTGGCACGGGCCCTGGAGTGGCTGACCGAGGCGTTCGGGTTCACCGAGCGGGAGCGGTTCGCCAACCCCGACGGGTCCGTGTTCCACGCGGAGATGCTGACCCCGGCCGGCGACCCGGTGTTCCTGGCCGGACCGGGCGGTGACTACCGTGCGCCGGCGAACACCGGGTACCGCAGCGCGATGGTCTCGGTGGAAGTGCCGGACGTCGACGCCCAGTTCGCGCGGGCCGAGGCGGCTGGCGCCAAGCCGGTGTTCCCGCCGACCGACACCCCGCAGGGCATGCGGGTCTGCAAGGTGGAGGACCTCGAGGGCCACGAGTGGTTCTTCACCCGGCGCTCGGCCGGCTGAGGCCGGGTCGGATCCGGTACGACCGGGCGGGCCGGGGAGTCTCCCCGGCCCGCTCCATCGTCGTGCGGTGCCTCACCAGGTGATCGGGAGGGCCTCCAGGCTGTGGATGACCACGTTCTTCTTCCACACCAGCTCGGTCTCGGGCACCGCCAGCCGCAATCCGGGGAACCGGCGGGTCAGCGAGGCGATGCCGATCTGCATCTCCAGCCTGGCGAGTTGGGCTCCCACGCAGTGGTGGATGCCGTGTCCGAAGCTGGTGTGGGCGCCCGGCTTGCGGGTGATGTCGAAGGTGTCCGGGGCGTCCCAGACCTCGGCGTCGCGGTTGGCCGAGTTGGTGACGGCGATGACGCCCTCGCCGGCCCGGATCGCCTCCCCGCCGATCTTGACGTCCTCGGTGGCGACCCGGATCAGTCCGCCGGCCGCGCCGCCGGGGATGTAGCGCAACAGTTCCTCGACCGCGTCGCCGATGCGTTCCGGCTCGGCCCGCAGCAGTGCCAGCTGCCCGGGGTTGCGCAGCAGCACCAGGACGGCGTTGGCCAGGCGGTTGGCGGTGGTCTCGTAGCCGGCCACGATCAGCCCGCCGGCGAAGGAGATCAACTCGCGCTCGGTGAGCCGATCCTCGTTGTCGCGGGCCGCGATCAGCACGCCGAGCAGGTCGTCGGTGGGGTCGGCCCGGCGCTGCTCGACCATGCCGGCCAGGTAGCCGATCAGCGCGTTGCGCGCGGCGACCGCGGCCTCCAGGGCGTCCGGGGAGGTCCGGAACATCAGGTCGGACCACTCCCGGAAGCGCGCCTGGTCGTGCTGCGGCACGCCGAGCAGGTCGCAGATGGTGGTGATGGGCAGCGGCCCGGCCAGACCCGAGACCACGTCCGCCTCGGTGCCGCCGTCCGCCATGGCGTCCAGCAGCCGGTCGACGGTGCGCTGGACACCCGGGCGCATCCCCTCGATACGGCGGGCGGTGAAGGCCGGGGCGACCAGCTTGCGCAGCCGGGTGTGGTCGGGCGCGTCCTTGCTGACGATCGACTCCGGATCGCCCTCGACGCCGGGCATGAACCGCGGCGCCCCGGGCCGGGTGGCGGCCCGCCGGCTGAACCGCGGGTCGCTGAAGACCGTCCGGACGTCCTCGTAGCGGGTCACGATCCAGGCCTGGTCGCCGCTGGGCAGGGTCACCCGGACGGCAGGCTGCTCGGCCCGCAGCCGGGCGTACTCCGGCGACGGGTCGAGGGCCGACAGGATGGGGAACGGGAACTGCCGCGGGGTCTCCTGGTACGGGTCGGCAGGGCCCAGGTCCGAGTCAGGCCGGGTCACTCCGGCTCCTTTCGTTGGTCGGCGGTGCTCCGTTGCGGGTGGTGGTCGCGGCGATGGGTGCGGTCACCAGGTGACCGGCAGCGCGTGCACGCCGTGGACGAACATGTCGGTGCGGAAGGGCACTTCGGCCAGCGGGACGGCCAGCCGCAGCGTGGGCACCCTGGTGAACAGGGTGGACCAGAGCACCTGGAGCTGCAGCCGCGCCAGCAGCTGGCCCAGGCACTGGTGGAGTCCGAAGCCGAAGGCCAGGTGCTCGTTGCCCGCGCGGGTGAGGTCCAGCCGGTCGGGGTCCGGGAAGACGCTCTCGTCCCGGTTGGCCGAGGAGAGCACCACGACCACGCCCTCACCGGCCTTGACGGTCCGTCCGCCGATCTCGACGTCCTCCAGCGCCGCGCGGCGCAGGCCGTAGTCGATGACCGTCTGGTGGCGCAGCAGTTCCTCCACCGCGGCCGGCAGCAGGTCCGGGTCGGCGCGAAGCGCGGCGAGCTGCTCGGGGTGCTGGAGCAGGGTGAGCGTGCCGATGCCGATCTGGTTGGCGATGGTCTCGAAGCCGGCGATCATCAACAGGGTGGCGATACCGACCAGTTCGTCGTGGTCGATGCCGTCCTCGGCCATCCGGGCCGCGGCCCGGCTGAGCAGGTCGTCGGCGGGCTCCTGCTGCTTGCTGGTCACCAGGCGGTCCAGATAGCCGCGCAGTTCGTCGCGGACGACCTCGCGGCGGGCCGGCGGGGCCTGCTGGTCGCCGATCACCTGGGTGCAGCTCTGGAAGAACTCCCGGTCCTGGTAGGGGACTCCGAGGAGTTCGCAGATCACCAGGGTGGGCAGCGGCAGGGCGAGGGCCTGGACCAGGTCGGCGGTGGGCCCCGCGGCGAGCATCTCGTCGACCAGCCCGTCCACGATCCCCTGGATCGCGGGCCTCAGCCGCTCCAGCCGCTTGAGCCGGAACTCGCCCACTACGGTGCGCCGGAGCCGCCCGTGGTCCGGCGGATCCATCCGGATGAAGGTTCCCGGGCCGGGCGGCCGTACGGTCATCCGGGCCGGGAACCCCTCACGGGAGAAGTCCGAGCTGAACCTCGGGTCCGCCAGTACCGCGCAGGCGTCGGCGTGCCGGGTGACCAGCCACACCTCGTTGCCGTCGAAGTCCAGGGTGGCCCTGGTGATCGGCTGCTCGCGCAGCCGGTGGTAGTCGGGCGCCGGATCCATCGGGCAGGTTCGCGGGATGGGGTACGACGACGGGCTCGTGGTGTCCAAGGGTCGCGTCCTGTTCGTCCGACGGGCGGCTGCCGGGCGGGTTGCCCGGCAGCCATCCTCACCGCCGTCCGGTGACGCGTCTGCTCAACTTTGTGCTGGTGGCAGGCACGCTCTACCGGAAGTCGTAGTCGAGCCGGTAGGTCGCGTTGCCGGCCTCCTCGTGCGTGGCGGTGAAGCCGCCGCTGCCGGTGAGGCCGGCCAGCTCGCCGGTTCCGGAACCGGGCACCACCGTCCAGGTGACCTCGGCGGTCGTGCCGGTCAGCTCTCCGGTGTGCTGGAGCACGAAGCTGCCCGAGCGGCCGCCGAGCCGACCCGTGATCTGCTCCAGGCCGACGAAGGTCGTCGACGTCTCGGACCGGTAGAACATCACGTACTCCTGCACCCCCTGGCCCTCGATGTCGCCGCTGTAGGAGTACTCGACGGCCGACCTGGTCAGCTTGCGGCCGTCGGCCTCGGTGAAGTCCTGCTCCTCCCAACTCTTGAGCGTGCGCGTACCGGTGGCGTTCGTGCTCATGGGTAGTCCTCTCCTTGACCTGATGTCGCGGGCGCACCCGTGCCGGGTGCCGTGCGCTCAACCAGCATGCCCCGCAGAGCCGTTGTCCGCGAACCAGTCGCGCATTCCGCCCTCGATCCCCGCGACGTGGCGCCAGACCAGGCCGTCCTTGAGGACGTATGCGCCGAAGCCGAGCTCGCGTTCGCCGCGCACGCTCATCACGGCGCGCACGAAGATGGTGTCCTCGCTGTGGGTGTACTCCAGCAGCCGCTCGTAGCGGGCGTCGATGTCCATGTACCGGCCGAAGGTCTCACCGATCTCCTTGATGCCGTTCAGGATGCCCTGGAACCGGACCACCACCGCGTCCGGGTGGTAGGTCTCGATCAGCGCGGCGATGTCCTTGGTCTCCAGGCACTCGATCTGGCGGACGAAGATCGGGTGACAGGCCGACAGGTCCAGCTCCGACATGGTGACTCCTTCGTGGTCGGTGGTGCTGACAGGGATGTGCGGTTGACCGGGTGGTGCCGGCCCGGCCCGGCAGGATCGGCCGGGCCCAGGTCCTGTCGCCAAACCCCCTTCGTTCGCCGAGCAGAAGGGGGTTTGACGACAGGTCCTAGGGGTGTGCGGGCACACCCAGCCGGTCACGGACCAGCGCGAGCAGCTCACGCGGGTCCTGTCTCAGGTAGAAGTGGTCGCCGTCCAGCACCCGCAGCTCGAACGGTCCTCTGGTGGTGTCCCGCCAGCCGGCCATCTCGTCCGCGCCCACCTGCGGGTCGGCGCGGCCCACCACGGCGGACACCGGGCAGCCCAACAGGCCACCGGACAGCGGGACATACGTCTCGTTCAGCTCGAAGTCCGCCCGCAGGAGAGGGCCGAAGGCCCGCAGCAGCCCGGGATGGGACAGCACCTCGGGCGGGGTGCCGCCCATCCGTCCGACGGCGGTGAGGAACTGCTCCTCCGGCAGCCGGTGCAGCGGATCCAGCCGGGCCGGCAGGTGCGGGGCGCGGCGGGCCGAGACGAACAGCTGCCGCGGCTCCCCCCAGCCCCGGGCGCCGAGTTCCCGGGCCGTCTCGTACGCGAGCACGGCGCCCAGGCTGTGCCCGAACAGCGCGAAGGGCCGGTCCAGCAGCGGAAGCAGCCCGTCGCAGAGCCGGCCGACCACGTCGGCCACCCGGCGCAGCGGCCGCTCGCGGGAGCGGCTCTCCCGGCCGGGCAGCAGGATCGGCGCGACGTCCAGGTCAGGTCCCAGTTTCCGCTGCCAGGAGCGGAATCCGGCGGGTCCGCCGCCGGCGTGCGCGAAGCAGAACAGCCGGGTGCCGGCGTCGGGGGCCCCTGGCCCGCCCGCCGTCCACGGTCCGGTCACGGTGCTCCTCAATCCTCTCCTCCGCCGGTCGGCCTCAGCAGCCGGCCAGCAGGATGCTGGTCTCGATGCCCCCGAAGCCGAAGCCGTTGGAGAGCGCGTACCGGATGGCGGCGTGCTGCGCCGAGCGCCCGGCGAACCGCAGTCCGGCGTCGACGGGCCGGTACAGGTTGACGTTCGGGTGGACGAAGCCCGCCCGTATCTGGAGCACGGTGGCCACCGCCTCGATCACGCCGGCGGCGTGCAGGGTGTGGCCGGTCAGCGCCTTGGTGGCGTTGATCCACGGCCCGTCGGGCCGCTCTCCGAACACCGCGCGCAGCGCCTCGGCCTCGATGCGGTCGCCCAGTTCGGAGGCGGTGCCGTGCGCGTTGACGTAACCGACCTGCTCGGGTTCGAGGCCGGCCGTTCGCAGGGCGGCGGTCATCACCGCGCTCTCACCGTGCCGGTCGGGGTCGGCCTGGCTGTTGCCGTCCAGCCCGATCCCGTAGCCGGCCAGCCGGGCGAGCGGCCGCGCACCGCGCCGCCGGACCGACTCCGTGCTCTCCAGCACCAGTGCGCCGCAGCCCTGTCCGAGCACGAAGCCGGCGCGCTCCGCGTCGAAGGGCCGGCAGACCTCGGCCGGGTCCTCGCGGGCCCTGCCGTCGGCCATCGCACCCAGGTTGAACAGCGCCTGCCGTTCCAGCTCGGAGAGTTCGGCGCAGGCGCCGACCACCAGGCAGGCGTCGACCGCGTCCAGCGCGAGCAGCCGTGCCGCGGTGATGATGCCGACGTTGCCGCTGGCCGAGGCTCCGCCGACGGTGCAGCCCTCACCGGTGATGCCCAGCACCTCGCTCAACACGCCCAGGTGGTCGCTGTCCAGCAGGTGCAGCGCCGCCCGGGCCGGGACGTGGGAGCGGCCGCGCCGCAGTCTCGGGTACAGGCTCTCGGCGTAGCCGGCGGTGAGGTTGTGGCCGGCCACCACCAGGCCGATCCGCTCCGGTGGCGGGCCGCCGGTGCCCAGGCCGGCCTGCTGCCAGGCGGCGAGTGCGGTGAGCAACGCCGTCCGCACCCCCATCGGTGCCCGGGCCGCCGTCCGCACCGCCCTGGCGCGCCACCCCGGCACGAGGCCGGGCAGCGCGTCGAGTTCCACCGGCAGGTCCGGGGTCGTCAGCCGGGCGGCGACGGTGCTCTGGCCGGCCTGGGCGGACGGCAGCCGGGTGATGCCGCTGCGCCCGGCCCGCAGCGCCTCGGTGAAGCCGGCCAGGTCGGTGGCGAGGGCGGTGCGCACCGCCATGCCGGTGATGACGGCGGGCTTCACGGGCGGTGTGCCCGGAGCAGCTCGACCAGGGCGCCGATGTGCGGCAGGCCGTGGAACTCGGGCACCGGGACGTCGATGCCCAGTTCCTCCAGGACCAGGGTGACCACCTCGGCCCGGTCGATGCTGTTGCAGCCGAGATCGGCCATCGACACCTCGGGGGTGACCTCGGCCGGGTCGATCTCGGGCACCACCGCGACGATGTGCCGCCGTACCGTCTCGAAGAGCAGCTGTTCGTCCATCGCTCGTCCTCTCGGCGCCCGGTCAGCGCCAGTCGTAGCGCCGGTGGTGGTTCTCCACCCCGGTGAGCACCAGCAGTTCGCCGGGGTGTGCGGCCCGGTCCGCGAAGTCCCACCAGTCCTCGGGGTCCACCCGGCGGTCGCGCTCGGGGACGAGGCAGCGCCGGGTCTCCTTCAGCAGACGGGTGTACTCCTCGAAGCCGACCGCCCGGCGGGCCGCCAGCCGTTCGGCGATCCGCATCCGGCCGAGCTCCGGCCCGGCCTCCGGAGCCACCACGCCGCTCAGGAACTCGGACGCGCAGCCGGAGCCGTACGAGAACAGGCCGACCCGCTCGGGCCGTTGGACGGGGGCCCGGTCGATCGTGGAGGCCAGCGCCAGGTAGACCGACCCGGAGCAGAGGTTGCCGACCACCCTCGGGTAGGCCAGCGAAGGCGCGACCCGCCGGGCGAAGTCGGCCTCGACGGCCTCGACGCCGGCCGTGGTGTGCTCGCGCATCATCTTGCGGTGCCCGGCCTTCACCAGGCCGGCGAACGGGGTGTGCAGCACCAGCCGGTCGAAGGTGGTGGCGAAGTCGGCGCCCTCCACCCGGTCCGCGTAGTCGGCGAAGCTCCGGGTGAGGCAGTCCAGGTAGGCGAAGAGCGAGCGGTCGGCGTCGGCGATGTCCAGGGTCGGCTCGGGCCGCGCCGAGTCCAGGGTCTCGTAGCTGTGCAAGCCGTACGCCCCGGGGTCGATGGCCAGGATCCGCGGCTGGTCGCCGAGCAGTACGGCGGCCGCCCCGTGGCCGGTGGCGGCCTCGGCGTACTGCGCGTACTCGTCGACCACCGCGACGTCGGTGGCGATCACCAGCGCCCTCGCCCCGGGCGAGTGGCCGGACGCCAGCCAGCCGGCGGCGAGTTGCACCATGCCGGTGGCGGCGTAGCAGGCCTGCTTGGCCTCCAGCACCCGGCAGCTGCGGGACAGGCCCAGGTGCTCGTGCACGTAGGAGGCGACCGACTTGCTGTAGTCGACCCCGGACTCGGTGGAGGTGACGAGCAGTTCGATCCGGGCGCGCTCGTCCGGGGTCAGGGCGTCCACCAGGGGCTTGGCGGCGTTGACGGCGTTGGTGACCGGATCCTCGAACGGCAGGCCGACGGAGCGGCGCTCCATCATCAGGTTGGCGAGGCGGTCGTGGTCGAGTCCCCGGCCGTCGAACAGCTCGGTGAGCGCGATACCGGCCAGCCCGGCGTACACGTTGAGCGACTCGATGCCGATCATGCGCGCCTCGCCCGGGCCAGGTGGTCGACCAGGTGGTCGATGTCCGGGATGGCGCTGAAGGCCGACATCGGCTCGTCGATGCCCAGCCGGCGGGTGACGGTCAGGATGATCTCGACCCGGTCGACCGAGTCGGCGCCCAGGTCCCGCAGGTGGCGGTTGCCGGTGATCTCCGCCGCCGGGAGGGCCGGCAGGATCTCCCCGATCGCCTCCCGCAGCGCCAGTTCGGCCGCTGCCCTGGCCTCGCGGCCCACGGTGTCGTTCACTGCCCCTCCTCGGGCTGCCGGTACACCCGCTGGGTGCTGACGGCGATCAGACTTCCGGTCGTCGCGTCCCGGATCACGACGTCGAACAACTCCTCGGCCCTGTCGGCCGTCCGGGCCCTTACGGTCACGCCGAGCTCCAACTCGGTGTCCGGGTCGGCGTTCTGGGCGTAGCACAGCTGCTGGTCGACCACCCGGCGGCGCAGGAAGGCGCCGTCGTCCCGCCCGAGCGCACGCCACTGGCGCAGCACCGCCTGGTCCACGAAGGAGAAGTAGGAGGCGAAGTAGACGAGTCCGACGCCGTTGAGGTCGCGGGTGATGTCGATCCGGTAGCGGGTGGTGAAGCCCTCGGCGACGGGGGTGTACTCCTCGGGCGGCTCGTCGCAGAAGCTGAGGGTCTGCCGGGCCCGGCCGTACGCCCGGCGCGGCGAGTACTCCTCCGGCAGCGCCGGCAGCCGGCGGTGTCCGAAGTCCGCCGGAGAGGCCGGCACCAGGCCCTGGTTGGAGTCGGCCCGGCGGCGGCTGACCCAACGGTTGAAGTTCTCCACGTACAGCTCCCCGGGGGAGGGGCCCCGGTAGAACTCCGCCGCGGTGAGCGGGCGCCCGGGGTCGGCGGCCGACGCGGCCGCGATCCGGTGGATCGTCAGTACCGACTCGCTGCCGAAGTCGAACGAGCGCGAGGTGACGTCCAGCACGTCGCCGAAGCTGACGCTGCGCAGGTGGAAGTCCCTGCTGCCGCGCACCCGGTAGTAGTAGAAGGCCAGGTAGGCGGGGCTGCCGTCGGCGCCGCGGGCGCCGAGGACGTCGGTCCCGCAGAGCGTGCCGACCGTCTCCCAGGTCCAGTCGCCGATCTGGCCGAGGAAGAGCGAGTTGTGTCCGCACATCGCGGGGCTGACGGTGACCCGGCGGCGGAGCGTGCCCGCGTCCGGTGGCTGCGGGCCGGTGCCGTCGGCCGGGGTGGTCCGGTGAGTCATCGGTCCTCCTGCCGGCCGGTCTCGTCGATCTCCGCCAGGAAGTCGGCGAGGACCCGGTTGAACCGCTCGGCCGAGGTGAGGCTGGGGAAGTGGCCGGCGTCCTCGAACTCGGCGTAGCGGACGTCGGGGAGCGTGCCGTGCAGCAGGTGGCCGGTCCGCAGCGGGACGACGGTGTCGTGCCTGCCGTGCACGATCAGGGCCGGCACGGCCAGGGTGGCGAGCTGCGGCAGCAGGTCCCGCGAGGCGTCGAACTCGTCCAGGTAGCGCAGACCGGTCCGGGCGTCCAGGCTCTCGCACCGCAGCAGCAGTTCCTCGAACTTGCCGCGTGACGCCGCCAGTTGCTCGTTCCCGGTCCGGGTCAGCAGGTGGTCGAAGTCCTCCCGGGCCACCAGTGCCAGCCGGTTCATCTCGCCCCGGCGGTTGCCCACCTTGTACGAGCCGCCGATCAGGGTCACCGAGGCGACCTCGCGCGGGTGCCGCAGCGCCAGCGTGAGCGCGGGCAGCGTGCCGAACGAGGCGCCGGCCAGGTGCACCGGTTCCCGCACGTCCAGCGCGTCCAGGGTGCGGCGCAGCAGTTCGGCCATGCCCTCCACGGACAGGTCGGCGGCGGCCGTGGTGGCCCCGACACCCGAGTGGTGCACCGAGATCACCCGGTGCCGGCCGGCCAGGCCCGCGAACTGCGGGCCGAAGAAGCCCGCCCCGATGTTGAACGGGTGCACCAGGACCAGCGGGGTGCCCTCGCCCGCCTCGAACACCTCGACCTCGCCGTCGCTGAACCCGAGCAGGCGGCGCCGGACGGCCGGCTGGTGCTCGGTCAGCACCGCGTGGTTCTGGCTCAGCGGCCGGTGTCCCTCGTCCATCGCGGCCCGGACGTCGGCCGGGATGGCGGCGGCGGGATGGTAGGCGGCGGTCGCCGGGTGGTGCGCGGCCCGGGTGTCGACCGGGACCAGCTCGGGGGCCGGACCGGCGTCCCGCAGGCAGGCCGCCAGCCGGCGCCCGGCCTCCTCGGCCCGGCGGACCCCCAGGCCCACCGGCACCGCGAACCGGATCAGCCCCTGGCTCTCCGGGCCGGCCGCCAGGTGGGGCGCACCGCGGACACCGGTGTGCCGGTAGATCCACGCGAGCCAGCCGGCCACCCGGTGCGGTCGTCCCGCCTCACCCGGCAGCCGGGCGGTGTCGAGCAGGACGCAGTGGCCGCCCGACGCGGACACCGGCAGACCGGCCGCCGCGAGCGGCGCGTACAGGGCCTGGACGGCCGCCATCCGCTCGGTGACTCCGGCGGCGGCCCGCTCGCGGTCGGCCAGCGCGGTGGCGATCAGCCGGCGCTGGGTCAGGCCCGGTTCGGCGCCCCGCTGGAGGACGTCCTCGGCCAGCCGCTCGGCCAGCTCGGGATCGTCGGTGGCCACCACGCCGCCGGCGTCGATGCCGAAGTCCTTGGAGAGACCGAGGGTGACGGTGTCGGCGAGGGAGAGGATCTCCTCAGCCACCTCCCACAGGCCTCGGCCCGTCTCAGCGGCCTCGGACTCGGCGACGAAGGCCGCGTTCTCCAGTACCCGGGTGGCGTCCAGGACCAGCGGTACGCCGTGGGCGTCCGCGCTCTGCCTGATCAGTCGCAGGTTGGCGAGCGAGATCGGGCGGCCGCCGAGTGCGTTGGTGCTGGTCTCCACGCAGACGAAGGACACCTTGCCCGGGTTGGCGGCGAGCGTCCGCGCCAGTGCCTCGACGTCCAGGTCGCCCCAGGACGGCTCCCGGCCGTCCACCACGTCGGCGGCCGGTACCGGCAGCGGGGTGAACCCGTGGTCGAGCTGGCTGATCGCCCAGGTGGGGAACAGGGCGTTCTGCACCACGAATCCGCGCCGTCGCGGCCACGCCCGGCAGAGCATCGCCTCGGCCGACCGTCCGCGCACGGTCGCCACCGCGTACCGGAACGGCAGCAGGGCCGCGAGGTCCGGCTCCGTACCCGAGGCGGCGTCGGTCCGGGCGCGCAGGGCCGCCATGCCCTCGGCGACGAACGGTGCGTCGAGTTCCGTCCAGGAGTCGGTGACCAGGTCGAAGTCGGCCTCGACGGGCGGGAGCAACAGCGGGTTGTGGCCGGTGGCGGCCAGCCGCCGCTCTCGCGCGCGAACGGCGTCGGAGGTGGTGGGGGTTGTGGGTGTAGTGGGTGTAGTGGGAATGGTGGGTGTGGTGGTGCCTGTCGGCATGGTGGGCGTTGCCGTGGCGTCGGGTTCGGTGGACTGTGGCTGCGGCACCTCGGGGTTGGCGATCATCAGGATGATCTCGCCGACGTCCGTCGGTTCGCCGTCGGCCGGTCGGCACAGGTAGATCGGCAGGTTGACGGGCCGGAACTTGTTCTTGAAGCGGAAGTTCCCCTCCCCGGTGAAGACCCCGGTGGAGCGCAGCTCCGCGAGTGCCCGCTCGGCCACCGGATCGGCGTTGGCCGAGGCGCCGAGCCGCACGCCCAGGCTCGCCCCGAAGCTGAACAGGGTGCAGCCCTCGTCCGCGAGCAGCCGGACGATCCGGGTGATCGTGTACTCGAGTCCGCCCATCGGCAGGTCCCCGGCGTAGAACTCCAGGTCCAGCAGGTACCCGGGCTCGGAGGGGATGCGTGTCACGATCACCGCGCAGCGCAGTTCCTCGCCGGTGCGGGTCAGGAACATCCGGTGCCGCTCACCGAGCACCCCGCGCCGGATCTCCTCCCGGACGGTGGACACGTACGGGTTCACCATGTCCTTGGTGGCGCACCAGCGGTCGATCAGCTCCGCGATCCGGGCGTCGGTGGCCGGGTCGGAGCCCACCCGGTACTCGGCCGTTCCCGCTCCGGGCACCCGCTCGAACCGCTGCACCATGTAGCGGAGCTTCTGCTTCCGGGCACCCGCGAGGGTGAAGTCCTGGATGTTCTCCATCCGTTGGACGGCCCCGAACGGCGTGGCCGAGTAGGGCCGGCCGTCCACCTCCGTCAGCCGGACCATCGACAGCAGGTTGGGCCGCAGTCCGTGGCGGGCGGCGTGCTCGCCGTACTCGCGGGTCAGCCCGGGCAGGTCCGCCTCGGATCCGACGTAGCTCCAAGCCAGGACCGAGCCCGCTCGCTGGGAGAAGTTGAAGTACGCGGTGCGGGCCGAACCCAGGAAGACCAGGGGTGCGATGTCCCGACCCGGCAGGCCGCCCTCCTTGGCGTGGCGGAGGTCCAACTCGGCCAGCACCGCGGCGATTTCGGGCTGCTCTCCGAGTTCGCGCTTGCGTACCACCAGCGGGCCCGGCTGGTCGACGCCGACCGGCCGGCCGGCGGCGAGGTCCGGGGCCGGGGGTGCCGCCTCCGCCGGGTCGGCCGCCGCCTCGGCCGCCAGCAGCTCGGCGGTACCGGGACCGTGGAGTGCGACCAGGTGCCCGGCGAGCGCGCTGACCGTGGGGTGGTCGAACAGCAGGGTTTTGCGCTGTGCGCCGAACCGGCGTTCCAGCACCGCGACCACCCGCAGCATGTCGAAGGAGGTGAAGCCCTGGTCGGCGAAGTCCGAGCCGGGCTCGACGGACCGGCCCACGGTCCGCCCGATCAGCCTGCTGAGCGCCTCGGCCTCCGGCTCCGGCCCGCCGGCCGGGAGGGGGCCTGCGGGCGCGGCCGACGCCACCGGTGGAGCCGGGGACGGTGCGGGTGCCGGTGCCGCTGCCGCTGTGGAGGCCTGAGGGAGCGCCGCACCGAGGGCCGCGGCCACATGGGCCGTCAGACGGTCGACGGAGTCCTGTTCGTAGAGCTCCGCCGCTTTCAGGTCCAGGCCGTAGGTCTCGTTGAGCCTGTGGACCAGGTCCATCCGGAAGATCGAGTCCAGCCCGAGGTCGCCGAACGGCCGGTCGTACGACAGTTCCCGCTCCGGGGTGCCGAGGATCTCGGAGAGACCGGCGAGCACGGTACGGCGGACCTCGGCCACCAGGCCGTCCCCCCACTCGTGCACGATCGCGGTTGCTTCGGTCACGGAAAACGTAGTTGACGCCACGTCGGACAGCGGCTGCACGGGGGTCGGCACGGTCGGCAGGCCGTCGAGCTGGGCCAGCCTCACCCGCTCCCGTTGCCGCTGCGGCGCGGGAGTCCGCGTCGCGCGGACGGTTGATGGCGCTTCGATGGTGACCTCCGGGTCGGGTGCCGGTGCGCCGGGGGCGAACCAGTGGCGGGTTTTGTTGAGCGGGATGCCGGGCAGCGGGGTGCGCCGCGGCGGCCGGCCGGTCCACAGCCGCGCCCAGTCGACGGAGCGGCCGCCGACCCACTCGCGGGCCAGTCCGTCCAGATCGCCGTAGGCCGTGGCCGGCCCGTCCGCGCGCCCGGTGCCGAGGTGACCGCCGGGCACCGACTCGCCCCGGGCCAGCGAGGCCAGCGCGCGGACCAGCTCCGCCCGGTCCTCGACCACCACCGCGAACCGCTCCGGCCACTCCTCGCGGCCGACCTGGAGGGTGCGGGCGACCTCCGCCAGGCCGGACGCCCCGCGCTCCAGGTGCCGGGCGAGCCGGGCGGCGTAGCCGGCCAGCTGTTCGCGCGTCGGTGCCGACACGGCCACCAGCTGCGGACCGTGGCCCTCCACCGCGGGCTGCGGGCGGTAGGACTCCAGCACCACGTGTGCGTTCGTCCCGCCGAAGCCGAAGGAACTGACGCCCGCGCAGCGCGACTTCACACCGTCGGCCCCGGCTGGGGCCTCCCAGTCGGCGAGTTCGGTGCCGATCCGCAGCGGTGTGCCGTCCAGCCTGATGTGCGGGTTCGGACTTTCGAGGTGGAGGTGCGGGGGAAGTTGGCCGTGTTCCATGCCGAGCAGCACCTTGAGCACCCCCGCGATGCCCGCGGCGGCCTCCAGATGGCCGATGTTGGTCTTCACCGAGCCGAGCACGGTGTGCGGCCGGTCCGGCAACTCCCGGCCCAGGTCGGCGTAGAGGGTGGTGAGGGCGCGCTTGACACCCTCGACCTCCACCGGGTCGCCCAGCCTGGTACCGGTGCCGTGCGCCTCCAGGTAGCCCAGCCGGTCCGGGTCGGTGCCCGCCGAGCGGTGCGCCTGGACCAGGACCCGCGCCTGCGCCTCCGGGTTGGGCGCGGTAAGGGAGTTGGCGCGCCCGCCGTGGCCCACGGCCGTTCCGGTGACGAGCCCGTACACGTGGTCGCCGTCGGCCAGCGCGCGGTCGAGCGGCTTCAGCAGCACCACCCCGCAGCCCTCGCCCCGGACGTATCCGTCGGCGGCCGCGTCGAAGGTCCGGCAGCGGCCGTCGGCACTGAGCATCCCGGACTGCTGGAAGGCGGTGAACAGGGCCGGGCTGAGCAGCACGCTGACCCCGCCCGCGAGGGCCTGCTCGCACTCCCCCGCGGCCAGCGCGCGCACCGCGCGGTGGATGGCGACCAGCGAGCTCGAACACGCGGTGTCCACCGACTCGCTGGGCCCGCGCAGATCCATCAGGTACGAGACCCGGTTGGCCAGCACGGCGTGGGCGACGCCGGTCGCGGTATGGGCCTCGACCCGGGCGCCGTCCCTGCCGAGCAGGTCGGCGTAGTCGGAGGTGGACACGCCCGCGAACAGGCCGGTGACCGTGCCTGCCAGGTCGGCGGGACGGTAGCCGGCGTCCCAGACCGCCCGCCACGCGGTCTCCAGGAACAGCCGCTGCTGCGGGTCCATCATGGCGGCCTCGCGCGGGGCGATACCGAAGAACCCCGCGTCGAAGCGGTCGATCCCGGTCAGGAAGCCGCCGTGGAATCCCTCCGCCCCGGCGGCGGCCCGCAGTTCGGTCCGGTCCTCGGGCACCGCCGTCACCAGGTCGTGCCCGGCGGCGAGGTGCTCCCAGAACTCCTCGGTGTCGGCGGACCCGGGCAGCACCCCGGCCATCCCCACCACGGCGACCTCGAACCGCCCGGAGCGCACCGCCGACGCCCGGTGGCCGGGCGTCTGCCCGGGCTGTTCGGTCCGGTGGACGGTCGGCTCGGTCTGCTGACCTTCGGCGGGTGCGGGCTCGGAGTCCGCCGCAGGCTCGGGCGCCGCCGACGGACTGTGCCGCGCCGCCACCTGGGCGGCGTGGTGCCGGCCGAGGTAGGCCGCGAAAGAGACCAGGTCCGGGCACTCGAACAGGACGGTGGGCAACAGGTCCAGGCCGTAGTGCTCGTTGACCTTGATGATCAACTCGGTCAGCGTGATCGAGTCGAACCCCAGCTCGAGCAACTGCTCACCGGGGTCGACCTCGGCGGGGTCGACCAGCAGGAACTCCGCTGCCATGGCACGGAGTTCACGCTCCACCGCCTCGATGTCCGGCGTTGCCAAGCCGGTTGGATCCCCGGCCGTCCCGGCGGTACTTCCCGCTCCCCCGGCCGTCCCGGCGGTACTTCCCGCTCCCCCGGGCGTTCCGGCGGTACTTCCCGCTCGCCCGGGCGCGGCCGCCTCCCCGGGCGCGGCCGCCTCCCCGGGCGCGGCCGTCTCCCCGGGCGCGGCCGCCTCCCCGAGTACCTCGGTCGGCTCGGGCAGGACCGCCTCGCCCCCGGCCGGACGAGCAGCCCGCTGCACCACCGAGACCCGGGTCTGCGGCCCCGCCGCCAGCAGCTCGAAGGCCCGCAGACCGCCGGCCGTGCTCAACGGGACCATGCCCCAACGCCGCTCCAGGAGTTGCCTCGTCGCGCCGTCGACGGTGATGCCGCCCTCCTCCCACAGCGGCCAGCCGATCGAGACGGTTCGGCCGGAGCAGAGGCCGGCCTGCTGCCGCTGCGCCCGCAGCTCGGCGAACTCGTCGAGGAAGGCGTTGGCATAGGCGTAGTCCACCTGGCCCGGGTTGCCACTGCGGGCCACCACCGAGGAGAACAGCACGAAGAAGTCCAGCGGCTGGTCCGCCGTCAGTTCGTCCAGGGCCATCGATCCGAACGCCTTGGGCGCGAGCACCGCGTCGAGGCCGGCCCGGCGCTTGGTGACCGCGCGGGCGTCCCTGGTGACGCCCGCCGCGTGCACCAGCCCGCTCAGCGGCCCGTGCTCGTCCGTGACGGCGGCGACGAGCTCGCGGACCTCCTGAGGCCGGGAGACGTCGGCGCGCAGGTAGCGGACGGTGCTACCGTCCCGGGACAGCTCGGCCAGCAGCGCGAGTTGCCCGGAGTCCGGTTCCGAACGGCCGGTCAGGACCACGGTGACCGGACCGGCCTGGACCAGTCGGCGGGCCACCAGCAGGCCCAGCGCGCCGAGCCCGCCGGTGACCAGGTAGGTGCCGCCGGGCCGCAGCCGCAGGGGCTCGGTCCCGTCCGGCGTGAACTCGGCCATCCTGACGAGTTGCCGCTCACCGGAGCGGTAGCGGACGTCCTCGGCCGTGCCGGGACGGCAGGAGAGCAGCTCGCCGGCCAACCGGTCGGCGAGCAGCAGCGGTTCGGCCAGGGCCTCGGCACCCTCGAAGGCGACCCGGGCCGCGCCCAGCCGGCTGTGCTCCAGGGCCAGGCTGCGCAGGGCGGCACCGAGCGCGGCATCGACCGGGCGGGAGACCGGGGTGGGTGCCGGATAGCCGTACACCACCCGGAGGTCGCGCGGGCCCGTCTCCCGGCCCAGCAGCGCGGTCAGCAGGGTGAACGGTGCGTGGAACCCGGCGTCGAGGTCGGCCGGGAGCGCGGCCGTGCCGTACTCCGCGGCACCCTCGGAGGCGTACCAGACCACGGCATCGGGCGCGCCTGCACCGTCCGCGAGCTCGGCCGCCAGCCGGGCGCACTGCTCGGGGTCGGTGAGCGCCAGCCGGTAGCCGCCGGTGGCGGTACGGCCGAAGACCGTTCCCGGGACGACCGGGATGACCACCGGGACGACCGCGGCCGAATGCTCGGCCAGCCGCTCCATCAGCCCCTCGGCCAGTTCGGCGGCCGATGCGGTGTCCTCCGCGACCAGGAGGACGGTGCGCGGGGCCGCGCCCTCCGGCACCGGCAGCGGGGCCGCCTCCCAGACCGGCCGGGAGTACTCGACCCGGGCCGACTCCTGCTCCGGCACCGGCTCCTGCTCCTGCTCCTGCTCCTGCTCCGGCACCGGCTGCGCGGCGGCCGGCCTGGCGGAGCCCGGGAGCCAGTGCCGGGTGCGGTCGAACGGGTAGGTGGGGAAGGCCGCCCGGCGCGGGCGCGGGCCCTGCCACAGCCGTCGCCAGTCCACCGCGGCGCCGGTCACCCAGGCGCGGGCGGCCTCGATCGGGTCGTCGCCCTCCCAGGACGGCGCATCTTGGCGCCGTGCGGTGCCGCGCAGCAGCCCGTCCGGCTGCCCGCCGTCGGCGAAGGCCCGCAGGGACGCGGCGAGTTGGTCCGTTCCGGCGGCCGGCACGGCCAGCCGCTCGGTCATCTCCCGCCGCCCGGTCTGGCTGGTCCACGCCAGCTCGCGCGGCGTGGCGCCGTCCGGGGCCTCCGCCAGCCGGTCCGCGATCCGCCCGGCGAGGACGGCGAGCCGTTCGGGGGTCCGCGCGGAGAGCAGGAACACGTGCCGGCCGTCGGCCGGCTCACCCGCCGGCTCCGGCTCGCGCCGGTCCCGGTACTCCTCCAGCACCAGGTGGACGTTGGCACCCCCGGCGCCGAACGAGCTGACGCCGGCCCGGCGCGGACACTCGGTCAGGGCACCGTCCTGCTCCAGTGTGGGCCGGTGCCACGGGGCCAACGCGGTCTGCGGCCGGAACGGCGACTTCTCGAAGCCGATCCTCGGGTTGGCCCGGTCGAGGTTGACGCTCGGGTACAGCCGGCCCTCCTTCAGCTGGAGCAGCACCTTGGTCAGCCCGGCGATGCCGGCCGCGCCCTCCAGATGGCCGATGTTGGACTTCACCGAGCCGACCGGGACCGTCCGCCCTGCGATGCCGTCCTCCGTGGCGCCGCCGAACGCCCGGGTGAGGCCGGCGATCTCGATCGGGTCGCCTAGGCCCGTTCCGGTGCCGTGCGCCTCGACGTAGGAGACGGTCCGGGGGTCCACGCCGGCGCGGCGCAGCGACTCACCGATCAGTTCGGCCTGGGCGTTGGGGTTGGGCACCGTGTATCCGCTGGTCCTGCCGCCCGCGTTCGTCCAGCCGCCCCGGATGACGGCCCAGATCCGGTCACCGTCGCGCTCGGCGTCCGCCAGCGGTTTCAGCAGCACCGCGCCGACGCCCTCACCCGGCACGTAGCCGTCGGCATCGGCGTCGAACGGACGGCAGCCGGGCCCGCCGGCCAACATGTTCCGGCTGGACAACGCCACCAGGTGCGCCGGATGGAGGATCAGGTTCACCCCGCCTGCGATGGCCATCCGGCACTCGCCGCGGCGGATGCTCTCGCAGGCCAGGTGGACGGCCATCAGCGAGGAGGAGCAGGCCGAGTCGACGGCCATGCTCGGACCGGTCAGATCGAACACATGGCTGACCCGGTTGGCCACCGACCAGTACGCCGAGTGGGCGCCGGTGAACTCGCCCCGGCTCCACCCCTCGGCGGCGAGCTGGCCGTACGACCCGTACATCAGGCCGGCGAAGACGCCGGTCTCCGGCACCCTGGTGTGCTCGCCGAGGTGGCCGCTCTCCTCAAGCAGGTTCCAGCAGGTCTCCAGGAAGAGCCGTTCCTGCGGGTCGATCGAGCCCGCCTCTCGCGGCAGGATGCCGAAGAGCTGGGGGTCGAAGGCGTCGACGTCCGCCAGGAAGCCCGCCCATCGGCCGTAGCTGCGGTTGGGCCGGCCGCGGCGGGCGTCGAAGTACTCGCGCCAGTCCCAGCGGTCGGCGGGCACCTCGGTGACGCAGTTGACCCCGGCCGCCAGGTTGCGGGCGAAGGCGGCCAGGTCCGGCGAGCCCGGGTAGCGGCCGGCGACCCCCACGACGGCAATTCTGGCTCCGGCGGGCACCGGCTCGACCGCCGTGACGGAGGCGGCCGTGACGGAGGCGGCCGTGGTCGTGGGCTCCGCGGAGGCAGCCGTGGTCGTGGGCTCCGCGGAGGCGGCCGGCACCGTCGAAGTGGTCGGCATCGCCGAGGCGGTGGCGTGCTCCGGGCCTGTGGCCTCCTCCGGGTCGGCGGCCGTGAGCGGGGCGATCCGGTCGCCGTGCACGGCCGTCAGGTGTTCGGCGAGCCGTTCGATCGTCAGGTGTTCGAAGAGCAGGGTCGCCGGGAGTTCGCCCAGGTCCCGGGAGAGCCGATCGACGATCTCCGCACCGATCAGCGAGTCGACACCGAAGGTCTCGAACGTCTCGCGGTCGGTCAGCTCGTCCTCCGCGCACTTGAGCACCTCGGCGAAGATCCGCCGCAGGTAGCGGCGGGTACCGGGCCGCGCGTCCGGGGTATGCTCCGGGACCCCGGCGGCGCACGGAACGCCAGTGACCTCCCCGGCGGCGCACGGAACGCCGGTGACCTCCCCGGCAGCGAGCGGAATGTCGGTGAGCGGCATGCCGTGCTCGGCCAGGCGGGCCGGGTCCGCCTTGATGACCAGCAGCTGGCCGAGGCCGGAGGAGATCGCGCGGGCCAGGGCGGGCACGCCTTCCTGCGGCTCGATCGAACCGACGCCGAGCCCGGCGAAGGACCGGTGGTAGCGCTCCCGGGCGACGGCGCCGACGCTCCCCCAGAAGCCCCAGTTCACCACCGACACCGGGAAGTCGTACCGCCGCCGCGCGTTCCAGGCGAGGGCGTCCTCGAGGGTAGCCGCCGCCGCGTAGTTGGCCTGGCCCGGCGAGGCGACGAAGGACGCGGCGGAGGAGAAGAACACGCAGAAGTCCGGCCGCTCCCCCACCAGGGCGTCGAGCAGCGCCGCCGCACCGGCCGACTTCGGCGTGACCACCCGGCCGAACTCGTGCTCGGTCATCCGCGCGAACGGCACGTCGTACAGCTCGCCCGCCGCGTGCAGGACCCCGTGCAGCGCGCCGAAGGACTCCCTGGCCTGCGCCACCGCGGCCCGGACGGCCACCGGATCGGCGGTGTCACCGGACACGTACCGGATCTCGCCGCCGAGCCGGGCGATCTCCGCCAGCCCCTCGGCCACCTCGGGGTGGTCGGCCGGTCGGCGGCCGAGCCAGACCAGCCCGGCCCGGTGGTCGGCGGCCAACCGCCGGCTCACCGCCCGGCCCAGGCCACCGCTCCCGCCGACCACCAGATAGCTGCCGCCGTCCCGGAAGGGGGTCGGCCCGTCCTGCTCGGGAATGGGCCGGAAGCGCCGGATGTAGCGCCGGCCCTCCCGCCAGGCCACCACCGGGTGCCCGGCGTCCTCGACCACGATCCGGTCTGCCTGGGTCGTGACGTCCTCCGGGTCGGCGACACCGAGGTCGAGGCAACCGACCTCCCAGTGCGGGTACTCCGCGGCCAGGCTCCGGAACAGACCCGGCAGGCCCGCGCCGTGCGTTTCGACCTCGTCCGCCTCCCGCACCGGCAGCACTCCGTGAACGACTTGACGAACCGTCAGCTCGCGATCCGACTGCCCGGCCCGGATCAGCTGCTTGAGCAGGCGGAAGGCGGCCGTGGTGACCGGATCGCCGGCAGGGCCGGCGGTGACCGGCCCTGCCGGCGGACCGGCCAGGACGTAGAGCACGTCGAAAGGCCCGGGCGCGCGCTCGGCGCCGTCCAACGGGATGCGGACCACCTCGTCGGCGGTGTGCCTGGCCGCCAGCGCGTCGGCCAGCGGACCTGCGGTAGCCGTGTGGGCTAGCGCCACCCGGCGGCCGCCGACGGCGGACGCACGCGGGGCGGACGCACGCGGGGCGGACGCACGCGGGGCCGGCGGGTCGGTCTCCTGCCATTCTGGCCGGCAGACCAGCAGCCGGGGTGCCCCGGTACCGCCCGCGTCCGGTCGGGGCCCGAGCGGCATCTCGGCCCGGGCGGCCGGCACCGGGATGGTACGGCCGGCGCCGGTGATCCAGTGCGAGGTACGGGCGAAGGGGTGGCCGGGCAGCGGGACGTGGCGGGCGACCCGGTCCCGGTGCAGCGCCTGCCAGTCGACTTCCCCGCCGGCCAGGAAGTCCTCGGCGAGCTGGTGCAGCCGGGCACCGCACCGGTCGAGGGCGGGCGGCTCGCCCGCCGACAGCAGTCCGGCCTGCTCCCGCAGCTCCGCGAGGTCACGCACCACGAACGCGGCCCGCACCGGGAAGTGCGCCCGGCGAAGGCTCAGCGTCCGGGCGACGTCGCCCAGGTCGTGCTCCTCGGTCAGCTGCCCGACCAGCTCCCGGACCAGCGTGTGCAGCGCGTCCGGCGTCCGGGCCGAGAGCGGCAGCAGTACGGCCTCCGCTCTTCCGAACCGCTCCGCCGCGGCGGGGCGGGCGGGCGCCTCTGCCAGCACGGCGTGCGCGTTGGTCCCGCTGAAGCCGAAGCTGCTCACGGTGCCGATCCGGACGCCCGAAGGTCCCGGTCGCCAGGGTGTGGGCTCGGTGACGACGCGGATCGGCACCGCCGGGTCGATCTCCGGGTTGGCCTCGCGGTAGTTCAGCGACGGGGGTATCTCGCCGTGGTGGAGGCCGAGCACCACCTTGATGAAACCGGCGATGCCCGCCGCCAGTGTGGCGTGGCCGATGTTGGACTTCACCGAGCCGACCGGACAGGGGTCCGCGACGGGCCGACCGCGCAGGATCTGGCCGAGTGCCTTGGCCTCGATCGGGTCGCCGAGCTGGGTCCCGGTGCCGTGCGCCTCGATGTAACCGATGTCCCGGGCGCTGACTCCGGCCCGGCGGTGGACCTCGGCCAGCAGGGCGGCCTGGGAGTCTGCGCTGGGCGCGGTGATGCCGTTGGTCCGCCCGTCGCCGTTGGTGCCGGTGGCCCTGACCACGGCGTACACCGTGTCGCCGTCGGCGAGGGCCCGGTCGAGCGGCTTGAGCACCACCGCTCCGACCCCCTCGCCGAGGACCATCCCGTCGGCCGAGGCGTCGAACGGCGCGCAGCGGCCCGAGGGGGAGAGCATGCCCGTGCGGCTGGTCCAGACGTGCATGCGCGGCGTGAGCATCACCGCGACCCCGCCCGCGACGGCCAGGTCGCACTCGCCCGCGCGGATGGCGGTCACCGCCTGGTGGACGGCGACCAGCGAGGACGAGCAGGCGGTGTCGACGGCGACGGTGGGCCCGCCGAGGTTGAGGTGGTAGGCGATCCTGGCGGCCAGGATCGACGGGGAGTTGCCGAGGAAGGCCTGCCCGGAGTCGTCCTGGCCGGCCTCCTCCAGCAGCCGGAGGTAGTCGCCCTGGCCGGTCCCGACGAAAACTCCGCAGCGAGCCCGCTCCGGACCCGGAACGGCGTACCCGGCGTGCTCCAGCGCCGACCACGCCTCCTGGAGGAACAGTCGCTGCTGAGGATCCATCAACTCGGCTTCCATCGGTGAGAGATGGAAGAACGCGGCGTCGAACCGGTCCACGTCGGTGAGCAGCGCGGCCCAGCGGCTGTAGGTGCGGCCCGGCGCACGCGGGTCGGGGTCGAAGTACCGGTCTACGTCCCAGCGTTCCGCGGGCACCTCGCGGATGCTGCTGCGGCCGGCCATCAGGTTGTCCCAGAAGGCCTCCGCCGTCGGGGCGTCGGGGAAGCGCGCGGCCAGCCCGATCACCGCGATGTCCACCGGCTCGGTGGCGCCGCCGCCCGTCCCCGTCGACACCGGCCCCGGATCGACGGCGGAGGGTACGGGATCGGTGGGCCCCACCGCAGGTGGCAAAGCCACACGCGGTTCGGTCGCCGGCGGTTCGGTCGCTCGCGTTTCAGCCCCTGCCGGTAGGGGATCGGCGGGCCCGGTGCGCCCGGGCACCGGGGCCAGGACGACCGGTCCCGGACGGGCCGGTGTCGAACGGACCGGTGTCGAACAGGCCTGCCCGGCAGCGGGATTGAGCAGCATCAGGGTGGGGGGCAGCGGGCGCTGCGGGGCTGCTGTCGGGGGTTCCGCCGGGACCGGAGAGGAGGGGGCGGGCGCGGGCGCGGCAGGGGCGGGCGCGGCCGGGGACGGGACCGGTGCGCTGGGGACGGCGCCGGCCTCGACCGCCAGGGCGGCGGCGTGCAGGGCGTGCGCCCGGCCTGCCTCGGCCACGGTGAAGTCGGCGAGGCGGTCCAGCGTCGGGTGGTCGTACACCGCGACCGAGTCCATGGTCAGGCCGAAGCGCTCGTTCAGGTCCCGGACGATCTCGACCACACCCAGTGAGTCGACGCCCATCTCACTGAAGGTCAGTCGCGGGTCGATCTCGTCCCGGTCCAGGTAGAGGTGGTCGCTGAGGGTCTCGATGACCACGGAGACCACGGTGTCGCGGTCGGGCCCGGCAGGTACGGAAGTCCCGACAGGCCCAGCGAACGGTTCGGCGACGGGGTCGCCGACCGGAGCGGTCACGGTGTCCGGAGCCGTCACGGTGTCCGGAGCGGTCACGGTGTCCGGAGCCGTCATGGTGTCCGGAGCATCGGCGGGGGCCGCGAGCGCCGGCCGCGGTGCCTCCTCGACCGGTGCCGCCGCGTGCGGTCCGGGGGTTCGGTAGCCGGCCACCCGGGCGGTGTGGGCGTGTACCCGGTCCACCGCGTCGCGGCCGAGCACCCGTCCGTGCAGTTCGGCCTCGCGGGCCACCACACCGGACAGCTCGGCCAGTGTCCGTCCGGCCAGTTCGCGCTTGAGCTCTCGGACGGCCCCGGCCGGGCGGGCGGCGACGGACCGGGCGAGGTCGAGCGCGGCGGGCAGCACATCGACACGCGGAAGCACGGTCAACTGGGCTCCCCGGCGGGCCAGTTCGGCACCGCTCAGCGGGCTGCCGGTGTAGAACATCTCGGCGGCCAGCGAGCGGCCGAGTCGCCGTTCCAGGATGTACGTGGATCCGAGCCCGGGAGTGAACCCGTAGCGCAGAAAGCTGGCTGAGTACATCGCCTCGCGGGCCAGCAGCACGACGTCCGCGTGCAGGCCGAAGGTCAGACCGCCGCCGGAGGCGTGCCCGGAGATCGCGGCGATCACGGGGCGGTCGCAGCGCAGCAGGCCCTCATAGAGGAACGGGACGTCGGTGAAGCTGCCCCGGCCGCCGGCCAGCCGCTCCAGCGCCTCGGGGGTGCCGCCCATGCTGAAGGCTGGACCCGAGCTGGTCAGCACCACGACCTTCACCGCGTCGTCGGCCGACAGCTCGGCGAACGCCGCCTCCAGCCCGCGCACCGTCTCCTCGGTGAACATGTTGCTCTCGCCCCGCATGGTGACCAGGGCGATACCCGGGTCGAGCACCCGCAGTTCGACGGCGGGAGCGTCGTCCGCGCCGGGCCGTTCGGCGGAACGCTCCGGTTCCGCCCGGCGCGCCACCGGCCGCGTCTCGGCCGCTGTTGCCTCCCACGGCTGCTGATCCAACGGGCGACCGACCCGGTCCAGCACGGGGCCGTCCAGCACGCGGCGGTCCGGCACGGAGCGGTCTGGCACGGAGCGGTCCGGCTCGCCGGTGTCGGGGGGCGCCGCGCTGCGCCAGCGGCCGAGCCAGCAGGGTTCCTCGCTCAACGGATGGGCGGGCAGCGGGATCCGCCGCCCGGCGGGCCGCCCTGCCGCGTCCCGCGCCGCCGGCCAGCGCACCTCGGCACCCCGGACCCAGGCGGCGGCCAGTTCGCGAAGCCGGCCCGCCCGGAACAGCTCGGCGCAGTCGGCAGCCGTCGGACCGGCCGGACTGGTCGGACCGGAACCGGCCCGGCCGGACAGGTAGTTCGCGCCATCCGCCGGTTCGCCGCGCAGGTAGGCATCCAGACCGGCCATCAGGCGGGCGATCCCGTCGGCCGGGTCGTCGGCGACCACGGCCAGCCGGTGGGCCCGGTCGGTGCGCCCGACCTGCAGGGTGTGCGCCACGTCGGCGGCGAAGCGCCCGCTCCCCGGAGCGGATCGGCCGATCGCCCGCAGGGTTCCGTCCAGGGTGAGCGCATCCGGCGGGATTTCCCGTCCGAGCAACTCGCATGCCTGGCGGACCAGTTCGAGCAGACTGGAGCCGTCCAGGCCCAGTTCGCCGAGCGGTGCGTCCTGGTCGATCTGGTCGGGCCGCACACCGAGGATTCCGGCGGCCAGCCGGGCGAGCTCGGTGCCGCCCTCGGAGACCGTGCCCTGGGAGGACGCGGCCCGCGAGGACGTGGCCCGGAAGGCCGGATCCAGGGTGGCCCGCAGCGCGCCGGCGTAGCCGCGCAGTGAGGTCTCGTCGGGTGCGGAGAGGACGAAGAGCAGCCCTGTGTCCGGCTCGGGCGCCGGGGCCGACCGGCCGTGGTCGTACTCCTCCACCAGCACATGCACATTGGCGCCGCCCGCGCCGAACGCGCTCACCCCGGCGCGGCGCACCGAGCCGTCGGCGCCTCTGGCCCACACGCTCTGCCCGCGCTGCACGCGCAGCTGGGAGTCCGCGAGGTCCAGGTGCGGATTGAGCCGCTCGGTGTGCAGGGAGGGGACGAGCCGGCCGTGGCGCAGTTGCAGCAGCACCTTGGTGAGTCCGGCGATCCCGGCGGCGCTCTCCAGGTGGCCGATGTTGGACTTGACCGAGCCGACGGCGCAGCCGCCGCCGGCCGGGTCGGCGTCGGCGAAGGCGCGCCGCAACCCTTCGATCTCGACCGGGTCGCCGAGCGCGGTGCCGGTGCCGTGCGCTTCGACGTAGCCGACCGTGCCGGGGTCGACGCCGGCACGGTCCAGGGCGCTGCGGATGAGCGCCGCCTGCGAGTCGGGGCTCGGCACGGTGAAACCGCTGGTCCGTCCGGTGTGGTTGGCGGAGGTGGCGCGGATGACACCGTGGATGTGGTCGCCGTCGGCCACCGCCCGGCGCAGCGGCTTCAGCAGGACGGCGCCGACGCCCTCGCCGGGCACGTAGCCGGTGGCGTCCGCGCCGAAGCTGCGGCAGCGGCCGTCCTCCGCGAGGAACTGGCCCTGGGCGAGCTGGAGGTACTTCTGCGGGTGCAGGGTGAGGTTGACGCCGCCGGCCAGCGCGAGGGTGCACTCGCCCCTGCGGATGCTCTCCACCGCGAGGTGGACGGCGGTCAGCGAGGAGGAGCAGGCCGTGTCCACGGCCATGCTCGGCCCGGTCAGGTCGAAGGTGTAGGAGACCCGGTTGGCGACGGCCGCGTGCATGGCGGTGGGGGCCACGCCCTGGTCCTGGAACAGCTGGTAGTGGTTCCACATCACGCCGACGAACACGCCGACCGTCTCGCCGGCCAGGGCCGGCGCGGGGTAGCCGGCGTTCTCCAGGGTCTGCCAGCAGGTGGTGAGGAAGAGCCGCTCCTGCGGGTCCATCCGCTCCGCGTCCCGGCGGGAGATGCCGAAGAACGCGTGGTCGAAGCGGTCCGCCCCGTCGAGGAAGCCGCCCCACCTGCTGTAGGTCGAACCGGGCCGACCCTTTTCCGGGGCGAAGTAGCGGCTGTGGTCCCAGCGGTCCGCCGGGATCTCGGTGACGCTGTCCCGGCCGGCTGCGAGGTTGTGCCAGAAGGTGTCCGGGTCGGGGGCGTCCGGGTAGCGGCCCGCCAGTCCGACCACCGCGATCAACCCGTCCGGTCCGGACGATCCGTCTGATCCGGTCGAGCCATCCGGTCCGACCGCGGGTCGGTCCGAGCCGGCCTCGGTGCCGACCGGTGCCGCGGGCATCGGGAGCGGTGCCTCCGGCAGCAGCTCCGTGATCCGTTCCGGTGCGCCGTGGACGGCCACCACCGTGCCCTCGGCGCCGCGCAGCACCTGCTCCAGCAGCGCGAGACCGTCGGGGGCTGGCATCGGCCAAGTCCCCTCGATGCGACGGGAGTTCGCGACGGCCTCCGGGGTGAGCCGCATGCCGCCGTCGGCCCACATCGGCCAGCCGATGGCGTAGGTCCGGCCGGGCCGATCGGCGCGCCCCGACCTGGCCTCGGCGAAGTGCTCCAGATAGGCGTTGGCGAAGGCGTAGTCGCTCTGACCCGGTACCGCCCGGGAGGCCGACAGCGAGGAGTACAGCACGAAGAGGTCGAGCGGGTCGCGCGTCGTCACCTCGTCCAGGTGCAGTGCGCCGATCGTCTTGGGGGCGGCCACCACCGCCGGAGCGTCGTCCGGTTTGTTCTGGAACAGCGAGTCGGCGGTGGTGCCGGCGAGGTGGAAGACCCCGTTGATCGGCCCGAACTCCCGGCGGACGTGGGCCAGGGCCGCCTCCACCTCCGGTCTGCTGGTCACATCCGCGGTGAGCCGCAGCACCCGGGCCCCCGCCGCACTGCGCCTGGCGTCCTCGTCCGCTGCCGCACCGCCCGCCGGACGGCGGCCGATCAGCGCGATCCGGGCCCGGTAGCGCTCCGCGAGATGGTCGGCGAGCACTCCGGCCAATCCGCCCGAACCGCCGGTGACCACGTAGACGCCGTGTTCCCGCAACGGTCCGCGCGCGTCCGGGGCGTGGGGCGGCTCCGGCCGGAAGGCCCGCAGCTCACGGGTGCCGCTCCGGTAGCGGGCCGCGGGGCTGCGGCCACCGTCGCGCAGCTCGGTGAGGATCGCCGCCGCCACCTCCTCGGCCGTCCAGCGGTCCACTTCGACGGCCCGGCAGCCGATCGCGGGCGCCTCGGCGGTCACGCAGCGGGCCAGGGCGCCCAGCGCCGGAAGCTCGGGGACCGATCGTCCGAGCCGGCCCGGGTGGACGGCGAGCAGCCGGCGGGCCTCACCCGGGCGGTGGCGGACGAGCGAACGCGCGACGCGGAGCAACTCGGTGGCCGGGGCGACGGGTTCGACCGGCCGCTCGGCGATGAGGAGGACCAGGGCGCCCGGCCGGACGCCCCTGGCCGCGAGGTCCGGCCAGAGCCGGTCGAACCGCGCGGGATCGGCCGGGTCGAGACCGATCCGGTGCTCACCGTCGCCAGCGGGCCCGGGTCCGGCCAGCAGCACCCGGCGGCCGGGCAGGCGTTCGCCCAACTCCCTTACCAGGCCCGGAGGTTCACTGCCGGATAGCAGGACGACCAGGTCACCCTCGGGAAGTGCTCCGTCCTCGGCGCGGGCCGGGTACCAGACGGGGCGCAGTAGTGCGGTGGCGGCCGCCGGCAACGCGCCTTCCGGTGCCGGCGGGGTGGTCACGGCGCCGGCGGGCCGGCGGTACTCGTGGTGCTCGGCCAGATGGGCGGCCAGGCTGTCGATGTCGGTGTACTCGAAGAGCAGGGTTGGGTAGAGCGTCCCGGCCACCACCTCCTCCAGTCGCTCGCTGATGCGCACCATGTCGCCGGAGTCCAGGCCGAGTTCGTAGAATCCGGTGGCACCGCTGACCTCGGCCGGCCGCTGCCCGAGCGCCTCGCCGACCAGCTCGCGCAGCCGGGCGTTGAACGCCTCCAGCGCGTCCGGCCCCGACTCCTCGACCGAGACGTCCGCCGAACTTCCGGTCGCTACGGAGGCGTTGGCGGAGGAGGCCTCCCCGCCATCGAACGCCCCGGTCGCGGTGGGATCGTGCGCTGCGGTGGAATCCAGGCCGTCGAGCAGCCGGGTGATCAGCCCGGCCCGGCGGATCCGTTTGCAGATCAGCGCGCCGAACTCGGCGAGAAGACGGCCCTGTTCGTCGTAGAGCCCGTAGTCGCTGGTGATCACGTCCCGGGTGTCGGCGAGCCGCTCCGGGGCCGGGGCGTAGAGGTGCACCCGCCGGCCGAGGGCCCCTGGCGCGCGGAACCGATCGATGTAGACCGGGATGAAGGGTTCCCGGGAGACGGCCTCCGTCTGCCCGTAGGCGGCGATGGTGGAGGCGTCCAGCAGCGCGGGGTGCAGATGGAAGGCGTCGGCCTCGGGGGCGGTGGCGTCGAGGTTGAGTTCGGCGAGCAGGTATCCGTCGCCGACGTGCAGCGGACCGTGGCAAGCCATGGCGGCCCCGTGCCGGATGTTCTCCTCCCGGGCGCGGGCGTACAGTTCGGCCAGCTCGTAGCGGCGCACCGCGCCGGCCCTGAGTGCGGCCGGGTCGATCCTGGCGTCGGCGGCCAGGTCGCCGTCGAAGCCGAGCACGGCCCGCATGTTCTCCCGCCAGGGCGAGCCGGGGACTCCCGCCCAGCGGCTCTCGGCCGTCACCGTCCGGGTGCCGTCCGGTCCGGCCTGCGCGATGGTGATCCGGATCTCGCGGTCCGCGCCGTCGGTGGTGGCGATCGCCTCGGTGAACAGGATCTTGCGGAGTACGGCCCGCTCGTGGTCCAGGCCCCGGCTGCGCAGGATCCGGAAGAGGATGTCGAGGAAGGTCACCCCGGGCATCACCGACACGCCGTGCACGTGGTGGTTGCGCATGATGAAGTCGCTGTCGGCCAGCACCACGCGACACTCGATCCGTTGCTCCGTCACGGTACTTCCCTTCAGCCATGCCTGCGGGCGGTCGATGCGGTGTCATCGGTGAAGCGGAGGTCGAGGATCGAGACGGCCCGGGGCGCGGGCGGTTCGGGTACAGGCGCCAGGGGTGTCTCCGGTCCCGAGGGCGGCACGTCCGGATGGTCCAGCCAGTGGCGGCGGCGTTTGAACCCCGGGGCGGGCAGCGCCTTCCGCACCGGGCGGTAGCGGTCGTGCCACTCCGGCCGGAGCTCGCCGACGATCGCATGGGCGTTGGTGCCGCCCAGGCCGAAGGCGCTGACGCCCGCGACCCGGCGTCCCCGATCCGGCCAGCCGACCGGTTCCGCGGTCACCCGGAACGGTGAACTCCCCAGGTCGAACCGGGGGTTGGGCCGTTCACAGCCGACCGTGGGCGGGATCGTCCCGTGCCGTACCGCGAGCACCGCCTTGATCAGGCCGGCTATCCCCGCCGCGCTGAGCAGGTGCCCGATGTTGGACTTCACGCTGCCGATCACACAGCCGCCGCCGTCGGTCTGGTCGCGGAACGCCTCGGTCAGCGCCCGGAGTTCGATCGGATCGCCGATCACCGTACCGGTGCCGTGCGCCTCGATCATCCCGATCTCCGACGCCCGCAGCCCGGCCTCGGCCAGGGCCCGGCGCACCAGAGCGGACTGCGCCTTGGGATTGGGGGTGGTCAGGCCCATCGTGCGCCCGTCGTTGTTGACGGCGACGGCGTCGATCACGGCGTGCACCACGTCCCCGTCGCGCACGGCCGCCTCGAGCCGCTTGAGCAGCAGCACCCCGCAGCCCTCGCCCGGGACGAACCCGTCGGCCCGCTCGTCGAAGGTCCGGCAGCGACCGGACGGGGAGAGCGCCCGCGCGGCGCTGAACTCCAGGTACGGCTCCTCGTCCAGGAGCACCTCCACAGCGCCGGCCACGGCGAGTTCGGACTCGCCCGCCAACAGGCTGCGGCAGGCCAGCTGTACCGCCACCAGGGCCGAGGAGCAGGCGCTGTCGACCACCATCGCCGGGCCGTGCAGGTCGTAGTGGTGCGACACCTGGGCGGCGATGAAGTTCTGGGCGCCGCCGAGGCCCAGCGAGCGGCCGTGCACCCCGACGCGGCGCCGGTAGCCCGACATCCGCGCGCCGGCGAAGACGCCTACCGGACGGCCCGCCAGCTCCGCGTCCAGGTAGCCGGCGTCGCGCAGCGCGGTCTCCGTCCCCTCCAGGAAGAGCCGTACGGCGGGGTCCAGTGCGGCGGCCTCCGGCTCGGTCATGCCGAAGTAGTCCGGGTCGAACTCCTCGATGCCGTCGAGGAATCCGCCCCACCTGCCGATGCTGTGCCCGGGCACCGGCTCGGCCCGGTAGAGCCGGGCGGTGTCCCAGCGCCCGGGCGGGACCTCGGTGACCGCGTCGCGGCCGGCTGTCAGCTGCTCCCAGAACGCAGCCGTGTCGGGCGCGCCGGGGAACCGGCAGGCCATCCCGATGACGGCGATCGCGCCCGTACCGGCGGCGGTCAGCGGTTGCGGCTGCCCCGGCCGCTCGACCGTCCCGCCGTCGCCGGGCGCCGTGCCGACGGTGGGACTCCCGCTCGCCGTACCGTCGACCACGGCGTCCCCGAGCGGGGCGGCGACGACGTGGGTCCCGGCGACCTTGGCCCCGGTGGTCGCCGCACCGTCGGCCGCCAGCCGCCGGGCCAACTCCCCCGGAGTGGGGTGATCCAGCAGCACCGTGGGCTCCAGCGGCCGCCCGGTGCGCTGTTCGATCCGTACCACCAGCTCGGCCAGCATCACGGACTCCACGCCGAGTTCGGCGAAGGAGGCGGCGGGCTCCAGTTCGGCCGACGGGATACCGACGACCTCCTCGAAGACCTCGGCCAGCCAGCCGGGCACCTCTTCCACGGTGACGGCCGGGGCGTCCGCACGCCCGGCTCCGTCGGGGACAGCGGGTATCTGCGACGGCCCCGCGTGTGACGGCCCAGCGACCACCGGCGCGAGCTCGGATGCCGTCACGACGGGTACCGACCGGGGAACCTCCGTACGGCCGGCCGGGAGTGCTCCCGGGGCGGGCAGTACGACGGCCGGCCCGTCGGCGGTCGCGGCCCAGTCGAGGACCGCCAGCCCCTGTGCGTCGGTCAGGGTGCCGACACCCGCGCGGACGCAGGCGTCCAGGGCCGCCGGCCCGGCCGAGCCGCTCTGCGACCAGGCCGGCCACTGCACGGCACGGAACCGGCCGTGCCCCAACCGGGACCAATGGCGCGCGAGGAAGTCCGCGTTGGCGTTGGCCGCCGCGTACTCGCTGACGCCGGCGGCGAGTTGCGGCAGCGCCGCGGAGACCGAGGAGAAGACCACGAAGAAGTCGGGACGGTCCCCTGCGACCAGTTCGGCCAGCGTCTCCAGGCCCTCGGCCTTCGGCTCCAGCACCTCGCGCATGCCCTCGACGCTCTTGTGCGCGAACGCGGCCGGGCCGCCCGCGCCGACACCGGCGCAGTGGACCACGCCGCCGATCGGCCCGAGGCCGCCGCGCACCTCGGCGAGGAAGGCCGCCAGCCGGGACCGCTCGGACAGCCGACCACCGAACAGCATGACGCGCACGCCGTCGCGCTCCAGCCCCCGGACCGTCCGGATCGCCTCGGCGCTCTCCGGGCCGAGCGCCGTACCGTCCCACTGCTCGCGCGGCGGCAGGCCGCGCAGCCCGGTCAGCACGACCCGGCGGGCACCGCGCTCGGCCAGGTGACGGGCCGCCAGCGCGCCCAGGCCACGGGTTCCCCCGGTCACCAGGTAGACGCGTCGGGGATCGGCCTGCAGCGGGGGGGCGGCCGGAGCGGCGATCGTCGTCCAGCCCGGCACCAGCCGCCGGCCGTCCCGGTGGCAGACCTCGGCGGGGGCGTCGGCGGCCGCCCACTCGGCCACGAGGTCGGCCGCCGAGGGGCGGTCGGTGTCCAGCTGGGTCGCCCGGATGCGCGGGTACTCCGCGCCGAGCATGCGGACGAATCCGGCCACGCGGGCACCGGCCAGTGAGGGCCGGACCCCCGGCGCGTCCTGGAGGCCCGAGGTGACCTGGAGCAGGCGGAGCGGCCCGTGCCCGCCCCGGATCAGCTCCTGCAGGAGCGCGACCCGGGCCTGCCAGGGCCCCTGGCCGTCGTCCGGCCGCCGCAGGTCGGTCAGGTCCAACATCCCGCCGACCCCTGCGAGGTCCACCCGCTCGAAGCCGTCCGCCGTCTCGTGCACTACCCGGGTCCGCTCGTCTCCGAGCGCGGCGGCGACCTGCGCAGCGAGCTCACCGCTGCCCGGTCCGGCCAGGACCAGGACGGGTCCCGCGCCCGGGACGCCCACCGCGTCCGGCCGGACGGCCGGCGTCCAGAGCCGCTCACGCAACGGGACGCCGAGCGGCTCGGGTGCTACGACGGACGCCTCGGGCGTTACGGCCGACGTCCCCGCATCCGGCACCGCCTCCACACCCGGCGCCGCTCCGGTGCGGTCCGGCCCGTCCTCCGGCAGCCAGCAGCGGCGGCGGTCGAACGGATACCGGGGCAGCGGAACGATCCGGCGCGCTTCACCCCGGTGCCAGGCCGCCCAGTCCCAGGCCGTACCCGCCACCCAGCGGCGGCCGATCTCCTCGGGCTCGTCCCCGCTCGGGTCGGCCGGGTCCGGTGCCCCGGTGTACCAGGCCGGTCCGGTGGCCCGTCCGCGCAGCTCCTCGGTGCCGCCTCCCGCGAACTCGTCGAGCCGGTCCGCGAGTTCGGGCAAGCTGCGGACGACCAGGGCCAACCGCTCGCGCAGCGCCTCCCGCCCGACCTGGGTGGTGTACGCGAGGTCCGCGAGGGTTCCGGCAGCGGGCCCGCCGGCGTGCAGGTGGGCGGCGAGCCGCCCGGCGAGCGTGCGCAGCGCCTGGTCGGTGCGGGCGGAAAGCACCACCAGCCGGGGCTGCCCGCCGTCCGCCCCGACGACCCCCTCCGACGACTGCTCCTGGTGTGCCGCCGGCAGGTACTCCTCCACCACCAGGTGCGCGTTGGCGCCACCGGCCCCGAACGAGCTGAGGCCGGCCCGCCTGGGCAGTCCGGCACCGGGGCTGGGCCAGTCGGCCACCGAACGCTGCACCCGGAACGGCGAGGCGGCCCAGTCGATCCCCGGGTTCAACTCCTCGGTGTGCAGCGAGGGTACGAGCCGGCGGTGCCGTAGCTGGAGCAGCACCTTGGTCAGCCCGGCGATCCCGGCGGCCGCCTCCAGGTGCCCGATGTTGGACTTGACCGTGCCCAACGCGACCGATCCTGCCGGTAGTTCGCCGTAGCCCGCGCACAGGCCGGCGATCTCCACCGGATCGCCGAGCGCGGTACCGGTGCCGTGCGCCTCGAGGTAGCCGACCGTCTGGGCCGCCACACCGGCCACGCGCAGCGCCTCGGCCACCACCCGCCCCTGTGCCACCGGGTCGGGCACCGTGTAGCCGTTGGTCCGGCCGCCGTGGTTCACCGCCGTCCCCTTGATCACCCCGAGGATCCGGTCGCCGTCGGCCCGCGCCGCCGCCAGCGGCTTGAGCAGCACCGCCCCGACGCCCTCCCCGGGTACGAAGCCGTCCCCGCCCGCGCCGAATCCCCGGCAGCGGTGGTCGGTCGAGGTCATCCCCAGATCCCGCTGCTGCAGGTACTTGTTGGGGTGCAGCGAGAGGTTGACCCCGGCGGCCAGTGCGACTCGGCACTCGCCGGCCTGCAGGCTCCGGACGGCGAGGTGGACGGCGGTCAGCGAGGAGGAGCACATGGTGTCGACCGTGAGGCTCGGCCCGTGCGCGTCCAGCACGTAGGAGACCCGGTTGGCGATTCCGGCCGGGGTGCCGCCGGTGGCCACCGGGCGGCCGGTCAGCGAGCGTTCCACGCCGAAGTACGGGTACTCGTTGTGCATCGACCCGACGAAGACGCCGACCATGCGGTCATGGGCGCGGCGCAGCCGCTCGCGCGGGTAGCCCGCGTCCTCCAGGGTCTCCCACACCACTTCCAGCAGCAGCCGCTCCTGGGGGTCCATCAGATCGGCGTCGTTGGGGGCGATGCCGAACAGCAGCGGGTCGAAGCGGTCCACGTGGTCGAGGAATCCGCCCCACATCAGCTCCTCGCCGGCCCGTCCGCGCCGCCGGTCCGCGGGCAGTGCGGTGACCAGGTCGCGGCCCGCCGTCAGGTGCTCCCACAGGGCGTCCGGCGTGGGCGAGCCGGGGTAGCGGCCGGCGAGGCCGATCACGGCGACGTCGGTGTCGCGCGGCGCCTCGGGCCTCGGGTCCGGCGAGGAGTCAGCCACCGGCCGTGGGACGGACCGGCCGACCACCGCCCGGGCGATTCCCGCCAGGTCACGGTGTTCGAAGAACAGCGTGGTCGGGACGGTGCCGAAGTCGTCCCGCAGTCGGGCGGTCAGCCGGGCGACCAGATAGGAGGTCAGACCGAGTTCCTCCAGCGGGGTGCGCGGATCCAGTCGGTCGGCCGGCAGACCGGACACCTCGGCGAAGACCTCGACGAGCCGCCGCGCCGCCTCTTCACCGGCCGGGTGGTCCTGGGCTGCGACGGCGTCCGGGGCCGGCTGCTCCCGGCCGGGCTGGAGGCGGGCCGCCGGGAAGCGGCGGGCGGGCAGCGGAATCCGGCGGGCGGGCCGGGACCAGCGGACGGCCCAGTCGACGTCCTCCCCGGCGAGCCACCGGACGGCCGCCTCGTCGGCCGGCGACGCCGGCGGCAGACCGGCCAGGTGGTCGGCCAGCTCGGCCCGTAGCACGGCCAGGTCCGCGCAGGCCGCCGCGAAGCGGTGGCTGTGCGGTATCCGACCCGTCTGCAGGGTGAAGGCGAGATCCGCCGGGTCGGGGTCGGCGCCGGCCAGGTACTCGGCCAACTGCGAGGCTGCGGACCGCAGTTCATCCTCCGACCGGCCGGAGAGTACTGCCGTCCTCGGCCCGTCGGGCGCCGCTTGGCCGGCCGGACGCAGGTCGTCCGCGGTGGCCGAGCGCAGCACCGCGTGGGCGAGCGAGCCGGTCGCCCCGACCGCGTTGACCAGGGTCCACAGCGGCGCGCCGGACGACGTCCGCCAGTCCCGGGCCCGGTCGGCGAGGCGCAGCGGTACCCCCTCCCAGTCGATCAGCGGGCTGAGTCGTTCGGCCACCGGGGTCGGGGCGATCCGACGGTGGCGAAGCTGGAGCAGGGCCTTGGTGAGCTGGGCGAGGCCGGAGGCGGCCTCCAGGTGGCCGATGCCGGCCTTGAGGGTGCCGATCGGCACCGGGTCCTCGGCGCGGCCGTGGAACAGCCGGCCCAGCGCCTCGATCTCGGCGGCGTCGGCGAGGGCGGCGCCGGTGGCCGCGCACTCGACGTAGGAGATGTCGTCGGCGGTGACGCCGGCGCGCCGGAGCGCCCGGGCCATCGAGTCGTGCAGGGCGGACACGTCGGGTGCGCCGAACTGGTCGGAGTTGCCGGCGAAGTCCACCCAGGTGCCCTCGACCACCCCGTGCACGTGGTCGCCGTCGCGCCGGGCGTCGTCGGCCCGGCGCAGCAGCAGCGCACCGACGCCCTCGCCGGGCGACCAGCCGCTCGCGGCGGCGTCGAACGCGCCCCGCACGCCGTGCTGGACGACCAGTCCGAAGCCGTCCAGGACCGCCGTGTGGTACGGGTGGGCGATCAGGTTGGCCGCGCCGACGACGGCGGCGTCGCACTCCCCCCGTTCCAGCGACTCCACCGCCAGGTGGAGTGCGGTGAGCGAGGACGAGCAGGAGGTGTTGACCGCGAGGCTCGGACCGCGGAACCCGAAGGCGTGCGAGATCCGGTTCGGGATGTCCGACGCGACGCCGGACACCTCGGCCCGGCCGGTGCGCTCCCACTCCCGGGCACCGACGTGCTGGTGGTCGTTCCACATCGTGGCGGTGAACACGCCGGTACGGGGAGCGGCGCGGCGCAGTGACTCCGGGGTGTGTCCGGCGTCCTCCAGGCACTGCAGGACGCTCTGCAGCAGCAGGCGCAGCTGCGGGTCGAGCGAGCGGGCCTCGGCCGGGGAGAGCCGGAAGAACGCACGGTCGAATCCGTCGATGTCGGCGAGGTACCCGCCCGGGGTCGCTCCGGTCTCGGCCGCGCGGGCGGCCGGCGGAACGCCGATCGAGCGCCGGCCGGCGACGAGGTTGCGCCACAGTTCGTCGGGGGTGGCCGCGTCGGGGTAGCTGCCTGCCAGCCCGATGACGGCCGCTCCGCCGTGCGGATCCGCCCGGTGCGGGTCCACCCGGTCCGAGTCCGTCCGGTGCCGGTCCGCCTTCTGCAGGTGCGCCGGCCGGCCCTCCGGGGCCGGCACGCGGTCGGCGAGACCGCCGCCGAGGAAGGCGTGCAGGAAGCGGTGGCCCTCGTCGAGGCGCAGCTCGGCGCGGACCGCGTCGAAGGCGAGGCTGCCGATCGGGCACAGGGCGACCCCGGTCTCCTGTTGGGCGGCCATCAGGTTCTGCCCCAGGTAGCCGGCCTCCAGCAGCAGGAAGCGTTCGGCGTCCGGACCGTACAGCGGCTCGATACCCCGGGTCTGGCCGATCAGGTAGATCTCGAAGGCGGCGTGGTCGAACACCGGCCGGTTGTAGAAGAAGTGCGCCGAGCGGTCGACGGCGGGGTCCGGATTGACCAGTCGCAGCCGGTGCCCGTACGGGTCGTAGTAGTGGATTCCGGCGGCCAGTTGCTCGACACCGCCGGGGCGCACGTGCAGGTAGGTCTGGACGGCGTAGGTGTCCCCGGCGGACGGGTAGGCCCGCCGCTCCCGGCCGCCGACGGTGCTGACCCGCAGCCGGGCCAGCAGGGCGGCGAGCGCGGAAACCGGGAGCGGCCCCCGGGTGAAGGTCCGCCGGGTCGCGCGGGCGGTGAACCAGCCGGGCGAGTCCTCCGGGATCGGCAGCGGCAGGGCCGGCTCGGCGGGCGTGTCGGCTCGCAGGTTCCAGCGGGCGGCCTTGAACGCGGCCTGCTGCTCGGGAGAGAGCAGGTCCACCGGCTCGGGGGCGGCCGGGCGGGCATCGGCAGCCGAAGACGCTTCCGCGACCGAAGGGGCGTCGGTTACCGAAGGGGCGTCGGCGACCGGGACGGCCAACCGCTGGGTGGGGGCTGCCAGTTGATCGGACGGTTGCCCGGCCGGCTGCCCGGCGAGGGCGCGGGCGATCCCGGCGACGGTGGGCGAGTCCAGCAGCACGCTGACCGGGATGCGTACCCCGTGGCGCTTCTGGAGCGCCTGCGAGATCCGCACCACGGTGAACGAGGTGGCGCCCTGGTCCCAGAGGTCCTGGTCGGGGTCGACCGGCTGACCGTCGAGCAGGCCGGTGACGATCGCGGTGATCTCCTCGGTCAGCCGGGCGGCGTCGGCCCGCACGGCGGCTTCGGCGGGCGCAGCGGCATCGCCGGGCGTCGCACCCTGCTCGGCCGGGGCCGGCGGGGGCCAGGGCAGCGCGGCCCGGTCCAGCTTGCCGTTGGCGGTGGCCGGCAGCGAGGTCAGGAAGATCAGGTGGTTGGGGACCATGTAGTCGGGCAGGGTCCGTGCGGCGTACCCGCGCAGCTCCGGTACGGACGGGGCGGCGCCGTCGGGGATGAGGTAGCCGACCACCTTCTGGTCGCCCGCGGAGTCGGTGCGGATCTGGATCACCGCCTCCTTGACCCCGGGATGGCTGCGCAGGCGGTGTTCGATCTCTCCCAGCTCGACCCGGTGTCCGCGGATCTTGACCTGGGTGTCGGCCCGGCCGAGGAAGGTGATCACACCGTCCGGTCCGAAGGCGGCCCGGTCCCCGGTCCGGTACATCCGCTGGCTTGGTTCGACAACGAACGGGTCGGCCAGGAAGCGTTCGGCGGTGAGCTCGGGCCGGTTGTGGTAGCCGACGGCCAGGCAGTTGCCGGCGATGAACAGTTCGCCCTCCGCCCCGACCGGGCAGGGCTCCAGGGACTCGTCGAGGATGTAGTAGCGCGAGTTGTCGATCGGCCGGCCGTACGGGATGCTCCGCCAGGCCGGATCGACGGCGTCCACCCGGTGGTAGTTGGACCAGACGGTGGCCTCGGTGGCGCCGCCGAGGCTGACCAGCTCGGCGCGGCGGAAGATGGCGCGCAGCTCGTCAGGCAGCGACAGCGGTGTGTAGTCGCCGCTGAGGAAGACCAGTCGCAGGTCGTCGGCGCCCGGCCGGCCGGCGGCCCGGTCGGCCAGCAGCGGCATCAGCTGGGCGAGCGTGGTCGGGGCCGAGTTCCAGAAGGTGATCGGCTGTTCCAGCAGGAGGCCGAGCAGGAGTTCGGGGTCCTTCTGCTGGCGTTCGTCGGCCAGGTAGAGCGCGGCGCCGCTGCCGAGCAGGCCGAAGATGTCGAAGACGGACAGGTCGAAGCCGAGCGAGGTGACCATCAGTCCCAGGTCGCCCGGCCCGAAGGAGAAGGTCCGCCAGCACCAGTGCAGCAGGTTGCGCACCGAGCGGTGGGCGACGGCGACGCCCTTGGGCCGGCCGGTGCTGCCGGAGGTGAAGATCACGTAGGCGATGGAGTCCGCGTCGGCGGTCGGCGGCGGTGGAGTGTCGCAGGGCACGATGCCCCGGTCGATCTCGGCCACGGTGATCCCGGCCGGCGCGGGCCCGCGCTCGGTGTCGGAGGTGGTGAGCAGCAGCCGGGCGCCGGCGTCCGCCAGCATCGCGGCAGCACGGTCCACCGGCGCCGAGGGCTCGATCGGCAGATAGGCGGCGCCGGCCTTGAGTACGCCTAGCACGGCGGCGATCATGGCGGGCCCGCGCCGGGCGGAGACGGCCACCACCTGGTCCGGGCCGGCGCCGAGGGCGCGCAGCCGGCGGGCGATGCCGTTGGCGGTGCGGTCGAGGTCCCGGTAGCGGACCGTGCCGCCGGAGTGGACCAGTGCGACGGCGTCCGGGTCCTCCCGTGCCCGGTCCTCGAAGAACAGGTGGACCGGCCGCTCGTCGGGGAGCGGTACGGCGGTGTCGTTCCACCGGTACAGCACCAGGTCGCGCTCGGCCGGGCCGGCACCCTTGACCACCGGGCCGGTACCCTGCACCGGTCCCTCGGCCAGGTCGGCGCCGAGGCCGCCCAGCAGCCGCCGGTACGCGGCGAACATCGCCTCCAGGTCCCCGTCGGCGAAGTCGGCGGGCACCGCGTCCCAGTGGTAGTGCAGTTCGTCGCCCTGCTCGACGCAGATGGCGTCCAGCGATACGTCGGGGGTGTACGTCATCCACCGGCCGAGCCGGACGCCGGGCGGCGGGGCGTGCTCGGTGAGTTCGAGCAGACCGGTGTGGACGACCGGGAGGGCGAAGGCGCGGCCGGCCCGTTCCTTCATGACCACCCGGCGCAGGGCGGCGAGTCCGTCCGCAGCGGCCCCGGACGCGTCGTCCCGGTCGAACTGGGCCTGGTGGGCCGCTGCCCGTTCGGCGAGCGGGAGTCCGGCCGACCCGTGGGTGATCCAGCTGAGCCCGGTGTACTCCCCGGGCCGCCGCTGCTCGTCACCCGGCAGCCAGCGGACGGCGGGCACCGTGAAGTCGCCTTCGGTGCGGGTGGCGACGGCTTCGGTGAGGACGGCCAGCAGGACGGCGTCCGGGCTCAGCCCGCGCCGCTCGGCGGCGGCCCGGACCTCCCGCCAGCCGGTGAGCACCCCGGAGCGTCGACTCCGCCGGCGGTCGGTGCCGGCTCGCAGCACCGGCCCCGGGGGCATGCCGGTGAACCGCTCGCGCCAGTACGCGGCGCAGGCCGCACGCTCCTCGGCGGTCGGCGCCGGCGGGGGGTCGCCGGCCGGCGACGGGCGTGCCGGTGCGGTGGGCGCCGCGTATTCGCGCACGAGTTCGCGCAGCATCAGATGGAGGCTGCGGCCGTCCGCGATGGTCAGGTCGATCGCGCAGTGCACGGTGGCACCGCCGTATCCGTGTCTGGTCACCCGGAGGTCGGCCTGCGGCCAGTGGCCGAGCGGGAAGGCGGTGCCGGCCATGGCGTCGCGCAACGCGTCCAGGGTGGCCGACTCCTCCTGCGGGGTGGCCGTGGACAGGTCGATGACGGGGATCCGGCGGCGCGGGCCGGCCGTTCGGCGCACCTGCAGCTCACCGCCCCGGGTGACGTGACTGCGCAGGCACTCGTACCGCTCGGTCAGGGCGTGCCAGGCGTCCTCCAGCCGGCCGGTGTCCAACTCGTCCACCTCGAAGGCGTGGTAGACCTGGCAGCCGTCCCAGGGCGTGCGGCCCTGCGCGCGGGCGACGTAGTACGCCTGCTGGAGCTGGTTGAGCGGGCGCAGCTCGTGGTCGTCGGCCTCGGGCGCGGCCAGTTCGCGCAGTGTGTTGCCGAGGCTGGTGAACAGGGTGTCGGCGGCTCCGGGGGCGAGCAGGCCGTCGGCGACGTCCCAGCGGTAGTGCAGGGCGCCGTCGGCCTCCCACATCTGGTGGTCGAGGCCGATCCCGGAGGTGCGGCTGGTGGCGTGCACCAGGTGGCGGGTGAACCCGTCGGTGCCGCCGGTGCCGGTGTCGAGCAGGCTGGTGAAGACCACCGGCAGGGCGGGCGGTTCGGCGCCGTGCTCCCGGGCCCGCAGCTCCCGCAGCACCTCCACGCCACAGGCTCCGCCGTGTTCGAGGCCCCGCCACAGCTCCCGGTGCAGGACCTGGGCGGACTCGTCGAAGGAGTGCTCCGGATCCGGTACGACCGGTAGGACGGCGGTGGAGGTGAACGGGCCGACCAGCCGGTCCGTCCCGTGGGGCAGCCGGACCCGGTCGCTGGTGGTGAGCACCAGCGCGAACGGCCGGCCGGGCGCCGGGGCGGTCATCACCTCGACGAAGGCGGCCAGCACCAGTGCCGTCGGCGACACGCCGAGCGCGGCCGCCCGGGTCCGCAGTGCCGACCACTGGGCGGGGGTGAGCGCCGCGGCGAGGGAGCGGCGCGGGTGGCCGCCGGGGCGCTCGGCCGGGCGTTCCGCGGCGGCGGCCGGGGCACCCGTCCGCCCGGCCAGCCGCTCCAGCCAGTACTCGAGGTCGACGCGGTGCTCCGGGTCGCGCCGCCGGGCGTGCAGCGCCAGGACGGCCTCGCGCACGGTGACCGCGGCCTCGGCCGGTTCGTACCCCGGGTCCCGGTAGCACTGCCACCAGTCCTCCAGCAGCACCGCCAGGCCGTGGCCGTCGGTGAGCATGCCGTCGATGTCCAGATGGACGACGCCACAGTCGCCCGGGCCGAGCGAGACCTCCACCCGGTGCGGCGGTCCTCCCGGCTCCGGGGCGGTCAGCCGGCGCCGGACGGCCAGCAGATGCTGCTCGAACTCTGCCGGGTCGGCGTCGGTGAGCCGGTGCACGGGTACGGCGTCGTCGGCCGGGCGGGGTGCGATCAGCTGGCGGCCGAGCTCGTCGAGCTCCATCCGCAGCATGTCGTGGTGGCCGACCGTCCGTCGCCAGGCCGCGGCCATCCGCTCGCCGTCCAGCGCGGGCACCGCGAACTCCCGGTAGTGCCGGCAGCCGACCGGGTCGGCGGCCAGGTCCGGGTCGCGGCCGACCAGGTAGGCCTGCTGGACCGGGGTCAGCGGGAACGGCTCGTGCCGGTTCGCCTGATCCGGCTGCGCCGGGGCCGGACCCGGCCGCACCGCCGGTGTGTCCGCCTCGGCCAGCAGACCGGTGACCCGCTCGATCAGCCACCGGGTGTCCGCGCCGCCCGCCAGCCAGTCGGTGCCCACCCTGACGCCCAGCTCGGCCTGGAGCTTCACCGTGAGCCGGGTCACCGCGAGCGAGGCCAGCCCGTAGTCGCGCAGCGGGGTGTCCAGGGACAGATCCGAGCCGGCGGGCAGGACGCCGCCGACGATCCGCACCACCGTCTCGGCGGCCTGATGCTGGTCCATGTCTTCTCCTTCACGGCGCCGGTACGGCGGGCCGGGCCGGGGCAGGCGGGCCGGGCCGGGGCAGGCGGGCGGCCTTCACGAGCGGGACGGAAGCGGAGGGGCGGAGGAGCGGGGCGGTGTCACGACCCGGCGTCACGACTCCCGGGGCCGGGGCAGACGGACCGACCGGACGGGCACCGGAACGCGCGTCGCACCGGATCGCGCGCCCCGCCCCCGCCCGCCGTCGGTGTCACGGCAGGCCGGATCCGCTGGGCCGGGCCTGGGCGTGCTGGTCGGCGAGGAACCGGGCCAGCGCCCCGAGCAGGTCCGGACCACCCCGGAACAGCGAGAGGTGGTCGCCGTGCGGACGGATCAGCAGCCTCGCCCCGGCGAGTGCTCCGGCGACCCGCGCGGACCCCTCCGGGTGCGCGGTGCCGTCGTCCTCGCTGGTGACCACCAGCGCCGGGGCGGTGACCCGGGCGAGCTCGGGGCGCAGGTCCGTCCCCATCACCGCGCTGTTCAACTCGCAATAACGGGCGAACAGTTCGATCGTCGCATACGGGTAGAGCACCAGCGGCGCGAGCTCGGCCGGCACATCGCCGCCGATCGCCTCGAGCAGTGTCGCGTGGATCGCCTCGGCCGAGGACCGGTCGAGGGCGGCCAGCTCCATCAGCGCCTGGAGGTTGCGCTGGTGGTCGGTCTTGGGGCTGTCCGGGCCGAGGTCGAAGTCGCCGTGCCAGAGGCTGAGCGAGGCGATCCGGTCCGGGCACCGGGCCGCGGCGGCGACCGCGAGCACGGCCCCGCCGCAGAGTCCGGCCACATGGGCCTGCCGTACTCCCGCCCGGTCCATCGCCGCCACCAGGTCGCCGGCCTGGGCCGGCACCCCGTAGTCCGCGGGCGGCGGCGCGGCGAGGTCGCCGAACAGGCCGCGGCTCTCCCAGGTCACCACGTGGTGCTCGCGGGCGAGTTCACGGATCCAGTGCTCGGCGAGCCGGGCCGGCATTCCGGGGGCGAGGACCAGGACGACGGCCCGGTCGGCGGGATCGCCTGCGGTGTGCACGCGCAGCGGGACGCCGTCCGGTGAGACGGCCTCCAACCGGGTGGTGAAGCGGTCGAAGTCGGCGGCGAGCGCCGCCCTCGCGGCCGCGTCGGTCCGCTCCACCGGATCCGGGTCGTCGATGGGCAGGTCCGCCAGGCCGAGGCACTCGCCGACCACCCGGTCGAAGGTGGCCTTCGTCCCGCCGGGCCGCACCTCGATCCGGGGCAGCCCCAGCAGGTCGGTCGTCCGGTGCAGCACCCGCTGCGCGGCCTCGGCCCGCGTCCCGCCGTCCACCGATACCGGGCCGGGCAGTACGTCGAGCAGCGGCCGCAGCGACAGCACCGCCCGGGCGAGGCGGTCGGGCCACGGGGCGGCCGTGGCGGGCACGGTGGCCACCCCGGCGGCCGGCTCAGCGGACCGGGAAGACATGGCCCCGCGTGGTGCGGTCCGTCAGCCGGTTGTGTCCGTGGGTGTCCCGGCCGGAGACCAGCACGGCGCCGTAGCGGCCCAGCGAGACCGTGCCGCCGTACTCCTCGATGGCCTCGGTGTCCGGGTAGACGCGCACGGAGGTCGGCACGTAGCGGGAGGCGAAGCCGAGCCGCATCGGGCCGGTGCCGCTGTGCGGGTGCGAGGCGTGCATCAGGGTGGACCAGAACATGATGGCCTCTCCGGGGCGCATCACCATCGAGACGGCCCGGGACTCGTCAGGCTCGAAGTCCGGGTCCTTCTGGAGCTCCCGGTAGTCGTAGCCGAAGAAGCCACGCCGGGTGCCCTGCTTGTCCTGACGGTTGATCCGGTCCGGGTCGTAGTGCATCTTCTTGGTCTCGTCGTAGTTCATCTGCTCGTGCGATCCGGGGATGAACTGGAGGCAACCGTTGTCGACACTCGCCTCGGTGAACGCGGTCCAGACGGTGATGGTGCCGCCGAACTCCTTGAACTCGTCCGGCCAGAGGATCTGCGGGGTGCCGGAGGCGTTCGCGAAGGTGTCGGCCTGGTGCCAGTCGGTGCCCTCGTCGCCCGGGTACTTGGGGAAGAACTCGGTCCGCCAGCAGAGCACGTCCGGGCCGAGGACGCTGGTGACCCGGTCGACGATCCGCTCCTGGCAGATGTGGTCGGCCAGGAAGCCGGAGTCGAGGTGGCGGTCGTAGTTGGAGATGTTGGTGTTGCCGGAGGCGGCGGCCTCGTCGCCGTACACGGCCATCGAGCGGTCCATCAGGCTGAGCCGCTCGCGCCGCCAGGTGCCGGTCATCTCCGCCGGCTCGTAGACCTTGAAGGGACCGAAGAAGCCGTTGGTGCGGAAGCTCTCCAGCTCCTCGGGGGACAGTGCGAACGCACGTCCCGCTCCGGTCGCGGTCATGTCTGTGCTCCTTCACGCGGGTGGTGTCGTGGGCCGCCGGAATTCCGACGGTGCGTCAGGCGGTCTGCCGGGCAACGCAGTCGGCCAGCCGGGCGATGGTGGCCTCGCCCATCAGCTCGCTGCCGGTGAGCCGGAGCCCGTAGTGGCGGTTGACCTGGGCGATGATCCGGACGAACGCCAGTGAGGTGGCGCCGAGGTCGAACAGGTCCGCCTCAGCGGGCGGCGGCTCGGTACCGCGCAGCACCTCGTGGACGATCGAGGTCAGCTGCGCCCGGGTGTCGCCGGGCGGCACCGCCCGCGGCGTGGGGGCCGGTTCCTCGTCCAGCAGCCGGCGCAGCGCCGCGCGGTCGGTCTTGCCCTGCGGGGTCAGCGGCAGCCGGTCCAGCACCCGGTGCACCGCGGGTCTCAAGTGGTCGGGGAGCGCGGCGGTGGCGTGCGCGGCCAGCCGGGCCGGCAGGCCGTCCCGCTCGGCGCCGGCCGTGGGCACGGTGAACGCCGCGAGGCGCCGGTCGCCGTCGTGGTCGTGCGCGACCACCACGGCGGCCGCCACCTCCGGGTGGCCGAGCAGGCACTCCTCGATCTCGCGCGGCTCGATCCTGAAGCCCCGGACCTTCAACTGGTCGTCGATGCGGCCGAGGTAGCACAGTCCGCCGTCGGCCGCCCGGACCGCCAGGTCGCCGGAGCGGTAGTGGCGGACGGGCCCGGCGCCGTCGAGGTCCCGGGTCACGAAGCGCTCCTCGGTCAGCTCCGGGCGGCCCAGGTAGCCCCGGGCCAGGCCGGGGCCGGACACCCAGATCTCACCGGGCGTGCCGTCCGCGACGGGCTTCCCGTCCTCGCCGACCAGCCGTACCGCGAGGTCGGGCAGCGGGACGCCGATCGGGCTCTCCCCGGGCCGCTCCAGGTCGCCCCGGAGGATCGGCCGGTAGGTGACGTGCACGCAGGTCTCGGTGATGCCGTACATGTTGACGAGCCGGGGGTGCTGGTCGCCGTGCCGCTCCAACCAGCCCGCGAGATCCCGGAGTTCCAGCCGTTCGCCGCCGAACACCACCAGCCGCAGGGCGAGTTCGTCCGCACCGCCCGCTTCCGCGTCGGCCGCCGCGAGCTGACGGAAGGCGGAAGGGGTCTGGTTGAGCACGGTGACGCGTTCGGCGCGCAGCAGCGCATGCAGTTCGGCCGGAAGACGCAGCATCCGCTTGGGCACCACGACCAGCCGGCCGCCGTGCAGCAGCGCGCCCCAGATCTCCCAGACCGAGAAGTCGAAGGAGGCCGAGTGGAACACCGTCCAGACGTCGTCGGCTCCGAAGCCGAACCCGTCCCGGGTGGCGGTGAACAGCCGGACCACCTGCCGGTGTTCGACCAGGACGCCCTTGGGCCGGCCGGTGGAGCCGGAGGTGTGGATGACGTAGGCGGGGCTGTCGTCGGGCACCGCCACCCGCTCGGCGGCGGACGGCGGGCCGTCGGTGGGCTCCGGGCCTTCCGCGGTGACCGGCAGCACCTGGACCTGCGCACCGGGCGGCAGCGCGGCCGCGGCCTCGACCGTCGCGGCCACCAGGCGGACCCCGGTGTCCGCCAGTAGCTCGCCGAGCCGGGCAGCCGGGTAGTCGGGGTCCAGCGGGACGTACGCGCCACCGGACTTGAGGATGCCCAGCATCCCGATGACGAGCTCGGCACCGCGGTGCGCGCAGAGCCCGACCAGGGTGCCGGGGCGCACCCCGAGCGCGGTCAGTCTGGCAGCCAACTCGCCAGCTCTCCAGTCGAGTTCGCGGTAGGTCAGCCGGCTGTCCGGCGCGGTGACGGCGATCCGGTCGGGTGCTTCCCGGACTCGCTCCTCGAAGATCTCGTGCAGACTGCGGCCGTTCATGGCCGGCACCTCCTGGTCGTGGCGCAAGGGTCAGCCCGCCGGCGGGACGTCCGTGGCGTACAGGCCCCAGTGATGCGGGGTGAGGGCGACGTCCTGGAAGCTGCCCTGGACGAACATCCGGGCCCAGGTGCCGGGCCCCTTCTCCGGAGCGCGCTCGCGGAAGAAGATCTCCCGCACGCTCTCGTTCTGGACGTGCAGTTGGAGCAGTCGCTGGTAGGTGCCGAGCGAGCGCATGTGGATCAGCCAGTGGATCCGGTCCGCCTGGCCGAAGGCGTCCTCGTACAGCAGCACGGTGGCCTCGCCGGCCAGGTTGTCGTTGATCGCGTCGGCGGCCTCGCGGGCGAACTGCCGGGCCTCGGAGCGGAAGTCGTAGATGATCTGGGCGGTGCGGTGGATCATGATGCCCGCGTTGGCGGAGTGCAGCAGTTGCCAGTCCGGCTGGCGGGTCTGGTGGCGGGCGGGCGGGAGCACCACGGTGTCGGTCCGCTCGCGGTAGACCCGGCTCTCGCGTTCCAGCCTGCCGTCCACGGCGGTGCCGTACATGCCCCAGAACTGCGGCAGCAGCACGGTCTCCTGCAGCGAGCCGTCGAGGAACATCCGGGTCCAGCCGCCGCCACCCTTGGCGTCGGGGATCCGGGCCTTGCCGAAGAGCGAGCGGTAGCCCTCGTCCTCGCGGCCCATGGCGACCATCGTCTCGTAGTGGTCCATGGACTTGAGGTGGATCAGCCAGTGCACCAGGTCCTTGGTGCCGAACGTCTCCTCGTAGACGAAGACGCTGGCGATGCCCTGCTGGGTGGTGTTGATGTGCTCGGCGAGCTCCCGGGCGAACTCCCGCGACTCGGAGTGGAATTCGCTACGGGCCTGGGCGACGCGTTCGACGATCATTCCGGAGTTCCCGGAGTGCAGGATCTCCTCCGGCGCGAGCACCGTCTGGCGATTGGCAGACGGAATACCCGGTTCTGGTGTTCCCACGAGACCTCCTCATCGAATTCCGGCGTACGCCGGACGTGTTCCGGAAATCCTCGGCAAACCCTATTCAGGCCGCCTGTGGAATCCTGCTCAGTTTTGCGCACGGGTCATGGCGAGAAGACGATCCGTCAGGACCTCGGCCGCGCCGGCCATCAACCAGTCGGCGATGACGTCCACGTGGCGGTGCCGCCAGTCGGCCAGCTCGGTGCCGGCCACGAAGCGGTTGAACGCGCCCATCGCCGGCCCGCAGTGGATCTGGTAGTTGATCCGGCCCTCCGGCTCGCCGCGCATGGCCAGGCGGGTGGAGTGCGCGAAGTACCAACGGAAGACCAGCGCCATCCGGTGCCGGGGCGAGCGCTCCGCCCTGGCCAGCTCCTCGGGGTCGGTCCGCCGCAGGCGCTCCGCGGTCTCCTGCCAGACCTCGTCGATCGGCCGGCCGAAGCACTGCTCCTCCAGCGACCGCCGGGTGGGCGCGTCCAGTTCCTCCAGCGATTCGTGGCTGCGGTACAGCTGGTAGAGCCGGTTCGCCCGGGCCGGGAACATCGTGCCCTTGCGCACCACCTGCACCCGGGCACCCAGTTCGAACATGTCGCCGGCCGGCGCGTAGGTGGTGTCCTGGACGTCCAGCCCGGCCAGCATCTCCTTCACCTCGGGGGCGGTCCCGGCCTCCCGCGAGCACTGGTTGACCGACCCGGTGAGCACGAAGTCCGCCCCGAGCAGGAAGGCCGCCGCCACCGCCTCCGGGGTGCCGAGCCCGCCGGCCGCGCCCACCCGGATCCGCCGCGGGTAACCACGGGCGGCCCCGGCCGCGTCGCGCAACCGCGCGATGCTGGGCAGCAGGGCGAGCGCCACGCCGCCGTCGGTGTGCCCACCGGAGTCCGACTCCACGCACAGGTCGCCGCTGACCGGGAGTTCACCCGCGATGGCGGCCTCCTCCACGGTGAGTGCGCCGGCCGCCACCAGCCGCTCCAGCAGCGGGGCCGGCGCCGGGGCGAGGAACGCCTCGGCGACCTCGGGCCGGGACACCTTGGCCACCACGTGCCGCCCGGCCACCGGAAGGCCGCGCGGATCGCGGGTCGCCCCGTGGTAGCGCAGCCGCACCAGGGCCGGGGTGATCCGGGTGAATCCGGCCGCCTCGACACAGCGCACGCCGTACCGCAGGAACAGCGACACCAGCGCCTCCTCCCGGGCCGGGTCGCCGGGCGTGTGCAACAGGTTGACGCCGTAAGGACGTTCGCCGCCCGACTCGCGGGCGAGCAGGGCCACGGCCTGCTCGATCCGATCGAGGGGCAGCCCGCCGGTACCGAAGAAGCCCAGCAGTCCCGCCCGGCCCATCCGCAGCACCAGGTCGGTCGAGGAGATGCCCCGGTACATCGATCCGGCCAGATAGGCGGCCCGGACCCGGTAGTCGCGGCGGAACTCGGGACAGCCCAGGTTCTCGGCCCGCACCCGAGGCAGCGCAGCGGACACGAACGGCCCGGCCGCGGGTACGGACGGCCCGGCCGCAGGTACGGACGGCCCGGCCGCGGGTACGGACGGCCCGGCCGCAGGTACGGACGGCCCGGCGGAGGGTGCGGACGGCCCGGCGGAGGGCCGAGCGCCCGAATCTGACTTAATGTCAGATTCACTATTTGAAACGGCAGTTCGCGTCGACGGGACGTCATCGTCCGGCGCCGCCCCGGAACCTGCTCGGCGCCCGCTCGCGGCCTCCCGCCACAGGCCGGTCAGTGTGCTGCCCGGCCCCAGCTCGGTCACCTCGGTCACACCCAGCTCGCGCAGCCTCGCCATGCACTCCGCCCACCGGACGGGCTCGGCGATCTGCCGGGCCAGCAGCTCGGCCACCGCCGCGCCGTCCGCGCCGTGGGGTTCCGCGGTGGTGTTGGCGATCACCGGCACCGCCGGCGGCCGCAGCGGCACACCGGCGAGGAACTCCCGGAACTCCGCTGCGGCGGGCCGCATGTAGCGCGAGTGGAACGGTGCGCTCACCGCCAGCGGCACCGTCCGCGCCAGACCGTCGGCGCGCAGCCGCCGGGCCACCTCGGCCAGCTCGTCGGCCGGCCCGGCGAGGACGGTCTGGATGGCGGAGTTGTGGTTGGCGATGTCCAGCGAGTGCGCCCCGTACCGCGCCAGGATCCCGGCGAGTTGCTCGGCCGTCGGGCCGATGACGGCGCACATGCCGCCTCCGCCGCTGCGGGCCATCAGCTCGCCCCGGCGCCGAAGCAGCCGCACCCCGGTCTCGAAGTCGAAACACCCGGCCGCGAACAGCGCCGCGTACTCGCCGAGACTGTGCCCGGCCAGCAAGGCGGGCGGCGGAGCGCCGTCGGCGCGGGCGGCCAGTACGGACAGCGCCTCGACCACGAACAGTGCGGGCTGGGCGTAGCGGGTGTCCCGCAGCCGGTTGCCGGGATCGGTCGAGCAGAGTTCGGCGACGGAGAGTCCGAGCAGCCGGTCGGCGGCCGCGACCAGTTCCGGGAAGCGGGCGAGCACCTCGCCGCCCATGCCCCGTCGCTGTGCCCCCTGCCCGGGGAAGATCCAGCCCTGCACGGGTGTGCTCCTTAGGGTCTGGGGCCGGTGAGGCCCTGTCCGGCGGCGAAGCCGGCGATCCGCCGGCGGACCCGATCCGAGCCCATCAGCCGGACGAACTCGTCGACGGCCGACCGCTCGGTGGCCTCGTCGAGGATCCACAGCCGTCGCAGATAGCTCTTCAGGTCCGCCACGGTGGCCGGATCGAGCTTGGAGGCGCGGAACAGCAGCCGGCGCCGGGCCGGCCCCGGGTCGTCGGCGAGATCGTCCACCAGCCGGCAGCGCTCCGCCCGATCGGCGTCGACCGGCAGGGTGCTGAGGGCCATCGCGTACGCCTGCTGGAAGCCGACCCGGCGGATCAGGAACGGTAGCACCGAGCACGGCAGCAGGCCCCACAGCGCCTCGGGGAGGCTGAACCGGCTGCGTGCGGTGGCGTGCACGAGGTCACTGGCGGCCACCAGGCCCACTCCCCCGCCGACCACCTCGCCGTCGACCTCGCTCACCACGATCCGGCCGATCGTGGTGAGCCGCCGCAGCAGCGCGAAGTACTCCGCCCCACCGCGTTCGGCCCCGTCCGCGGAAGTGCCGTCCGCCGCGGCCACGCCCGCCAGGTCCATGCCGCTGCAGAAGGTGTCGCCCTCCGCGCGCAGCACCACCACTCGGCACCGGGGCGAGTGTTCGGCCAGGTCGAGGGCGGCGCCGAGCTCGGCCAGCAGGTCCGCGGTGATGCTGTTGCGCTCGGCGGGCCGGTTCAGGGTGACGGTGAGCAGGGCGCGTTCGGCCTCCACCCGGAGGGTGCGGTACCCGGTCAGCTCCACCGGTACCTCCGCCGGAAGCCCCGGATCTCGTCCAGGACGAGCAGGCCGCGGCCCTCGAACCGGCTCCGGTACACGTCCCCGTACTCCGCCGCATCGAAGCGCTGGTCGCGTACGCCCGCCATCCGCTGGGCGGCGCCGTCGGCCAGGGCCTCGTACTCGGGCATGGTCAGCGGGTGGCGGGTGGCGATGGCACCGGCGATGTCCAGCTCCGCCAGTTGCTCGGCGGCGCCCTCCGGGACGATCCCGCTGTAGAACTCCGAGGCGCAGCCCGATCCGTAGGAGAACAGCCCGATCCGCCGGGCCCCGGCGTCGGGCCCGTCCTGGTCGATCAGCGAGCACAGGGCGAGGTAGAGCGCGGCCGAGTAGACGTTGCCGACCTGGGTGCAGTAGGCGAGCGAGGCGGCGGTGCGCCGGTCGAAGTCCGCCTCGATCTCGGCCGTACCGAGGTCCTTGAGCTTGCGCAGCAGGGTGCGGTGGGCGCCCTTGACCATGCCGGCGAAGGGGGTGTGCAGCACCAGGCGGTCGAAGGTGGAGACGATGTCGGCGCCGAGGACCCGCTGCGCGTAGTGCTGGTAGCTGTTCTCCAGGCAGGCCAGGTAGGAGAGCAGGGACAGGTCCGAGTCACCCGCCTCCAGGTCGGGCCGGGGCCGTAGGGTGTCCATCACCTGGTAGCTGTGGAAGCCGCTGGCCCCGGCGTCCAGGGCCAGGATGCGCGGCTGCGCTCCGACGATCATCGCGACCGCCCCGGCCCCCTGGGACGGTTCCCAGTAGGTGCCCCGCGCGGCGGCGCCGGACGCGTCGGCGGCGATCACCAGTGCCTTGGCGTCCGGGTCGGCCCCGGCCGCGAGGATGCCCGCGGCGCTGCGCAGCGCCGCGGTGCCGCCGTAGCAGGCGTGCTTGGTCTCGAAGGACCGGCAGCGCCGGCCCAGTCCGAGCGCCTCGTGCACATAGGTGCTCAGCGGCTTGCCGAAGTCCACACCGGACTCGCTGCCGACGACGACCAGTTCGATCCGCTCGCGCTCGGCGGGGGTGAGCGCCTCGACGAGCGGCCGGGCGGCGTTGACGGCGTTGGTGACGGCGTCCTCGCAGGGCAGGTTGACGGACTTGCGGCGCATCATCAGGTTGTCGAACCTGCGGACGTCCAGACCGCGCGCCTCGAAGAGGGTCCGGACGTCCAGCGAGGCCCTGCCGACATAGGCGTTGACCGCCTCGATGCCGACGTCCATTCAGCTGCCGTCCGCGCCGGGGTGGTGCGGGACGAGTACGGTCTCGCGCAGGCTGCCGTCCAGGAACATCCGCCCCCAGGTGCCGCCGCCGCGGTGTGCCGGGACGCGCTCGCCGGTCAGCAGTTCGCGCAACTCGGCGTCCTCCGCCTCTAGTTCGACGATCCGGCGGTAGTCGTCGAGGGTCTTCAGGTGGATCAGCCAGTGCACCCGGTCCTGGACGCCCCACTGCTCCTCGTAGAGGAATACGGTGGCGTGCCCGGCGAGCGCCTCGTTGATCCGGCTGAGCCAGGCGAGCGCGAACTTGCGCGCCTCCTTGCGGAATTCGAACCTCACCTGGCCCGCCCGGTGGATGACCACGCCGGCGTTGGCGCTGTGCAGCATCTGCTCGGCCGACTGCCGGGTCTGGCAGCGGGCCGGTGCGGCGAACAGGCCGCCCAGGTCCTCCTCGTCGGCGTGGGTGAGCCCGTGCTGGGGGACGATCACCCGCTCCTGGAACGAGCCCTGGACGAACATCTTCTCCCAGTTGCCGCCGCCCTTCTCGGTGAGCCGGTCGGAGGTGGTGACCTCCTCGAAGTCCTTGTCGTGGTCCACCATGTCGAGCAGCCGGGCGTAGTCGTTGGGGGCCCGCATGTGGATCAGCCAGTGCATCCGGTCCTGGACGCCGAACAGTTCCTCGTACACCAGGGTGGTGGCGTACGGATGGAGTCCCTGGTTGGTGAAGAACTGCAGATCCCTGGCGAACGACCGGCCCTCGGCGCGGAGTTCGTATGCGAGCTGTCCGACCCGGTGGATGATGAGTCCGGAATTCGCGGAGTGCATCAACTCGTCGGCGGGTACGGCGACCTGTTCCCCCGCCGGCTGACTGAACGACCACGCCATGTTGGGAATTCCCTTCCTGCCACGTTCCGCGGATTCCCTCGGCGGCGGTGCGCACCGGTCCGCGGTGCGGCCACGCTAACCGGGGGCCGAAAGCGGCCTCTGCTCAATGTTGGGCAACGCCCCCCGAGGGGCCGTCGACTACCCTCGACAGGGAAGCGGACCACATGGTCCACTTAGGGTCGGGGCAGCACCAACACGCCCCGGCCGCCTCACGATTGGAGAGCTTCCGATGCCCCGCGTGACCCCCGAGTCCCTCCGGTTCGACCAGGCGGCGGACGACTACGACGCGTACCACGGCGGCCTGGAACGCGGCCGCAAGGCCGCCGCGGACCTCTCACCCCATCTGCTCCCTGGCACGGTGCTGGACATCGGCCTGGGCACCGGCCTGGTCGACGTGGGCCTGGCCGAACTGGGCCACCGCGTGCTCGGGGTCGACCTGGCCCCGGAGATGGTCGGCCGCGCCCACCGCCGGCTCGGCGGCCGGGTGGTGATCGGCGACGCGCACGCGCTGCCGTTCGCGAGCGGCTCGCTGCCCAACGTGGTGATGGTGCACGTGCTGCACGTGGTGCACGACATGGCCGGGGTGCTCGACGAGGTCGGCCGGGTGCTCGCGAGCGGCGGACGGCTGGTCACCGTGCACGGCGTCCCGATGGCCGAGCCGGACGACCTGGTGGCGGCCGAGTCCCCGCTGGCGGTGCTCAAGCCCGAGGTGCCCGACACCCCCGAGCGGCTGGCCGCTGCCGCCGCCAAGGCGGGGCTGCGGGTGGTCGAGGAGGCAGCGGTCAATCCGTACGAGATCGATCTGACACCCGACCAGTACGCGGACAGCATCGCGAACCGGGTCTGGTCCTACCTCAAGAACGTCGACGACCAGGACTGGCAGCGGCTGGTCGTGCCGGCCGTCGCCGCCCTGCGCGCGCTGCCCGAGCCGGACCGCGAGCGGCACCAGGTGTGGCGGGTGCCGCTCACCGTACTGGTCAAGAACTGACCTACCGGACAGGGGGATGACATGACGTCAACCACGGACACCAGGCCGACCGAGCCAGCGACCTCGCTGACCGAGCTGCTGCGCGAACGCGCGGCGGGCGAACCGGACGCCGCCGCGATCACCGTGGACGGCCTCGCCCCGCTCACCTTCGAGGACTGGAACGACCGCGCCGACGCGGCCGCGCACGGCCTGCTGGCCTTCGGCGAGGGCCGGCTGCGGCGGATCGCCCTGTACTTCGGCGGGCTCGACTGGGTCGGCTACGCCGTGGCGTACCACGCCGCCCAGCGGGTCGGCGCCACCACCCTGCACCTCAACGACACCATGCCGGCCGAGGAGGTGGCGTACCGGCTGGCCGAATGCGGTGTCAACGGCATCCTGCACGGCAACGGGCTCACCCCGCCGGTCGACTTCAGCGGCTGGACGGCCCCGCTCGGCGAGCTCGAAGGCGGCCTGCAGCGGCCCCCGGTCCGGCCGGTCCGGCCGGATGCGGTGGCCGACATCCTCTACACCTCGGGCACCACGGGCCGGGCGAAGGCCATCACCGTCACCCACGCCAACATGATGTTCGGGCGCGCCAAGCCGACCATCGACACCCTGGGCGTCTCCGACCACCTGCTCGCCGCGATGCCGCTGGGCACCTCGTCCAGCCAGGGCACCGCCTCGTTCCCCCTGCTCTCGCGCAGCACGCTGCTGGTCGCCCCGCCCGACGCGGCCGAGCGAATAGCCGAGCTGGTCGTCCGCTACGGGGTCGGCTCGATGATGATCACCCCGGCCACCGCGCTCGCCCTGGTCCGGGCGAAGGTCCACGAGCGCCACGACCTCGGCAGCCTGCACACCGTCACCACCGCGTCCTCCGCCTTCCCCCCGGCCGTCGCCCGGGACCTGCTCGCCATGCTGCCTGGGGCCACCCTGGCCATGGCGTACACCTCCCTGGAGGCCGCCCCGGCCGTCACGCTCAACGTCTTCGACCCGGCCAGGCCCCTCTCGGTCGGCCGGCCCGCCCACGGGACCGAGGTCCGGATAACCGACGACCTGGACCGCCCGCTGCCGGCCGGCGAGGTCGGCGAGATCTGGCTGCGCAGCGCCGCCCCCAAACGCCGCTACCTCGACACCGACCTCGACAAGAAGTTCAACGTCGGCGAGTGGACCAGGATGACCGACCTCGGCCGGCTCGGCGAGGACGGCGAACTGACCTTCTTCGACCGCTCCGCGGACGCGGTCCGCACCGGCGGCACCCTGGTGTCCAGCATCGCGGTGGAGGCCGGGCTCTACGAACACCCCGCCGTCCGCGAGGTGGCCGTGATCGGCACCCCGGACCGGGCGCTGGGTCAGGTGGTCACCGCCGTGGTCGTGCTGACCTCCCCGGAGCGGCTCGCGGACGTGCGGGCCTTCGCCGAGGAACGGCTGCCCGCCGCCGAGCGGCCGGCCCGCTACGTGGTCGCCGACACCCTGCCGCGCAGCTTCCTGGGCAAGGTGCTCAAGCGCGAACTGCGCCAGCGGTTCGGCGCCGCCGACCTCTCCCGGTCCTGATCCGCGGACCACCGACCGAACCACGCCAAGGAGTCGCCCGATGTCCCTCGAACCCGACCTTCTCGACGTCCTCGGCTGCCCCGGGCACCCGGACGCCGGCCTCCGGTACGACCCGGCCGCGGCCACCCTGACCTGCGGCGAGTGCGGCCACGCCTACCCGGTGGTCGACGGCGTGCCGATCCTGCTGGCGCCGGCCGCCCGAGGCTGAGGCGTCCCGACCGGGGCTGACGTTCGCCCGAGGCGCCGGCCGATCCATCCGATCGGCCGTCACATCGGCGGCGGAGCACTCCGGGTGCGGCACCATGATGCCGGGCCACTGCCAGTGCCCAGGCCGGTCCGCCGGCCGCCGTCCCCTCCCGGAGGATTCCCGCACCGTGACCACCACCCCGCCGGCCCCCCGCTCCCGCGCCGACGCCGTCCGCAACCAGCAGCTGCTGGTCGCGGCGGCGGCCCGTGCCTTCGCCGAGAGCGGCCTGGGCATCCCGGTCTCGCAGATCGTCCGGGACGCCGGACTCGGCAAGGGCACCGCGTTCCGCTGCTTCCCGTCCAAGGACCACCTGGTGGCGGCGATCGTCCGCGAGCGGTTGGACGAACTCACCACCCGGGCGGTCGAGTTGGCCGCGGATGAGGACGCCGGCGCGGCCCTGTACGCCTTCCTGCGCGCCGCCGCGGCGCGCTACGCCGACGACCGCGGCTTCTTCGAGGCGCTCTCGCTGCCGCCGCGCGCCCATCCCGAGGTGCGCGGTTCGGAGGAGCGGCTGATCGACGCGGTGGACCGGCTGGTCCACCGCGCCCAGCGGCAGGGCTCGGTGCGCGAGGACGTCACCACGGTGGACGTCCTGCTGCTGCTCGGCGGCGTCCGGCAGGCCGCCGCGCCGCTGCACTCGGCCCGGACCGACCTCTGGCAGCGCTACCTCGACCTGGTCTTCGACGGGCTGCGCGCCGGCCAGGGCCGACCGCCCGCCGGCCCGGCCCCGACCCGTACCGACTACCGGCGGGCCGCCGAGTCCCTCGCCACCGGGGGTTAGGCCCCGCCCACCACCGGCCGGACGGAAGTCCGGCCGGGACGCCACCGCCCGCGCGAGCGAGCTCGCCGGGCCCGTCCTCCCGTCAGGAGTGCCTGTGACCCACTCATCCACCAACGCCGGCCCGGCGGCCCCGACCGAGCCGGGCACCGGGCCGGGCCGGCCCGCACTGGTTCTCCTGTTCCTCTGCCTCGCCGACCTGATGGTGGTGCTGGACGCCACCATCGTCAACGTCGCCCTCCCCTCGATGGAGAGCGGGCTCGGGATGTCCCAGAACAGCCTCCAGTGGGTGGTGAACGTCTACGCCCTGCTGTTCGGCGGCTTCCTCATCCTGGGCGGTCGACTCGGCGACGTCTTCGGCCGCAAGCGCCTGCTGCTCGCCGGCGTGGTCGTGTTCACCGCCGCGTCGGTGCTCAACGGACTGGCCACCGACGCCTGGGTGCTGATCGTGGGCCGCGGGCTCCAGGGCCTGGGCGGCGCGATGATCGCCCCGGCCGGACTCTCCATCATCAACACCTCCTTCCAGGACACCTCGATGCGGACCAAGGCGCTCGCCGCCTGGAGCAGCATCGCCGCCGCCGGCGGCGCGCTCGGCCTGCTGCTCGGCGGTCTGCTCACCACCACGCTGTCCTGGCACTGGATCTTCTTCGTCAACATCCCGATCGGCGTGACGGTACTGCTCGGCTCACGGCTCATCCCTGACTCCCGCACCGAAACGGGCGACCGGTCGGTGGACGTGTTCGGCGCCACCACGGTGACCGGCGGACTGGTGCTGCTGGTCCTCATGCTGAGCAACGGCGACTCCTGGGGCTGGAGTTCGGCGCGCACCCTGGGCGTCGCCGGCGCGGCCGCCGTACTGCTGGCGGCGTTCGTGGTCTCCTCGCTGCGCGGCCGCGCGCCCATCGTGCCGTTCGGCATCTTCCGGATCCGCTCACTGGCGGTCGCCGACCTGGTGCTCCTGATGCTCACCTCGGGCATCTTCTCGATGTTCTTCTTCTCCGCGCTCTACCTCCAACACATCCTCGACTACAGCCCGCTGCGGGCCGGCCTGGCCTTCCTCCCGGCCGCGGTCGGCGTGATGGCCGGCGCGGGCCTGGCGCAGCCGGTGATGGGCAGGCTGGGTCCGGTCCCGGTCGGCACCGCCGGCCTCGGCCTGGGCGCGGTGGGCATGGTGCTGCTCTCCCGGCTGCCCAGCGCCGGCAGCTACGCCGGCGACCTGCTGCCCGGCCTGCTGACGCTCTCGGTCGGCCTGGGTGTCGCGTTCGTGCCGATCACCCTGCTGGCCACCTCGGGAGTGCCCCAGCGGGACGCCGGGCTGGCGTCCGGCCTGTACCAGACCGTTCAGCAGCTCGGCGGCGCGCTCGGCCTCGCGGTGCTCTCCACACTGGCGGTGCGCAGGGCCGCCGATGATCTCGGGAACGGCGGCGCGGCCGCGGCGGCCCAGGTCGCCGGGTTCCGCTCGGCGTTCGCCGGCGGCGCGGTGATCCTGGCCCTCGGCGCCGTGCTGTTCGTCGCGCTCCTGCGCAAGCGCCATGTCGAACCCGTGCTCCAGCAGGCGGCCCCGGCCCCGGCCGACGCCACCGGCTGAGCGGAGCCGGCGCCACTCGATGACACCAGGGCCAGGGGCCCGCGACCGCTCGGCGCGGTGCGCGGGCCCCTGGTGTCGTCGACCGGCTCCTGACCGGCCGCCGCGGTCAGTCGGCCACGGACCGGCCCGCCGCCAGGCGTTCCAGCAGCCCGACCGCCTCGGCGGGGCCCGGCAGAGCGTGCAACTCGGCCCGCAGCCGCTGGACGTTGCCCCGGTAGTCAGGATCGGTCAGCACCTCGGACACGGCCTCCCGCACCGCCTCCGGGGTGAGCGTCCACGGGTCGATCGTCCGGCCGATCCGCAGTTCGGCGCAGCGGCGCGCGTTGTCCAGGTGGTCGCCGAGGAACGGCACCACCACGTGCGGGATCCCGGCGTCCAGCGCGCCCACCACGGTGTTGAAGCCGCCGTGGGTGACCGCGACGGCGCAGTGCGGCAGCAGCAGACTCTGCGGGATGTAGCGCTCCACCCGGATGTGCGGTGGCAGCGGCCCGAGTTCGGCCGGGTCGCTGTCCCGGTCCACGGTGGCGACGACGTTGACCGGCTCGTCCTCGAAGGCGGCCAGCACCTTGCGGAACAGCTGCGGGAAGGCACCGGGCACCCAGCGGTTGGTGATGGTGCCGAAGGTGACGTAGACGATCGGCCGGTCCGGCAGCCCGGCGAACCACTCGGGCAGCTCCTCCCCCTCGAAACGGTCGAACGGCATCGGACGCAGCGCCCGCAGGGTGGCCGGCCTGGTGCCGGCGGGATCCAGGTAGCCGGGCGGGGCGCAGCACAAGTAGAGGTGCCGGTGCAGCATCAGCTGCTCCGGGTCGGGCGCCAGCCCGGCCTCCCGCCGGTCCTGTTCGAGCTCTGCCCGGATGTCCTCCGCCAGCGGGCCCAGGTCGTACAGCGGGGTGGTGTCCAGCGCCGCGTGCGGCACCCCGAGCACCTCGGCGGCGAGCGCGCCACCCACCTCGTAGCTGTCGCGCACGATCACGTCCGGGCGCCAGCCCTCCGCCAGCCGTACCAGGTCGGGTGCCATCCGGCGGGCGCGTACGCCGTACATGATGCGGGCGATGGCGATCCGGTCCATCTCCACGCCGTGCGGCGGCAGGCCGCGGGCCTGCTCCTTGATCTTCAGGAACTCCTCGTCGCCGTCGCCGGAGCGGCCGAGGCCGGCGGCGAAGCCACGGAAGCCCATGGCCTCGATCGCGGGCAGCAGCGAGGCCCCGCTGGCGAAGGCCACCTCGTGGCCGGCCGTACGTGCGGCGGCGGCGAGCGGTACCAGCGGGTGGAAGTGTCCTGGGGCCGGTGTCGCGGTGAACAGCACACGCATCGATGGGCTCCTCAACGGTCGGTTGGGAGTTGTCTAACGCCCACGAACCGCCCACCGCTGCTCAGTTGTGGCCAGTACCGGGCAGTCAGTCGGCGAACGACACCTGGTGGCCGGCCGCCTCCGGCGCGCAGACCGGCAGCAACCGCTCGGCCTCCGCGACGAGTTGCCGGCGGACGGGGGCGGACAGCTCGGCCAGCGGGGTGAGGGTGAGCACCGCCTGACGGCGTTTGACGTCCAGCGACCACATCCCGGCCACCAGCCCGTCCACCAGGAAGGTGGGGCGGAGCTGCAGATTGGCCTTGGCGTACACCGCGTCCTTGTACTCCTCCGGGAGGATGCGCGCGCGACGCTTGGGCGCGTACGCCAGCAGGGTGCTGTCGAACCAGGGCAACAGCCGGACGGGGGCCGGCTGGTCCTCGTCCGGGCGCGGCGCCTGCGGCAGGTCGTACAGCACCCGGCCGCCCTCGTCCGTGAACTCCGCCAGCTCCGGCGCCAGTTCCTTCAGGACCGCCTTGACCTGGGTGACCTTCCCGCCGATCCACTGGGCGACGTCGTCGGCACCGGCCGGGCCGAACGCCCGCAGATGCCGCCGGACCACCTCGCGCAGCGCCTGGGCGGGCTCGGGCGGGCCGCCGGCCGGGCGCGGCGCGGCCCGCAACGCCTCGGGGACCTTGGTGCTCCAGCCGCCCTGCGCCGGGGTCCGGACCAGGGCCGTGGTCGAGCGGAACGGGCGCCACTTGTAACGGCGTTGGAACTCCAGCTCGGCCGGGTCGACGGCGTCCGGCCGCGCCGCCACCCACTCCTCCAGCCAGTCGGCGATCTCCTCGGGCGACCGAGCGCCCTGAGCGGCGAACTCCGCCAGCTCGGCCCGCCGGCGCTCGGCCTCGGCGGTCGGCTCGCCGCCGGTCCGCCGCCAGGTGTCGTCGCCGACGGCCACCACCGCGGCGGCGTAGGCCGCGTGCTCGCGCGCGGTGACCAGGTGGAGCGTACGGCGCAGCAGCGTACCGACCACCAGCTCGCCGCGGTCCAGCGCCTCGTGCACCGTGCGCGCGCCGACGCCCTCGACCCGGGACCACAGCGCCACCGGCAGGGCCGGGCCGTACTGGGCCTGGACGGCCCCGATCGCCTCGACGGCCTCCGGCAGTGGTGCCGTCATCCGTTCCAGCAGTCCCTGCCGGGCCAGCAGTGCCCGGTTGAGCGCGCGGTCGGTCAGCTTCTCCTGGTGCACGGCCCACCCCTGTCCTCGCGACGGCCTATCCGCCGCAGCGTAGCCGACCCGGCCGGCCCGACAACGTCCGAATCCCCGTGCGGGAATGCGCAATTGTGCCTATCACCGCCCGGCCGGCCGCTCCTAGGTTCTCGATCGAACTCACGTACCCGGCCCCGCGACGAAGAGACGGACAGATGCCCGCACCCTCCCCCGAACCCCGCACGGACCGCCGGCGAGCCCTGGTCTGGGCGTCCGCCGGGCTGCTCGTGGTTCCGCTCGCGGTCAGCGCCTTCGCGCTTCGCAAGCTCGGCGCGGGCGGCTCCGGCGGGGACTGGGCGGCCGCCGCGCACCAGCCGGACCTGACCGCGCGGTTCCTGGTCGCCGTCGTGGTGGTGCTCGGCACCGCACGGCTGGCCGGCCGGCTCGTGGCGCTGATCGGCCAGCCTCCGGTGGTCGGCGAGATCTGCGCCGGCATCGTGCTCGGGCCCTCGCTGCTCGGCCGGCTCTCCCCGGAGCTGGCCGAGCGACTGATCCCGCCGGCCGTCCTGCCGATGCTCAACGCACTGGCCCAACTCGGCCTGGCGCTCTTCATGTTCGGGGTCGGTCGGGAGCTGTCCACGGTCCGACTGCGGGAGGCCGGCAGCCGCGCCCTGCTGGTCACCCAGTCCTCGCTGGCCGTCCCGTTCGCGGCGGGCACGGTGGTCGCGCTGGGCCTGGGCACCCACTACCTCGGCCCGGCCGGCAACCGGCTCGCCTTCGGCGTCTTCCTGGGCTGCGCGCTGAGCATCACGGCCTTCCCGGTGCTCGCCCGGATCCTCGACGAACTGGGGCTGACCCGCAGCAGGATCGGGCGGCTGAGCCTGCTGGCGGCCGCCGTCGGTGACGCCGGGGCGTGGCTGGCGCTGGCCGCGGCGGTCGCGCTGGTCCAGGGCCCGGGTGCGGTCGGCACCGGCTTCACGCTGTCGGCGGGCCTGGTGACGGCACTGCTCTACCTCGGGCCGCTGCGCCGTCTCCTCGCCCTGCTCGCGGCCCGCTGGGCGGCCCGGCCAGCGAGTGGCGGCGCAGCCCTGCCCGCCGTCATGCCGGTCTGCCTCACCGGCGCCTCCGCCGCGCTCACCGCGGCGATCGGCCTGCACGCCGCGATCGGCGCGTTCCTGGCGGGGGTGGTGTACCCGGGCGGCTCCGAGCGGCTCGGGGCGGCGGCCGACCGGCTGACCGGCCTGTCGGCCGGCCTGCTGCTGCCGTTCTTCTTCCTTGGCTTCGGCCTCTCGGTCGACCTCGGCGCACTGCCGCTCACCACGGGAACGCTGTGGACCGGCACCGTCCTGCTGCTGGTCGCGGTGGCCACCAAGCTACTCGGGCCCGGTCTGTGCGCCCGACTGACCGGCATGTCCTGGCGGGACTCGATCGGTCTCGGCGTCCTGCTGAACGCCCGCGGCCTGACCGAGCTGGTGGTCCTGGGGATCGGCCGCCAGGCGGGCATCATCGACACGCGGATGTTCGCGATCCTCACCCTGGTCACCTTGGTCACCACGGTGCTCCCGGTGCCGGTCCTCAGACTGCTCGGCCACCACGCCGGCCGCGCCCCGGACGCCGCACCGGACGACCCGTCCGAGGCGCCGGCCGAGCCCGCCGGTGCGGCCAGGAGCCACTGACCTCGCCCCCGTCGCCGTTCAACGGCCCCGATTACGCGGAGAATTGATGGACCATCGCCAACCGGCCCTGGTGGGCGGCCGCGCGCTGCCCGACGCCACCCCACCGTCGATCGGCCGGCGCTTCATGCTCTCGCTCCAGGCAGAGGACAGCCCGAGGTTCCCCACCAGCGGCTTCCGGCGCTGGTTCGCCGAGCAGCGCAGGCGCGCCTTCACGGTCTCCCGCATCCCCTTCGCCGAGCTGGACCAGTGGTACTTCGAGGCGGACGGCGGCAACCTGCGCCACCGTACCGGGCGGTTCTTCTCGATCGAGGGACTGCGGCTGGAGGACGGCGACCGCAGCGGCCCCGACCCGGCCAGGCCGATCATCGTCCAGCCGGAGATCGGCACCCTGGGCATCCTGGTCAAGGAGTTCGACGGCATCCTGCACTGCCTGATGCAGGCCAAGATGGAGCCCGGCAACATCGGGTCCGTCCAGCTGTCCCCCACCGTCCAGGCCACCCGCAGCAACTACCGGCGGGCGCACGGTGGTTCGCAGGTGCGCCACCTGGAGCACTTCACCCGCCCGGGGCACCCCGACGTCCTGGTGGACCTGCTCCAGTCGGAGCACGGCTCGTACTTCCTGCACAAGCGCAACCGGCACATGGTGGTCGAGACCGCCGCCGACGTACCCGAGCACGAGGACTTCCACTGGCTGACGCTCGGCCAGATCAGCCGGCTGCTGCGGCAGGAGCACGTGGTCAACATGGACGCCCGAACCGTCCTGTCGTGCATACCGCTGGAGCCGGCCGCCGAACCGGACGGCGCCGGCTTCCCGGACGCGGTGCTGCACTCGCTCGGCCCGCGGGCCGTCCCCCGGCACTCGGACGCCGAACTGACCGGCTGGCTCACCTCGGCCCGGGCCGGGGCGGACGGTTCGGTGCGCCGGGTCCCGTTGGCCGTCACCGAGGCGGACGGCTGGATCCGCGGGCCCGGCTCGATCACCCGCCGGGGCGGCGCCGACTTCACCGTGATCGCGGTGCGGGCCGAGGCGGACAACCGCGAAGTCCCGTCCTGGACACAGCCGTTGGTGGAACTGACCGGCCCCGCGGTGCACGCCTTCATCGCCAGGCGCCTCGACGGGATGCTGCACGTCCTGGTGCGGGCGAGCGCGGAGCGCGGCTCACTGAACGGCCCCGAGCTGGCGCCCACCGTCCAGTGCCCGCCCGGCGGCACGGCCCGCTACCTCGACCAGGTGCTCCAGGCGCCGCCCGACCGGGTGCACTTCGACGTGGCGCAGTCCGAGGAGGGCGGCCGCTTCCACCTCGCGCGGACCCGCAACCTGATCGTGGAGGCCGAGGACGGCTTCCCGGTGGACCAGCCGGAGGAGTACCGCTGGATGACGCTCGACCAACTGGCCCGGATGACCCGGCTCGGACAGCACGTCAACATCCAAGCGCGCACGCTGCTCGCCTGCGCCCCCTCCGTCTGGTGACGGCGTCATGGAAACGGACCGGAACATGAGAGAGCGTCGGGCCTGGCTCCCGATCGACAACTCCCGACCGGACAGACTCGACACCCTCACCGGCCTCAGGTTCATCGCCGCGCTGCTGGTCTTCCTCTACCACTCCTTCCGCGAGCAGCACCTCGTCACGGGCCCCACCGGCAACTGGCTGGCCTCGGTGGTGGACCGGGGCGGCAGCTACGGGGTGGGCTTCTTCTTCGTACTCAGCGGCACCGTGCTGACCTGGAGCTTCAGGCCCGGCACACCGAGCTGGCTGTTCCTGCGCCGGCGGCTCGGCAAGATCTTCCCCAACCACCTGGTCACCCTCGTCGCCGCCCTGGCGCTCGCCGCCACCGGCTCCGCGGCGCTGACCACCACCGACTGGCTGCCCAGCCTGGGACTGCTCCAGTCCTGGTGGGCGGACCCGGTGGTGACCTCCGCGGGCAACCCGGTGAGCTGGTCGCTCTCCTGCGAACTCTTCTTCTACCTCTGCTTCCCGCTGCTACTGCCGCTGATCACCCGGATTCCGCCGCGCCTGCTGTGGACCGCGACCGCCGTGGTGGCCGGGCTCTGCGCGGCCCTCGCACTCACCGCCCGCTACCTCGTCACCGACCAACCCCCGCTGCCCTACCCGGGCTTCGAGTCCATGTCGTTCGATCAGGTATGGGTGGTCTACTACTTCCCGCCCAGCCGGCTGCTGGAGTTCGTGCTCGGCATCCTTCTCGCCCGGCTGGTGCTGACCGGCCGGTGGGTCCGGATCGGCATGCTGCCCGCCGTCGCCCTCGCCCTGGTGGGGTACGCGGTCTCCTCCGAGTCCGCGTACCTACTGGGCGTGGGCGGCCTGGCCACGCTCTGGGTCGCACCGCTGATCGCCGAGGCGGCGACGGCCGACCTGCTCGGCAGCCCCTCCGCGCTGCGCGGGCGGGTCTGGCGCAGGCTCGGTGAACTGTCCTTCGCCTTCTACATGGTGCACTACCTGGTCCTGACCGAGCTGCGCCAGGCACTGGGCGAGCAGTGGACGGCCCCGGCACCGGTCGAACTCCTGGTGGCGCTGCTCGCGCTGGCCGTCTCGCTCGCTCTCGCCTGGGTGCTCTACCAGGCGGTCGAGCGCCCGGTGACCGCCCGGGTGGGCCGCCGCTTCCGGCCGGCCGGAGCGCTGACGTGACCCGGCGGCCCGACGCTGCCGCAGCACCCCTGGTGACGGTGCTCGGCGCCTCCGGCTTCGTCGGCTCCGCGGTCACCGCGGCCTTCGCCGACCGCCCGGTACGGCTGCGCGCGGTGGCCCGCCGGCCCAGCACGGTGCCGGCCGGCTCGGCGCAAGTCGAGTTGGTCACGGCCGATCTGACGGATCGTCATCAACTCACTGAGGCGGTGGACGGCTCGGACGCGGTGCTCTCCCTGGTGATGCACTCCGGCGGCTGGCGCACGGCCGGGGCCGACGGGCCCGAGGCGGTCAACGTCGGCGTGATGCGCGAGCTGGTCCAGGTGCTGCGGAGTGCCGAACGCCCGCCCCTGGTGCTGTACTCAGGCGCGGCCTCCCAGGTCGGCGTCCCGCCCGCGGAGCCGATCGACGGCAGCGAGCCGGACCACCCCGCGACCGAGTACGACCGGCAGAAGCTCGCCGCCGAGACCCTCCTGCTGGACGCCACCGCGGCCGGCCTGCTCCAGGGCGTCAGCCTGCGCCTGCCCACCGTCTTCGGCCCCGCCACCGCGCCGGGGGCCGACGACCGGGGCGTGGTCTCCTTCATGGCCCGGCGCGCGCTGGCCGGCGAACCGCTGACGCTCTGGCACGACGGGACGGTCCGCCGCGACCTGGTGCACGTCCACGACATCGCGCGGGCCTTCCTGGCGGCCTACGACCACCCCGGCCGCCTGGTCGGCGGCCGCTGGCTGCTCGGCTCCGGCCAGGGCACCCCGCTCGGCGAGGTCTTCCGCACGCTCGCCCGGCTCGCCGCCGAACACACCGGCCGCCCTCCGGTGCCGGTCCACTCGGTCGAACCACCCGCGCACGCACCGCTCACCGACTTCGCCGGCGTGACCATCGACTCGTCCGCGTTCCGCGCCGCCACCGGCTGGGCGCCCGAGGTGCCGCTGGAGGAGGCGCTGCGGCACACCGTCGCCGCCCTGGCCGACCGGGCCGCGCGCCCCTGAACTCCCCGACCCCGGGCCCGATCCACGCCCGGAGCCCGCCCCGACCGAACGGAGATCCATGACCATCCGCGTGTGGGACTACCTGCTGGAGTACGAGAACGAGCGGGACGACATCCTCGACGCCGTCGACTCGGTCTTCCGCTCCGGGCAACTGGTGTTCGGCGCCAGCACGCGCGCCTTCGAGGAGGAGTTCGCCGCCTACCACGGCGTCCGCCACGGCATCGGCGTCGACAACGGCACCAACGCGATCAAGCTCGCGCTGCAGGCCCTCGGCATCGGCCCCGGCGACGAGGTGATCACCGTGTCCAACACGGCGGCGCCCACCGTGGTCGCCATCGACGCGGTGGGCGCCACCGCGGTCTTCGTCGACGTCCACCCCGACACCTACCTGATGGACACCGAGCAGGTCGCCGCCGCCGTCACCGACCGCACCAGGGCACTGCTCCCGGTCCACCTATACGGCCAGTGCGCCGACCTGACCGCGCTGGAGCCGATCGCCGCCCGCCACGGGCTGGCCCTGCTGGAGGACTGCGCCCAGGCCCACGGCGCCCGCCACCACGGCCGGGTGGCGGGTTCCACCGGAGACGCCGCGGCGTTCTCCTTCTACCCGACCAAGGTGCTCGGAGCGTACGGCGACGGCGGCGCCGTGCTCACCCGTGACGACGAGGTCGCCGCCCGGCTGCGCAGGCTGCGCTACTACGGCATGGCGGACCGCTACTACGTGGTCGAGACGCCGGGGCACAACTCCCGCCTGGACGAGGTGCACGCCGAGATCCTGCGGCGCAAGCTCCGCCGCCTGGACGGCTACGTGGCAGCCCGCCAGGCCGTCGCCCGGCGCTACGCCGAGGCGCTGGCCGACACCGAACTGGTGCTGCCGGTCACGGCCCGGGGCAACACCCACGTCCACTACGTCTACGTGGTCCGCCACCCCCGGCGGGACGCCATCCTCGAAGCGCTCAGGGAACGGGACATCGCGCTCAACATCAGCTACCCCTGGCCGGTCCACACCATGAGCGGCTTCGCCCACCTCGGCGTCGCCCGGGGCTCGCTGCCGGTCACCGAGGCGCTGGCCGAGGAGATCTTCTCGCTGCCCGTGTACCCCTCACTGCCGGCCGACCAGCAGGACCGGGTGATCGAGGCGCTCCGTGACGCCCTGCTCAAGGTCTGAGCGCCCCCGCCAACACCCCGAACCCGGCGTCAGTACCCAACCCGGCCCAGGAGGACCCAGTGCAGGCACGCCCTCTCGCCGTCGACGGCGCGTTCGAGTTCATCCCCCGGGTGTTCCCCGACGACCGCGGACTGTTCGTCTCCCCTTTCCAGGAGGCCGCCTTCGTCGAAGCCACCGGCCGGCCGCTGTTCCCGGTCGCCCAGACCAACCACAGCCGCTCCCGGCGCGGCGTGGTGCGCGGCGTGCACTTCACCACCACACCGCCCGGCACGGCCAAGTACGTCCACTGCGCCCGGGGCGCGATCATCGACATCGTCGTGGACATCCGGGTCGGCTCGCCCACCTTCGGCAAGTGGGACTCCGTCCGCCTCGACCCGGAGGACTTCCGCTCGGTCTACTTCCCCGTGGGCGTCGGGCACGCCTTCGTCGCGCTCGAGGACGACTCCGTCGCCTCCTATCTGCTCTCCAGCCCGTATGTCGCGGAGCACGAACTCGCGCTGTCCGTCCTGGATCCCGAGCTCGGCCTGCCGGTCCCGACCGGCATCGACCCGCTGCTCTCTGACCGTGACCGCAGGGCCCCGACGCTCCGGGAGGCGCAGGCCGCCGGCCTGCTGCCGCGCTACGAGGAGTGCCTCGCCATCGAGGCGGCAGGGCGCGACCGGCGCTCCTGACCCGCCACCCCGATCCGTTGCTCCGCCCGTGGCCCGGGCCGCATTGCTTTCGGTGATCCGGGTGCCTTCCGTGGCCCGGTCGCTCCTTTTCCTGTGGTCCGGGCCACATTCCGGCGGAGGCTTCCGAGGCCTTAAAGCCACCCAAAAAGGGGGAAATCGGGCAAATAGGTTTAAGTTGCCCGTGACGGTGGCCACATGCGGCCGACGGTCCACTACCCCGCATAGTGCCCCACCCCCAC
>NZ_JBVIMH010000026.1:0-110139 GCF_055579945.1 Kitasatospora sp. NPDC032150 | reverse complement strand
CCCGCCTCATCACCCGCATCAACACCACCCTCAACACCAACCTCACCATCCGCGACCTCTTCGACAACCCCACCACCACCCAACTCGCCCACCTCGTCGAGAGCGGCGGGGCCAAGGACCCGTTCGACGTGCTGTTGCCGCTGCGGCCGACCGGGGACAAGTCACCACTGTTCTGCATCCATCCGGGGCTGGGCTTCGGCTGGCCCTACTCGGCACTCCTCAGCAGCATCGGCAAGGACCGTCCGCTGTACGCCATCCAGGCACGCAGCCTCGGTAGCCCGGGGCTGCGGCCGGCGAGTGTCGAGGACATGGCCCGGGACTACATCGAGCAGATGCGAAGCGTCCAGCCGACCGGTCCGTACCACGTGCTCGGCTGGTCCTTCGGCGGGCTGGTGACGCACACGGTCGCCGTGGAGCTCCAACAGCAGGGCGAGGAGGTCGAGTTCGTCGCGATCCTCGACACCTACCCGGGTGAGGAATACGCCTTCGGAACCGTGGAGGTGACCGAGAACGAGGCGCTGGCACTGCTGTTGGACGACTTCGGCTTGCGGGTCGAGGAGGCGGACCTGCCGTCCCTCGACCGGGACCGGTTCGCCGCGATCATGCACAGCCAGGTCGAGGCGGTCCAGTTCCTGCGGCTCGACCAGGTGCGCAACCTGGTCGACACCTGGGTCCACAACGTCGATCTGCTGCGCCAGTTCAGGCCCGGCACGTTCAAGGGGAACGCGCTGCTGTTCACGGCCACGACGGGGCGTACCGAGGCCTCCCCGAGCCGGGACAGCTGGGACCGGTACGTCGACGGCGTGGTCTACAAGGTCGATGTCGCCTGCAGCCACGGCGAGATGATGCAGCCCGGCCCGGCCGCCGAGATCGGCCGCGTCATCTCCGCCGCCCTGGCTTCCCGCTCCGAGTAGGCCCACCGGCCGGAGCTCGTAGCGGTGATTCCCGCCGCGGTGCCGGGTCGACCACCCGGTACCGCGGCCGTCCGTTCACACCGCACACCAGCTTGAAAGAGAGAATCCGGTGTCCAATCCGAACTCCCTGGTGGACTCCACGAGGGACCAGAGCGACCCAGCATCGACAGGGAACGACGACGCCGCGGGCTTCTCGCCCCGGCGCTGGCTGGTGCTGGCCGTACTGTGCCTGGTCGTGACCATCGTCGAGGTGGACGCGACCGTCGTCAACATCGCGCTGCCATCCCTGGCGGTCGACCTGTCGGCGTCCGCGAGCGATCTCGCCTGGGTCAACGACTCGTACATCCTGACGTTCGCGGCGTTGATGCTGATCGGCGGTCGGCTGGGTGACCAGTTCGGGCACAAGAGACTGCTGATCGCGTGCCTGGCCCTGTTCGGCGTGTCGTCCGTGCTGTGCATGACGGCGACCAGCACGGCGCAGCTGGTGGCCTGGCGGGCGATGCTCGGTGTGGGCGGGGCCGGCATTCTGCCCGCGTCGCTGGCGCTGGTGACGGTCAGCTTCCCCAAGGGCGAACTGGGCAAGGCGATCGGTGTGCTGAGCGCGATGACGGTGCTGGGTCTTCCGCTCGGACCGGTGCTGGGCGGGTACCTGCTGAACCATTTCTGGTGGGGCTCGGTCTTCCTGATCAACATCCCGCTGGTGGTGGTCTCGTCGGTGGCCGCGCAGCTGCTGATCAAGCACCGGGCGCCGGAGACGGCGTCCGGGGGCCTGGACCTGCCGGGCGTGCTGCTGTCCACCGTCGGAACGGGCGGGCTGCTGTTCTCCGTGATCGAGGGGCCGCACCGGGGTTGGACGTCGGTGCCGACGGTGGGCGCGGGCGTGGCGGGTGTGCTGCTGCTCGCGGTGTTCGTGCTGTCGCAGCGGAAGGCGAAGGCCCCGGTGCTGGACCTGCGGCTGCTGCGGCTGCGGGTGTTCGTGGTGGGGTCGCTGGCGACGTCGCTGAGCTTCTTCGTGTTCAGCGGCATCATGTTCGTGCTGACCCAGTACCTGCAGGGTGTGCTGGGCTACCAGCCGCTGAACGCCGGGCTCGGGCTGGTGCCCCTGGCCGTGCTGTTCACGGCGTCGAGCGTGCTGGCCGGGCCGCTGGCCGCGCGGATCGGCAGCCGGGCGGTGATCGCGATCGGGCTGGTGCTGGTCGGCGTGGGCATGCTCGCACTGGTCACGGCAGATGCCTCGTCCTCGTACACGATCATCGGGGTGAGTCTCGGGTTCACCGGGTTCGGGGCCGGGCTGAACGTGGGGCAGGCGATCGCGGCGAGTCTGAGCGCGGTGCCTAAGGAGCTGGCCGGAGTGGCGAGCGGCGCGAGTCACTGGGTGCGGCAGAGCTCCGGTGCACTGGGGATCGCCATTCTCGGCAGTGTGCTCGCGTCGGTCTACTCGGACCGGTTGTCCTCGCATCTGAGCGGGCTGCCGGGCGAGTTGGCGGACAAGGTGCGCGACTCGGTGGGCGCGGTCAAGGCCGTCGCCGGCGGGCTCGGTACCGAGCGGGCCGACGATCTGGTGCGGTCGGCCGGGTCTGCGTTCACCGGCGGTATGCACCTGGCGATGGTCGTGGGCGCGGTGCTCAGCTTCGTCAGTGCGGTGGTGGTGTTCGCGCTGCTGCCGAAGGGCAACCTGGCCAGCGGCGGCGAGGGCGAGGGGATCGGCTGATCCGACCCGCGCCGGCCGAACGTCCCCGGTGCGGTGGTCACCGCGCCGGGGGCGTTCGGCATTGCTCCTGCCGATGACCTCATCCGCGTTGGTGGGAGCCGAAGTTCAACGGCTGGCTGGACGTCGACCGTGTGAAGGAAACCTTGAACACGCTCTCCCCGGGCGTAACCGGCCCCGAACCGTGCTAGCACCCGATCGATGGACGCCGCGCTCCCGGCGTCACCAGACGCGCCTCGGCCGGCCGAGCGCTGCCACGAGCAGCGTGCGGCCGGCCGAGCGCGTTCTCAGGCGGCCGCGGCCGGGCGGGGGAAGCCGTCGAGGCCCGCCGGGTCGTGGCCCAGACCGGCGGGTACCACCCAGTCGAAGGTGCGGAAGACCGCCGGCCCCAGGCCGAGCCCCTCGGCGACCTGCTCGCGCAGCCGGTTGGAGGTGAACCCGCCGATGACGTTCATCTGGGCGTCCCGGTAGAGCCGTTCCACCTCGTGACCGTGGGTCACGCCGGTCGCGCCGTGGATCTGCACGGCCCGGGCGGCGACCTCGACGGCCATCTCGGTGGCGTAGATCTTGAGCATCGCGATCAGGTCCCGCGCGGACCGGCCGGCGGCGCGCTCGCACGCCGCCCGGCGGGCCAGCAGCCGGGTGGCGTCGATCTGCGCACGGGACTGGGCGAGTTGGGCCTGTACCCCCTCCATGTGCGCCAGCGGACGGCCGAACGAGACCCGCTCCAGGGCGTGCCGCGTGGCGGCGGCCAGGGCCGACTCCGCGACGCCGATCGCCGCGAAGGAGTTCTTCAGCCACCCCCACGCCATGGTCTCGGCGAGCTCCTCGATCGGCACCGGCACCAGGTCGGTGGGCGCGATGTGGGCGTCGTCGAGGACGAGGCCGCCCCAGGGCATGCCGCGCAGCCCCATGCGCGGGATCTCGTAGCGGCTGACGCCCGGCTGGTGGAGGTCCACGAAGGCGAGGCACCAGGCGGGGCCGTCGTCCCCGGCAAGCCGCTCCCGGCGGGCGAGCACCACGGCCAGGTCGGCGTTGGGCGCGTTGGTGATCCTGGACTTCTCGCCGCGGATGACGAACCCACCGCCCGGACCGGCGGCACGCACCGCGGTGCGGATGGTGCCGGAGTCGCTGCCCGCGGTCGTCTCGGCCACGGCGAAGCAGGCCAGCCGCTCGCCGGAGAGCAGCGGCCGGACCAGCCGGTCGTGCGTCCGGGGATCGGCGTAGGCGGAGATCAGCTTGACGCACAGCAGCGCGGACACGGTCGCCGACCAGTAGGTGCCGGGGCAGGCCCGGGCGAGGGCCTCCATGGCCGCGGTCTGGGTGAGCGGATCGGCTCCGAGGCCGCCGATCTCCCGCGGTGAGAACAGCCGCAGATAGCCGCTGTCGACCAGGTCCTTCCAGTTCTGGCTCGGTATTCGGGCCGCCGCGTCGGTCTCGGCGGCCCGCACCGCGATACCGGAGAAGTCGAACGCGGTGGCGGTCGTGTGACGTTCGTTCATGTCGCTCTCCTCTTCACACTCAGCCGAGTTCCAGCACGGATGCCGCGATCACCGGGTGCAGCACGTCGACACCGCCGGTCTCTGCGAAGAACAGCGCGTCGCGGTGCGTCCGTTCGATCAGCCGGTCACCGGTGGCGGACGACGGCCCGGCCAGGCGCGCCGCTCCCTCGGTGACCGCGCGGGCGGCGGACGCCACGAAGAGCCGGGCGGCGGCCGCATCGGCGAGCGAGGGACGCCCGGCGTCGAACTGGGCCGCCGCCCGGTACAGCAGCCCGGCGGCCAGCTCGCACCGGGTGGCCAGGTCCGCCAGGGCGAAGCGCGCGGACTGGGAGTGGGTCAGCGGCCGGCCGAAGAGCCGGCGGTCTCCGGCGCCGTCGAGGGCGTCCCGGGTCAGGGCGCGTAGCAGACCGAGCCAGGGCGCACTGGTGAAGACCCAGTCCAGCGCCGCCAGCAGCGGCTCCACCTCGTCCGGGGCGCCGCCGACCGTGCCCAGCACGGCCTCCTGCGGGAGAGCGCAGTCGTCCAGGACGAGGCGGCCCCAGCGGCAGGTGGGCATCGCCTCCGGGCCCGCGTCGGCGATCCGCAGGCCGGGCGCGGTGGCGTCCACCAAGAACGCCGTCCGACCACCGTGGTGCCCGGCGACGACCAGGAAGTGGTGGGCCACCGGGGCACCGACGACCAGGTCGAGGTCGCCGCCGAGCACCCAGCCGCCGCTTCCGTCACCGGCGGGCCGGGCCGCCACGGCGGGGTCGGCGGCGGCGCCCCGGGTCTGGTGCAGCGACACCGAGCCCAGCCACTCGCCCGAGGCCATCCGGGGCAAATAGCACTCGCGCTGCCCGGCGCTGCCGAACGCCCGGATCGGCACGGTGGCGAGCACCGAGTGCGCGCCGACCGCGAGGGCGAGCCCGGGATCGCGGGCTCCCTCGCCCAGCCCCTCCAGGAGGGCGCAGGTCTGGGCGGCGGACAGGCCCCCGCCGCCGAGCGCGCGCGGTACCAGCGGCCCGGCGAGGCCGGGCCCGGGGCGGTCGGCGGCCAGCTCGGCGAAGAGCGCGTGGTCCCAGCGGCCGGCGCGGTCGCGGTCGGCCGCGGTCGGCCGCGCCACCCGATCCGCGAGGCTGCGGGCACGCTCGGCCCAGGCCGGCTCGAAGCCGTCCGGGCCGTGGCCGGTCGGAGAATTCGGAAAAACCATTCAGATCCCCTTCTCTCCTTTTTCCGGGGCTCGATTCCCAGGAATTCTCGAACACCGTAGCGAGCTCTGCGCTGATTGCCGACCGACCGGCCCGAAAATTGCCCGCGTGCAACAATCCATGGCCTGTGGAGCACAGTCAACTACCTTTCGGCACAGGTCATTGCCGAGGCGCAACGGTCCCTGACAGTCCCTGACAAAGCCCTGACGAAGAAATCATTGCGGGTCCACCGGTGAATCACCCAGCATGTTTCGCAGCGGGAAAAAGGAACCCGACTCCGGGAAACGGAGGGAACGCCATGTCAGCAACAGAGCACCAGAGCGCCCCACCCCAGCCACTGCCCCGCCTGTCCGACGCGACCCTGCGGGACTCCGCGCACATGGCCGGCGTGGAGTTCGGCCCCAGGGACGCCGCACGCATCGCGAAGCTGTTGGTACGCACCGGGGTGGAACTGGTCGAGGTGGGGATGATCTCCGGCCCCTCGTCCAAGGACGCCGACCTGATCACCGCCACCCACGAGGCCATCGGCCCGGAGAACAGCATGTCCCTGGTCATGGTCCGGGACCGCCATCAGGTCGCGAAGGCCCTGGACGAGGCCAAGCGGCTGGGCGTCCGGTACGTCATGTTCTCGATCCCGACGTCCGAGCAGCACGCGAAGCTCAAACTCGGCTCGCCGAGTCTCAAGTACCTCAACGCGCTGGCCCGTACCGCCATCGGCCTGGCCAAGGACCACGGCTTCCACGTCACGTTCAGCGGCGAGGACGGTGCCCGCACCCCGAAGGAGCGGCTCGTCCCCTACGTCACGGCGGGCTTCGCGGCCGGCGCCGACCGCTTCCGGCTCGCGGAGACCGTCGCCTGTCTGTCGCCCTGGCAGATGGAGGAGGTGATCGGGAACCTCACCGCGATCGACGGGTCCGAGATCGAGATCCACTCGCACAACATGCTGGGCATGGCGGTCGCCAACTCGCTGGCCGCCCACCGGGCCGGCGCGGCCTGGATCTCCGCCACGGTCGGCGGCATCGGCGAGCGCGGCGGCAACGCCCCGCTGGCCGAACTGCTGACCTCGCTGCGCGTCGTCTACGGCGACACCCGCTTCGACCTGACCCACCTCACCGAGCTGAGCCGGCTCGCCCTGCACGGGGCGCAGCTCGGCGACGCCTTCCAGTCCGGCCCTACCACCCCGCACGCCTTCGCCTACGAGCTGCCCGGCCAGCTCAGCCACCCGGAGGCCTACGAGACCCTTCCCGCCGAACTCGTCGGGAACGCACGGGAGTTGCGCGTGCGCACCCGTCTGACGCCCGCCCTCGTCGGCTGGGCCCTCGACGGTTCGGGCATCGAGGTCGACGTCGACGCCTTCACCGACTGGCTGACCGCGCGCCAGGAGAGCGGCGAACGCCGGCTGCTCGACCGGGACGCCGTCCGCAAGGCCGCCGTCGACTTCCAGTCCCGCTGATCCGGTGCTCCCGGAGACCGGACCACCCGAACGACCGCCGTCCCCCGAACCGCCCGAACGTCAAAGCGCCGACACCCCAACCGGAAACCCTGGAGGACACCCGTGCCCACCGACACGCTCACCGGTTCCTGCCCCGAGTGCGAGACCGATCTGACCACCCCGCCCATGGTGCAGGGCGAGACCCTCTCCTGCCCCGAGTGCATGCTGACGCTCCGGGTGGACGACGTCCGAGGCGGAGAGCTCTCGCTCCAGATGGTCGAGGTCCAGCTCCGTGACTGGGGCCAGTGATCCCATGGACCGGACCATCGCCATCATCGCGGACCGGATCGGCTGGGAGGAACGCCGGCTGATCGACGTCGCCCCGGACCTGGGGCTGCGCATCGACTGGGTCAACGACGAGTCGCTCTGCCTCGGCCACCCCGAGCAGGCGCCGCTGAAGGGCTACGACGCCGTCCTCGTCCGCAGCCGCAGCTACACCCGGGGCGGCCTGGTCGCCACCCTCGCGGAGGCGGCGCGGATACCCACCCTGAACTCGGCCTCGGCCATCCGCGTCTGCGAGAACAAGCTGTCCCTGCGCGCGGTGCTGCGCAGCGCGGGTGTGCCGGTGCCCGACTTCCGGCTCATCCTGTCCCGGAAGGACTTCGACAAGGCGCTCGCCGAGCTGCCGATGCCCGTGGTGCTGAAGCCCGTCTTCGGCGGCATGGGCAAGCGGGTGGCGCTGCTGCGCACCTCCGACACGGCCCCGTCCGTCTACGACTACGTCGAGGACCTCGGGCACGGCTTCGAGCAGGCCTGCCTGATCGAGCCCTACCTGAGCGGCGGCTCCTCGATCCGCTGCTTCGTCGCCGGCCGGGAGCTGGTCGCGGCCGCCGAGTTCGAGAGCGCCGGGACCGACTGGCGCAGCAACGCGGCCCTGGGCAACCGCCACCGCGCCGTGGAGCACGACCCCGAGGTATTGAAGATCGTCGACAGTGTGGTGGACGAGCTCGGCGAGGGCATCTACGGCATCGACCTGTTCAACACGCCCGGCGGCTACCTCGTCAACGAGGTCAACCACGCGCCGGCCTTCAAGGCGGTGGCCTCGGCGACCGGGGCGGACGTCGCCACGGCCGTCGCCCGCTACCTGAGGGAGGTCGTCGGATGATCCGCGTCGGAGTGGTCGGCGCCTCCGGGCTCGCCGGCGGCGAGCTGATCAGACTGGTGACCCAGCACCCCGAGTTGGAGCTGACCTTCCTGGGTGGCGCGTCCAGCGCCGGGCGGCGCCCGGCCGAGCTCCACCCGGGCCTGCGGCTGGACCTCGGCCTGGTGGTCGAGCCGGTCCCCGAGGACCTGTCGGACCGCTGCGACGTCGTCCTGCTGGCGACGCCGGCGCCCGTCTCGGCCGAGCTCGCGGTACGGCTGGCCGACCGCGTCCCGTGCGTCATCGACCTGAGCGGCGCCTTCCGGATCCGCACCCCCGAGCTCCACGACCGCTGGTACCCGGGTGTGCCACGCCCGGACGGGCTGGCCGACCGGTTCGTCTACGGCGTGCCGGAGCTCGTCGGCGACCAGCTCGCCGACGCCGCGCTGATCTCCCTGCCCGGCTGCTACGCCACCGCGATCACCCTGGGGCTCGCCCCGCTGGTGCTCTCCCTCGGCCTCGACCTGAGGACCGTGGTGGTGGACGGCAAGAGCGGCTCCAGCGGCGGCGGCCTGCAGCTGCGCACGGCGGACCTGCACCCGCTGCGCAACGGCGCGATCGCGCCGTACGCGCCGGTGGGGCACCGCCACGCGGCGGAGGTGCGCGACTTCCTGGACCGGGGCAAGCCCGGGCGGATCGGCTCGCTGAGCATGTCTGCGTACGGGGTGTCGCACGTGCGGGGGCTGATGGCCAGCTCCTACGTGTTCACCGACGACGAGGTGGACAGCCGCTCCCTGCAGCGCGCCTACCTGCGCTTCTACAAGGGGCACCACTTCGTGCGGGTCCGCCGGCACGACGAGACGCTCATCCCGGTGCCCGACCCGCAGGCGGTGCTGGGCTCCAACTACTGCGACGTGACCGTCCTGCACGACCCGGAGGGCGGGCGGATCGTCGTGCTGGCCGCCCTGGACAACCTGGTCAAGGGCGCCGCCGGCCAGGCCGTGCAGGCGATCAACAAGCGGTTCTCGCTGCCGGAGGAGACGGGGCTGACGATGCAGCCGGTGATGCCGGCATGAGCGCTGCGGCACCCACGGTGGTCAAGCTCGGCGGCTCCACCCTGCACGCCATGTCCGAGGCGTGGTGGGACGACCTGGCCGAGCACGGGCGCGACCATCCGCTCGTCCTCGTGCACGGCTGGTCCAAGCCGCTCAGGGAGCTGCGGCCGGAGTACTCCGAGCCGTCGGCGATCCTGCGGGACCGCTACGGCAACCAGAGCCGGTGGACCACCCCGCAGGTGATCGCCGACATCAAGCGGGTCAGCGCCGAACTGGCCGAGCAGGTCATCGGCCTGCTCGAAGCGCGGGGCATCGGCACCGAGCGCCTGGTCGGCAGCGACGGCCTGGTCAGCGCGGGTGAGGGCGAGCGCTGGTGGTGGCAGGACAAGCAGCTGGTCGAGCTGGAGAACCTGGTCGGGCCGATCACCGGGGTGGACCCGGGCCCGCTGGCGGACCTGCGGCCCGGCCGGTGCCGCCTGGTCACGCCGCTGGCCCGCAACGCCGCCGGGCAGGAGGTGAACACCGACGCCGACCGGGCCGCCGCCGCCGTCGCCGGGGCCACCGGCGCCGCCGATCTGGTGCTGGTCACCGATGTCACGCACCTGCTGATCGACGGCGAGCCGGTGCACCGGATCACCGCCGAGGCCGCGGCCGAGTTCCGCGACCGGGGCGCCAAGGGCGGCATGCGCAAGAAGCTGCGGGCCGCGGGCGAGGCCCTGGACCGGGGTGTCGGGCAGGTCGTGATCGGCAGCGCGCCGGTCACCGAGCTGCTCGCCGCCCGTACCGGCACCGTCATCACGCGAACGTGAGGAGTACGCACATGGCGCGATCCCGTGTGCTCGTCGTCAACAACGGAACCCTGTCCCTGAAGCAACTCCGCTCCAGATTCGAGGAGTTGGGCTCGGATACGGACGTGGTCGACGCGGCGTCGGTACCCGCCCGACTCGACGGCCGCCACCAGGCGATCGTCCTGAGCGGCACCAAGGTCCGGGCCTGGGACCACGACTTCTACCGGCCACTGGTCGACCTGGTCATGGGCTCGGGCGTCCCGGTGTTCGGCATCTGCGGCGGCATGCAGATCCTCGCGGTCTCGGCCGGCGGCCGGCTTGCCGAGGGGCCGCAGCGGGTCGGCGGATTCGACGTGCAGGTCGACACCGAGGAGCCGCTCTTCGCGTACGTGAAGCCGACGGTGACGGTCTTCCACCGCCACACCCTCTACCTGCAGGAGGCGCCTGAGGGCTTCCGCTCGATCGGGTGCTCCGAGCACGCGCCGGTGGAGTTCCTGCGCTCCGAGGACGGCCGGATCCTCGGCTCGCAGGCCCACCTGGAGTTCCGCCGCGACGGCCTGGAGATCCTGCGCGGCTTCGCCGAGCTCTACCGGTGACCGCACCCCGCAGCACCAACCACCTCATGTACTGGAGGACTTGGACATGACCGATCTGGAAGGACCGCAGCAGCCCGCGTTCACCGTCCACCTGGGCGGCAGCGGCGGCAGCGTCAAGGGATGGGTGGTCGTCGACAGCCTCGTCGACGGGCTGGCGATGGGCGGCACCCGGATGACCCCGGGCGTCACCGAGGAGGAGGTGGCCGGCCTCGCCCGCGACATGACCGAGAAGTTCACCCTCGCCGGTCTGCGCATCGGCGGCGCCAAGGCCGGCATCGTCTCCGACGGCAGTGACCGCGAGCAGACCTTCCGCACCTTCGGCCGCACCGTCAAGCCGCTGCTGCACGGCGGCATCCACCTGGGCATCGACATGGGCGTCACCCCCGCCGACCGCGCGGTGTTCTTCGAGGAGGCCGGCTACGACCCGCGCTACCGGCTGGGCGCGCCGGACATGCCCGTCGACTGGCGGACGTACTACGAGCCGCTGATCGACTGCACCGGCCACGGCGTCGGCGTCGCCGCGCTCACCGCGCTGGAGGCGGGCGGCCGCACCGAGCCCGCCCGGGTCGTCATCCAGGGCTTCGGCGCGGTGGGCCGCGCGGTCGCGCGGTTCCTGGAGGAGCGCGGGCACCTCGTCGTCGGCGTCGCCGACGTGCAGGGCACCGTCCGCGCGGACCGGCTGCCGGTCGCCGACCTGGCCGCCATCACCGACGAGTTCGGCCGGATCGACCACTCCCGGCTACCTCAGCACGTCACCGTGGACACCGCGCCGGACGCCTGGCTCGACGTCGACGCCGACCTGCTGGTCCTCGCCGCCCAGAAGTACGCGCTCAACGCCGAGAACACCCACCGGCTGCGCGCCGGCCTGGTGGTCGAGGGCGCCAACCTCGCCTCCAGCGCCGAGGCGAAGGAGAAGGCGGCCGCCGCGGGCGTCACCCTGGTCCCGGGCGTCATCGCGAACATCGGCGGCGCCGGCTCGGCGGCCCTGGCCGTCACCCGGGTCGTCCCGTTCGAACTGCCGGCACACGCGCGCAAGGCGTGGGTCTTCGACTGGGTCGCCGACAAGGTCCGCCGCAACACCCGGGACCTGCTGGAGATCGCCGCGTCCCGCGCGGGCGACCCGCTGCCCGAGCTGCTCGCGACCCGCCGGCAGGAGCTCCGGTGAGCCCGGCCACCGCCAAGGCGGCCACCACCTCGGCCGCGGACCGCCTGGCCGAGTACCGACGGCGCGGCTGGTGGCGCGACGAGACCTTCCTCGACGACCTGCGCCGGCAGGCCCGGCTGCGGCCGCGCAAGCTGGCCATCGCCGGACGGCGCCTGGACGAGGCCCGCACCGACACCCTCGACTACGCCGAACTGTCCCGGTTGGCCGACCGGTTCGCCGGGGCCCTGCTGGAACTGGGTGTCGAGCGGGGCGACGTGGTCGCCGTCCAGCTGCCCAACCGGTGGGAGATGGTGCCGCTGATGTTCGCCTGCATGGCGGTCGGCGCCGTCATCTGCCCCATCGCGCCGGTCTGCCAGGAGGAGGAGCTGCGCCACCGGCTCTCGCTCACCGGGGCCCGGGTGTGCATCACCGTGCCGGAGTGGGAGGGCTACCCACTCGCCGGGACGGTGAACGCGCTGCGCGGCGAACTTCCGCTGGAGCACGTGGTGGTGGTCGACGGCCACGCTCCCGAAGACGCGATCGACTTCCACGACCACTTCGTCTCCGTGCACTGGGAGAAGGAGCGCATGGGCGACCTGGAGGGCCGCCAGCTCCGGCCCGACGAGCCGTTCGTGGTGCTGTTCACGTCCGGCACGACCGGATTCTCCAAGGGCGTGGTGCACAGCCAGAACACCGTGCACTCGGGCGTGCGCGGCTACGTGGACACCTTCCTGCTCTGCGACGACCTGGTGGTCGCGGTCACCACGCCCCTGGTGCACTACTCCGGCTTCGGCCAGGGCATCCTCGCCGGGGTGATGCTCGGCGGGACGATCGCCTTCCAGGACGGTCCGGACCACGTCGGCCTGCTGGACCTGGTCGAGCGGTACGGCGCCACCGTGCTGTACGGGCCGCCGCCGACCCTGTCCGGCGTCGCCTCCGCCCAGCAGCGCGATCCGCACGACGTGTCCAGCCTGCGCCACACCATCACCGGTGCGGCGCCGGTGCTCCAGGAGCTGGTGGACGAGCTGCGCGACACCTTCGATGCCCGCACGTACTCGGTGTGGGGCATGTCCGAGTTCGGTCCCGTCACCATCAGCCGGCTGGACTACAACCAGGACTGGGCGGCGCACAGCCACGGCCGGCCGATCGACTCCATGGAGATCCGCATCGACCTGTGCCACGACCCCAGCAAGCGGGCCCCGGTGGGCCGTTTGCGGGTGCGCGGCGCGTCCCAGGCACTCGGCTACTACAAGCAGCAGGACGCCTTCGACGCCGAGCTCACCGAGGACGGCTGGTTCGACACCGGGGACGTGGCTCGGGAGGACGGCCGCAACGGCATCCGCATCCTGGGCCGCGCCAGGGACACCATCCTGCGCGACGGGGTGGTCGTCCCGATGGCCGAGCTGGAGGCGATCATCTCCCGGCACCCGGCGGTCACCGAGGCCGCCCTGGTCGGCCCCACCGGGCAGGTGGACGACCCGATCCTGGCGGTCGTCGTCCCCCGCGGCGGGGCCCGGCCCACGCTGGCGGACATCCGCACCCACCTGCTCGACCACGGCCAGGCCCCCCGGTTCCTCCCGGAGCGGCTGGAAGTGGTCGACGCCCTGCCCAAGACCCTGACCGGCAAGGTCCGCAAGGTCGAGCTCCGGGAGCGCTACGCCGGAGCCTGACCCGACCCGCCGCCGTCCGCGCCCCGACCGCGCCCCTTCCGCGCAGCCCGTACCCCCTGGAGGAGCACCATGCCCCACCCCGCACCGGTGACCATGTCGGCGACCCTCGCCGCCGACGACGCACTGGCCCGCCGGCGCCTCGCCGGGGAGCAGGTCCTGTCCCTGGCCAGCGGCGAGGTCGGCCTCCCGGTCCTGCCGGTCCTGCGGGAGAGGCTGGCCGCGGCGGCGGGCCGCAACGCCTACGGCCCCGTCGCCGGCAGCCAGGAGCTGCGCTCCGCGGCTGCCGGCTACTGGCGGCGGCGGGGCCTGGACACCGACCCCGAGCTCGTGGTCTGCGGCCCGGGCAGCAAGCCGCTGCTGTTCGCCCTGGTGCTCGCCATCGGCGGCGACGTGGTGGTGCCGGTGCCGAGCTGGGTCAGCTACCCGGCACAGGCCCGGCTGGCCGGGGCCCGGGTCGTCCCGGTACCCGGCCGGCCCGGGGAGGGCGGGGTGCCCGATCCGGCGCTGCTCCGGGCGGCGGTGGCGCGCGCCCGGTCCGCGGGCCTGAACCCGCGGTGCGTGGTGGTCACCCTGCCCGACAACCCCACCGGCACCGTCGCCACCCCCGCCACCGTCCGGGAACTGGCGCGCGCGGCACGGGAGCTGGACCTGGTCATCGTCTCCGACGAGATCTACTGCGACCTGGTCTTCGACCCGGCCGACCGGGCGGTCTCCCCCGCCGTCTTCGCGCCCGAGCGGACGGTCGTCACCACCGGCCTGACCAAGAACCTGGCGCTCGGCGGCTGGCGCACGGGTGTCGCCCGGCTCCCGGACAGCCCGCTCGGGCTCGGGCTCTCGGCCCGGCTGGTGGGCGTGGCCAGCCAGATCTGGTCCAGCATGGCGGCCCCGGTGCAGGCCGCAGCGGCCCACGCCTTCGAGGAGCCGCCCGAGGTGGTCGCCTACGTCGCTGCCGCCAAGCGGCTGCACGAGGTGGTGGCCCGCGCGGTGGCCCGGCGGTTCACCGCCGCCGGCGCCACCCTCGCGCCGGTCCGGGCCACCTGCTACCTCTACCCCGACTTCGAACCGCTCCGGGACCGGCTCGCCAGGGTCCACCAGGTGGGCAACGGCCGCGAGTTGGCCGACCTGCTGGCGGAGCGCCACGGAGTCGGCCTGCTGCCGGGCAGTGCCTTCGGCGAGGAGATGCGCTCGCTGCGGATCAGAGCCGCGACCAGCCGGCTCTACGGCGAGAGTGACGCCGAGCGCTCCGAAGCCCTGTCCGCCCCGGACCCCCTCCGACTCCCCTGGATCAGAGCCTCCCTGGACCACATCACAAAGGCCCTGGCCCACCTGGTGTCCGACCAGTCCCCCTCCTCCCTAGGAGCCCTGTCATGACCATCGTCTTCGAGTGCGAGTACAAGGGCCTGCGGTACGCGGGCCTCGGCCTCCCCGCCCCCGGCGAGCCACACACCCTCCACCGGGTGGCCGAGGGGCAGCTGAGCGCCGCCGTCATCGCCGGCGGTCCGCAGGCCGTCGCCGCGGCCGTGACCGGGGAGGCGGGCGGCGGGGCCGAGACCGTCTCGGTGCGCGCGGACGACCCCGAACTGCGCTACCTCCCCCCGCTGCTGCCCACCGCGACCAACAGCTCCCTGGTCAACGGCTTCATGGGCACGCACCGCTCCAAGTTCGACCGCGATCCGGCGCCGGACGAGGAGTTCACCCCGCCCAACTACTACCTCAAGGGCTTCGGCTCCTGGCTGCGGATGCCGGACGAACCACTGGTCACCCCCGCCGCTCCGGTCTGGCTGCTGGAGGAGCCGGAGGTCGCGCTGGTCTACGTCAATGACGAGGACGGAAACCCGCACTACGCCGGCTACACCTTCGGCAACGACCTGAACGACATCGGCCTGCACCTGCGGAACAAGTGGGCCTGGACGCCGTACGCCAAGCTCTGCGAGACCTCCCTCACCCCGTGGCTGTTCCTCGACGAGCCGCCCCGGACGGTGACCGGCCGGGTCACCGTCGAGCGTGACGGGGCCGCCGCCTGGTCGGGGGACTTCTCCTGCGGCGCCGACTCCCTGTACCACCGGGTGCCGGACATGGCGGAGCACCTGTTCTCGTACCCGCTGCTGCGCCGGCCCGGGCTGGTGAACTACCTGCTGCTGGGCGCCGACAAGGCCAGCTACCACGACGGGTTCCGGATCGAGGACGGCGACCGGCTGGTCATCGACGTGACCAGCCACGGCGTCGTCCTGGCGAACCCCGTCCAGTACGGTCAGGCCGTCGCGGCCAGGTCGTAGGACGGCTCCGCGATGGTGCCGGCCGCCCGCCCGGCGGCAGGCCGCCGGTGCCGGATCACGGCGTCGAGGTAGTCGGAGATGGCTTCCTGACTGCGGGTCAGGCACTCGATGCGCTGCCGCATCCGGTCCCGCTCGCGCTCCAGGGTGGCGATCGTCTCGTCGCTGGCGCCGGTCACGTGGATCAGACGGCCACCGAGGCACGGCAGGATCTGCTTGATGACCCGGGTCGGCAGGCCCGATTCGAGCAGCCCCCTGATCTGCAGCACCCGGTCGACGCAGCGCTCGTCGTAGTCGCGGTAGCCGTTCGGGGAGCGGTCGGCCACTAGCAGCCCCTGCTCCTCGTAGTAGCGCAGCAGCCTGCGCGGGGTTCCGGTGCGCGTCGACAGCTCCCCGATCCGCATGTGACCCACCTCATGTCCAACCGCTTGACATTCACACCTATGTGAGGGTTCGAGGATAACAGCATGTCAACTTCTCAGACAGACACACTCGTTGAGGCTCCCGCCGCACCGGAGGGCGGCGGGCTGCCCTGGTCGCCGTTGCTGGCGCTCGCCACCGCCGCCTTCATGGGCATCCTGACCGAGGCGCTGCCCGCGGGCGTGCTCCCGGAGATGGCCCGCGACCTCTCGGTCAGCGAGTCCGCGGCCGGGCAGTCGCTGACCATCTACGCGATCGCCACCGGACTCTCGGCGATCCCGGTGGCCATGGCCACGGCGGCATGGCGCCGCCGCAAGCTCCTGGTGGTCGCGGTGGTGGCGTTCGCCATCGCCAACACGGTCACCGCAGTCTCGTCCGCGTACACGCTGACCATGGCCTTCCGACTGGTCGCCGGCGTGGCCGCCGCCGTGGTGTGGGCCGAACTGGTCGGGTACGCGCGCCGCTTGGCGCCACCGCAGCTCCAGGGCCGGGCGATCGCGATCACCATGGCCGGCATCCCGCTCGCGCTCTCCCTGGGCATCCCGATCGGCACGTTCCTCGGCAAGGTCTTCGGCTGGCGGCTGACCTTCGGCCTGGTGACCGTCGTCTCCGTCGCCCTGGTGGTCTGGATCATGGCGTCCGTCCCGGACTACCCCGGCCAGCGGGCGGGCAAGCGGGAGCCGATCCTGGGCGGACTGCGCCTGCCCGGTGTGGTGGCGGTGCTGTTCGTGGTTGCCGCGTACGTCCTGGCGCACAACATCCTCTACACCTACATCGCGACCTTCCTCGACAAGTACCACATGGGCGGCTCGCGTGACCTGGTGCTACTGATCTTCGGCATCGCCTCGATGGTGAGCATCTGGATCACCGGCGCCCTGGTCGACCGCCGGCTGCGGACGCTGACCATCGCCAGCACCGCGCTGTTCATCGTGGCCGCCGTCCTGCTCGGGCTGCTCGCCGACAACGCCGCCGTGGTCTACCTGGCGATGGTGCTGTGGGGGCTCGGCTGGGGCGGCGTCGCGACCCTGCTGCAGACCGCGGTGACCGATGCGGGCGGCGACCGCGGCCAGGCCCTGCTGGTGACCACCTGGAACTCCTTCATGGCCGGCGGTGGCGCGGCCGGCGGCATCATCCTCGACGCCCTCGGCCCGACGTCGTTCCCCTGGTTCGTCCTGGCGCTGCTGGCGCCGGTGCTCCTGGTCGTGGTCGGCGCCCGCGCGCACGCCTTCCCGGCCAAGCGTCCGGGAGCGCTCTGACCCACGGCCGGCCGACGCCCGGGAGACCGGGCCCGGCCCGGCCCCGGTACGAGGAACGGCCCCTGGTGCACAGCGGTTTCCGAAACCGCTGGCCATCAGGGGCCGCGCCGCGTTCCGGCCGCGTCCCGACCCCGCGACGGGGCGGGGCCAATCACCCGTGGCCGATGCGGTAGCCCACCCCGCGCACCGTGATGATCCAGGTGCTGCCGAGCTTCGCCCGGAGCCCGCTCACGTGCGTGTCGATGGTCCGGCTGGAGTCCGACCAGTCGGTGTCCCACACCCGGGCCATCAGTTCCTTCCGGGACAGCACGCTCTCCGGGTTCGCCGCCAGGACGTACAGCAGCTCGAACTCCTTCGCGGTGAGGGTCAGCGGCTCGCCGCGCAGGCGGACCTGCCGGGTGCGGCCGTCGATCCGCAGCGGATCGAGGACGACGGTGCGGGCCGGGTCCGACCGCGGGTAGGCCCGGCGCAGCAGGGCCCTGATCCGCGCGGTCATCTCCCGCGGGCTGCAGGAGGTGACGACGCAGTCGTCCGCTCCGGCCTGGAGGGCGAGGATCCGGTCCAGTTCGGTGTCGCGCGCGGTCACCGAGATGATCGGCTTGTCCCCGGCCTCGCGGATCTGCCGGCAGACCTCCAGGCCGTCGATGTCGGGCAGGTCCAGGTCGAGCAGGACCAGGTCCGACTGCTGGTGGGCCTTCAGCGCCTCCGCGCCGGTGTCGACGCTCCGGGCGGAGTAGCCCTGCCGACGCAGGTCGCGCACCCGGGTCTCGGCCTCGGCCGCGTCATCCTCCACGACGAGGACCCGGACCGCCAACGCTCCGGCGGCTTGGTCGAGTTGAGTCATCGCTCCCCCTCGTATGCCACGTATCGTCCCACCTAAATAATAGTAACTTTTATTTTTGTAGTCAGCGGTCACGCGGGCTAACGTCGGGTGGACAACAGATCACGGCACCATCGCCCGCCGACAGGGGAGGATCATGTGATGCAGGAGAGGGCCGCCCGGACGCGCCAAGGCTTGATCTGCGCCGCCGCGCGGGAGTTCGACCGCAACGGGTACGCGGGATCGTCCCTGGCCGACATCACCAGGTCCGCCGGGATCTCCATGGGGGCGCTGACCTTCCACTTCCGGAGCAAGCAGGACCTCGCGGCCGAGGTCCGGGCGGAGGGCCAGGCCGCCACCCTCGCCGTGGTGGGCCGGGTGGCGGAGCGGCGGGAGGACCCGATGCGGTCGATGGTCTCGCTGACCGTGGCCCTCGCCGAACTGCTGGAGCAGGACGCCGCCGTGCGCGCCGCGGCCCGGCTGGCCAGGGAGCAGCCCGGGGTCGGGCCCGACTGGACCGCCACCTGGGCGCCGGTGATCCAGGAACACCTGGGGCGCACGGGTGCGGGCCGGTCGGGCCCGGCGGCGGACCGGACCGTCCTCGCCACCCTGGCCGACTACCTGCTCCTCGGAGCGGAGGACCAGGCCCGGCGGCAGGCTGGCCGGACGGACGCACTCGATGACCGGACCACCGAGACGCTCGCCCGGATCTGGGAGATCGTCCTGCGCGGGCTCGCGGCGGAAAGCGCATCCTGACTTTACGTCACGTCATGTTCACAACTCCCCTGTTCGGGTCAGATCGCGGTGCAGCCGCCGTCGACCGGGACGGCGCCACCGGTGACGAACGAGGCCTGATCACTGAGCAGCCAGGCCGCGGCGCGCGCCACCTCACCGGGCTCCGCGAGGCGCCGCTGGATCGCCCGGGCCGCCGCGGCCTGCTCCAGTTGCGGCAGCTGACGCATGGCCTCCTCCAGCAGTTCGGTACGGGTCGCCCCGACCATAAGTGCGTTGATCCTGATGCCCCGCTGCCCGTACTCGGACGCGGCGGCCCGGGTCAGACCGAGGACGGCGTGCTTCGCCGCGACGTACGGGGAGACCGCCCCGGTGGCGAACAGCCCCGCGGTGCTGGAGGTGTTCACGATGGCACCGCCGGAGCCCTGCCGCAGCATCACCGGCAGCTGGTGCTTCAGGCAGTTCCACACGCCGCGGACGTTGACGTCCATGATCCGGTCGAAGACGGCGTGGTCCGTCGCGTGCAGCTCGACCCCGATCGCGCCCCAGCCGGCATTGTTGAACGCCGCATCCAGCCGGCCGTAGGCCGCCACACCGGCGTCGACGGCCCGCTCGACGTCCGCCGGTGCGGTGACGTCCCCCGCCGCCACCACGGCCCGGCCGCCCTCGGCCCGTATCTCGTCGGCGAGTTTGCGCAGGTACTCCTCGCGGCGGGCCATCAGCACCACCGCCGCCCCCTCGTCGGCGAACAACCGGGCGGCCGCCGCGCCGATCCCGCTCGAAGCTCCGGTGATCATGACCGTCTTGTCGTGCAGTAGTCCCAGGCGGCGTCTCATCGGAAATTCCCCTCTCGACCAGCCCAGTCACTGACGCTCCGTCATATGGGCGAAGCACGGGGATCTTTCCATCGCACCGATAGTTTCACAATACCTTCACACGAGCCTCGCCCAGCTCGATCCGCTTGGTCGCGCTCGGCGTGGCGATGCCCGGCAGCAGGCAGCGCCAGATCTCCTCGATCCGCTGCGGCAGGTCCCGGTGACCGGTTTCGATGGCGGAGTGCATCTGGGCACCGGTACAGGAGTTGACCAACACCCGGGCGAGCGCTTCGGCGTCCGTCCCGGCCCGCAGCTCGCGCCGGCTCTTGGCCGTGCGGAGCTCGTCGACGATGATCCGGGTCCACTGCTGGTGGGAGTTCTCCTCCGGCGGGAGGAACTGCTCCTGCTCCCACACCAGCCGCGCCCCCGCCCGCAGCATCGGGTCGTCGCGGAGCTGGTACGCCCAGGTGAGGGTCATGTCCACCACACGCTGCAGGCCCTGCGAGGGCTGCGGCGGAACCACGAGCTCCGGCTGCGCGGAGACGATCTCGCGCGCCAGCTCGTCCTTGTTCCGGAAGTGGAAGTACATGGCCCCCAGCGTCACACCCGCCCGGTCGGCGATCTTCACCACGCTGGCGCCCTGGAAGCCCAGCTCGCCGAACACCTCCGCCGCCGCCCGGATCAGCGCGGCACGCGTCCGCTCGGCCCGTTCCTGCTTGACGACCCGTTGCGCCATCGTTCACCTTCGCTCATCTATACGAAAAGAAAAAAGCTCTTTATTTTATTCACGGCAGCAGGCCGGGCGCCAGCCGGGCGCCTTCGCCTGCTCACCTTCCTGGGGGGAGATTCGCCATGGCAACGAGTCCGACCGTCACCCACGACAGAACCGCCGTCGATCCGCCGGCCACCCACGACGTACCGTCCCTGGTCCGCAAGTCCGTCCCGGCCGAGGCCCTGGTCACCGGCTGGCGGCAGTTGCCGGACGGCTCGCAGCGGGTCACCGCGCGATGGCCGCACGCACATGCCTTCTACGCCGAGGACGGGCGCTACAGCCCGCTGCTGTTCACCGAGACCGCGCGACAGGCGCTGGCCCTGCTGACCAGCGGCGTGCACCACGTCCCACTGGGCCACCGCCTCGGGATGGAACGCATCCGGATGGCCGTGAACCCCGCGGCGCTCCGGGTGGCCGACGATCCGTCCGAGGTCGACCTGCTGGTCCGGCACTCGCTCGTGCGGCACCGGCGGCTCGGCTCCGCCCAGTTCGTCTCGCACGTCGAGGCCACCCGCGCCGGGCTGCACCTCGGCGAGGCCGAGGTGCACTACAGCACCCACCCGCCCGTCGTGTACGACCGGCTGCGCGGCCGCTACGCGGACGCCCGGGAGGCGTTCGCCCGGGCCCTGCCGCCCGGTCCGCCCGTCCCCGCCCCCCGGATGGGCCGCTGCAGCGAACGGGACGTCGTCCTCACGCCGACCGACTCCGCGCACCGGTGGCGGCTGCGCCTGGACGTCGGTCACCGGGTCCTGTTCGACCACCCGCACGACCACGTGCCGGGCATGGTGCTGCTGGAGGCCGCGGCCCAGGCGGCCCAGGCCGTGGTCGACCACCCCGTGGTGTCGGTCGCGTTCGACACCACGTTCCTGCGGTACGTCGAGTTCGACCGGCCCTGCCTGGTGACGGCCGAGCCCGGCCCGTCCGCCGGTCCGGGCCGGGTCCAGGTGGAGGTCGGCGCCACCCAGGACGGCGCGCCGGTCTTCACCACGACCGTCACCACGGCGCCCCGGGAGGTCTGACCGCTCCGGCGGCCGGGTCCCCGCCGACGGGAGACGCCCCGGCCGGCTACAGCAGCGCGCAGCCGGCCGAGGCGTCGCCGTGGGCCAAGGATCCCCCGAGAACGGCGGAAGGCCGCATCCGTCGGAACGGACACGGCCTCCGAGCTGCGACTTGAGGACACCGGGCCGAAGTCGGGACCACAGAATTCGAACCTGCGGCCCGGGTCAAGTGCTCCTCGCTGCCTGGATCGTTCAAGCGGTGTGGGAGGGGATCTGCTTCATGCCGTTGACGATCGCGCGCTGCGTGATGGCCGTGGTGAAGACGACCACGCCGGGCTTGATCAGGCCGTGCTCACCGGACGTGCCCTCGACCTGGACGGTGCGCTCGCCGAGGAAGGCGAACGACTTGCTGTCGAAGATCCACTCGGTGCGCTGGCCGCTGGTCTCGTCCAGCCGGGCCACCGCGACACCGTGGCGGCCCGTGGCGTCGACCGCGTCGTCGACCTTGACCACACCGGGGATCTTGGCGGCGGCCTTGAAGAGCGCGGCCGAGAGGTTCGCGGGCGGGTAGCTCTGGCTGAGCAGGTCGCCGATGGTGGTGAACGCCTCCAAGTCCGGACCGCGCCCGTGGCCCTTGGTCTCCGTGTAGATCTTCTTCAGCAGGACGTCGGGGTCGGTGGGCAGGGTGGCCAGGTAGTTGTAAGACGGCGCGTTGAGGTACGGCTCGACCTTCGAGTCCAGGGACGTGCCGTCGGTGGCGCCCTGTTCCATCAGCCAGCCCTTGTGGCCGTCGAGCGACTGCCACGTCTGGCGGGTGTGCAGCGGGGCGCTGACCACCGAGCTCTTGCCCTCGTCCGTCCGCACGTAGGTGTTGGCGGTCTTCGCCTCGATGTAGACGAACTGGCCGGCACTCGGCTGCGGGACGGGGGTCTCCTGGGCGGCCAGCGAGATCTGGTCCAGGAGCTGGGTGACTCCGTGCGCATCGGCGGTGCCGATCCGGGTGGTCAGCGCGGGGCCGGCGGCCAAGGTGGTGACACCGCCCGAGTTGCCGGACAGCAGGACCCCGGCGGCGACCGCGCCCGCCAGGGCGCACGCCGCCACCGGCAGGAGGATCCCTCGGCGAAGGAACCGGTTGCGCGGCTTGGCGGTGCGGGCCGGGGCGGGGCTGGAGGCGGAGTTGTCGAGGTCGTGGTGGATCTGGGCCATCAGGTGCTCCCTGTGGAACTGGTGGCGGCCCGCCGGCAGATCCCGCTCCACGGCCGGCAGGAGCCCTCGGGTCTCCTGCCAGTCAGCCGGGTGCGGCTGGGAGGGGCTGGCGTTCATCGGATTCCTTCCTGTGCGGACCGGACCGCGGTCGCGCGGTCGCCATGTATCTGTCGGGAGCGGCGGGCGGGTTCCCGTCTGTCGGCCACGAGTTCCGCATCGGCGAGCTTGCGCAGCTTCGTACGGGCGCGGGAGAGCCGGGAGCGGACGGTACCGAGCGGGATGCCGAGGGCCTCGGCGGCGTCGGCGTACTCGAGGCCCTCCCACAGGCACAGGACCAGGACCTCGCGCTCGGTGCGGCGCAGCGAGCTCATGGCGGTGAGCGCGGCGGCGATCCGTCGCCGGTCGTCCACCTGGCCGACCACTTCCTCGGCGTGGTCCGGCACTTGGGCCATCGACGGTCCCGCCGCGGCGAGCGCCGCGGCCGCGGCGCGGTAACGGCGGTTGCTGCGGCAGTGGTTGCGGGCCAGATTGGTGGCGATGCCCAGCAGCCACGGCCGCAGCGAGCCTCCTTCGGGGTCCACCTTGCCGCGCAGCCGCCATGCCTCCATGAACGTCGCCGACATGACGTCCTCCGCGACCGACCAGTCGGCGGTCAGGCGGAAGGCGTGGTTGTAGACGGTTCGGGCGTAGAGGTCGAACAGCTCCGCGAAGACATTGGGATCCCCGGCCCGTACCCGGGTTCGCATATCTGTGGTCACCCCTGTGGACTGTCCGGCACCCCGGAGCGAGTTCCGGTGACGTGCGTCACATCCCCTGCCGTCGCGGCGCCGCAGGCCGACGTCGCGGCGGCGGTGGCACTCCGCGATGCGTCTACGCCGGCGTGGACGCGCCCTCGCGGTGTCGGAGGGTAGTAGTTCGAGGCCCGCAGGAAGCCGTCCCGGGCACTCACCGGGTGGCCTGCTGCAAGTCCCGCGCGGCCTCGCCCGAGACCCGGTCGGCCGTTGGCCGACCACTCATCGTGCCAGCTGTCGTAGTCGCCTTCGACGATCCGCTGGCTGGTCGAGACCACTTCACCGAAGTCCGCGCCACCGTGGGCGATGTGGCCGAACGACCGGAGCGTCTCGTGCCAGGACTCGGCGTCACCGGGGAACAGCAACCGCTTCAAGACACGTTCTCCTTGGGACGAAGGTAGCCGGGCCGTTCAGTTCCGGTCGAGGGCGGTGTCGGGGATCCAGGAGCCGTGGATGCCGGCGGTGACACGGCGGGGCAGCTGGACGGCGGCGATCCGGTCGAGGCCGGAGGCGTCGAGGACGAGGAGCTGGGAGGCGTCCTGCTTGAGGTCGGAGGTCACGGTGAGGAGGTAGCCGTCGTCCTCGCGGGTCGCTCCGGCGGCGGGGACGAAGACGGCTTCGCTGGGCATGCGGGCGTCGCCGACCCGGTGGATGCGGCGGGCGCCGGTGACGCGGTCGTACTTGACGATGCCGTAGCCGCCGAAGCCCTTCTCGTCGGGGAAGGAGATGGCGTACTGGTAGCGGTGCTCGGAGCCCAGCAGGTCCTCGTTGATGGTGGGGAACTCCACGGTGAGGTCGTCGATCTCCCGCTCGCTCACCGATCCCGCTGTCAGGTCGATCACCCAGCGACGGCTGCGGGAACGGCTGCCCGGTTCGCTGCCGCGTTCGGGGGCGCCGACCCACCAGTTCCAGGAGAGGCGGAAGCCCTCGCGGTCGACGGTCGGGCCTTCCAGCACGATGCGGCCCTGGGCGTCCTCGTAGGCGTTGGCGGTGTGCAGCAGGTTGCCGGGCTCGATGGCGAACCAGCGGATCTTCCCGGCGCCCTGCGGGCCGCGCGGCATGACGCCGATCCGGGCGGGCTGCGCGTCGTTCCATCCGTAGGGGATGCCGGAGTGCTCGGCCGGGTCGAAGGTGACCGTTCCCTCGATGAAGACGACGTGGTGGCGGGTGATGGCGAAGTCGTGCTTGAGGGAGGCGGTGGCCCCCGGCACCTCGGCGCTGTGCGTGATCCGTCCGTCGGCATCCGCGACGTAGTACGTCAGGAACGGCGGGAAGGGCGAGGAGCCGAAGAAGTGCAGCTCCCCGGTGACCGGGTCGGTCTTCGGATGGGCGGTCATCGCGCTGCGGAGCCTGCCCTCGAAGTCGTGGGCGCCGACGGTGTCCAGTTCGGGCGTGAGCTCGAAGGGGAAGTTGGCCTCGGACAGGGCCAGCAGGCGGCCGGCGTGCTCGATGACGTGGGTGCCGGCGGTGCTGGCGGTCAGGTCGGGCCCGTGGTCGGTCAGGTGGGGGGCGCCGTCGAGGGCGGGGGTGCGCACCCAGCGGTTGCGGTACCACTCGGCTCGGCCGTCGCGCAGGCGGATGCCGTGGACCATGCCGCTGCCCTTGAACCAGTGGGTGGGGGTGACGCCGGGCTTGGGGTTGTGGCTGTTGCGGATCAGTCGGCCGGTCAGCTCCGGGGGCAGGGTGCCCTCGACGGTGAGGCCGGTGGCGGTGATCTCGTCGGCCACGGGGGTGTAGTGGCCGGTCAGGTACGGCTTGCCGGTCATGGCGGGAACCTCGCTTCTCACGACGTCTTCGGTGATCTGTGGGCTGGTGGTGTCAGCTGTGCTGCTCGGCGCGGGCCTTGAGGGAGGCGAGCCAGCCGGTCAGGGAGTGCCGCAGGGCCAGGCCCAGGTCCTCGGGCATGGCGTCGACGGGTGCTCCGCTCCAGGACTCCTCGGTGTGGACGGTGACTTGGTCGCCGGTCTGCTCGAAGGTCCACACGTGGATGCCTTCGACGCCGCCCGCGGGGCCGCCCCACACCAGCCGCTCGCCGGGGACGACCTCGCGGATGGTGGAGGTGATGTCGAGGCCGTGGGTCTTCCAGCTGAAGGAGGTGCCGGGCATCAGCGGGCCGTCGACCTTCGCCTGGTCGACGTCGGCGTTCCAGTCGGCCCAGGAGTCGATGTCGGTGTGCGCGGCCCACACCCGCTCCAGCGGGGCGTCGATCACGGTGGACAGGCGGACGATGACGGGAGCGGACTCGTCGATGGTGAACACGGTGGTGCGTCCTCTCGGTTGGTCGGCGCGGAGCCGGCCTGGCGGAATCGGGATCAGTGGGCAGCGGTCGCCGCCACGCGTGACGGAAGGGAAATTATGTGTGGTTGACCACTCACTAAGAGGCCCGCAAAAACGACCCGCCCGCCCGGCGACAATCCGCCCCCGCGGAGACGGCGTGATGCGGCTCAGTAGTGAGTGATGCCCGCCGACAGGGTCCGCACCCAGGGCGCGTCCACATCGTCCGCCTGCATGGAGACGATGAGGTGGCACAGCATGCCGGTGGCGAAGAATTGCTGGACCTCCCCCTCGGTGCCGCCGGAGGCACCGCGCACGTACTCCACCAACCGGGCGTACCCGCGACGGACCGCGTCGCGCACGGCGGGCTCGGAGAAGGCTGCGGCCTGGGCGTGCAGCTGGATCAGCAGGAGGTCGTTGTCACTGATCAGCTGGGCGTACGCATCACCCATCGCCCCCAGCACCACCTCCGACGAGCTGCCCGACGCCTCGGCGGCGGCACGCTCCATACTGGCCCGCACCCGGACGAAGCAATGGTCGACCACGGCGACGAACAGCGACTCCTTGTTGGGGAAGAGCCGGTAGACGTACGCCTGCGAGATGCCGGCCGCCTTGGCCACCTCGGTCGTGGTGGTGCCCCAGTAACCGCGGGCCGCGAAGGCGCCGATGGCGGTACGCAACACCGTCTCGCGACGCTCCTCGGCGGTGGACAATCGGCGGGCCTGATCTCTTGTCATGTGAGTATTCAATCACTCACACTTTTGGGCGTCAATGCCCCACGCTCCCGCCCGCCACCCACCGGAGAGACGCCGGCTCGAAGCTTCGACGCCCTTCAAGCCTCAGCACTCCAAAGGCTCGAACCGAACCTCCGAACGGAAGCCGGTCGTCGGCGGCGCAGGTCAACCGCGGAGATCCGACTGCCTCGCACCCCTCGCTGTCATGATGGTCCGATGGACGACCAGAAGGGGTTCGGACCTCCGCGGGCGGCCGATGAGCGCGCCACGCTGACCGGCTTCCTCCAGCGCCAGCGTGACACGCTGGCGCTGGCATGTGCGGGGCTCACCGCCGAGCAGCTCAGGGAAAGGGCCGTGCCGCCCTCGGGCTTGTCCCTGCTCGGCCTCGTCCGGCACATGGCTGACGTCGAGCGGACCTGGTTCCGGAACGTGTTGAACGGCGAGGGCAGCAGTGCTCACTGGCCCCGAAGCGACGGCGGCGCCTTCGACGTCGGCACCGCGGACCCGGCCGAGGCGTTCGAGATCTGGCACGAGGAGTGCGCCCGATCCCGCGGCATCGTGGATGCGGCCGAGTCCCTCGACGTCACCGGGCAGTACCGGGACGACGTCTTCTCCCTCCGCTACATCCTCGCCCACATGATCGAGGAGTACGCGCGGCACAACGGCCACGCCGACCTCCTCCGCGAGCACATCGACGGAACCACCGGACCGTGACCGGACCGGTCACGGTCCGTGGCGACGCAGGGCGAGCCACCGGCTTCGGCCCGGGGAGCGGCTGCCGGTAGCCGACAAGCCCTGTAGAGATCCAGAACGGTCTCCTACGTCCGCCGCGCGCCGTGCGCCGTGCGCCGTGCGCCGTGCGCCGTGCGCCGACCACCCCATCACGGACCTGGCCCACGAACGGATCGAGCACCGGCCGTTCACCGCGCCGCGCTTCCCGTCGTCGTTCTTCGAACACTTGACGGGACGCCACGCCGTACCGACGCACCGACCGAACCCCACCGAACTACCGGGCTAACAGACTGACCGTCAGGAGGCCTACCAGGCAACGATTATCGCTCATCGGTCGGGCCCGAGAGCCCGGTAGGCGTCGACTCGGCCCCGCAGCCGGTGCGGTGATCCGCCCGCCTTACAGTTGGTAGGTCCGCCTCATCGAAACTGACTCCAAAGGAGTTCTTGGTGAAGCTCGCCTCGGCCATTGATCCTCAACTGGCTGGTATGTCCATCAAACTCATCATCGCGGCCACAGCGGTCTACCTCCTCGCGATGTTCGCCCACCTCTTCGAGTGGACGTTCGGCAGCAGGGGGGCCGTCGCGAGGCGCTCGGCCGAGCAGACGAGTCTGGCCGAGACGGTGGCGGCGGCCGCTCCGCGCCGGGTGGCCAAGAAGGCCGTGGTCACCGTGGCATCGGGGGACGGCGGTTCCACGACGGTCACGCGTACCGTGCTGGCGGGCGAGGGCGCGGGCGTCGTGACCTCGGCTCGGGGCGGGGTCGAGCAGGTCGACGGGCAGGGGGCGGCCGGTGACAGCCCGCGGGCGGACCTGGCGGGCCGGATCGCGGTCTCGCTGACCACCCTCGGCGTGCTGCTGCACATCGGTGGAGTGGCAACCCGTGGGCTGTCGGTGATGCGCTGGCCCTGGGGCAACATGTACGAGTTCTCCTGCGCCTTCGCGCTCGCCACCGTACTCGTCTACCTGGGCCTGCTGGCGGCCAAGGTGCGGGTGCGCTGGCTGGGACTGCCAGTCACCCTCGGCGTCGTGCTCACCCTCGGCGTCGCGGTGACCGTGCTCTACACCGCGGCGGAGCAGCTCGTCCCGGCCCTCCACTCCTACTGGCTGGGAATCCACGTCACCGCCGCCACGCTCTGCGTGGGCGCCTTCTACACCGCCACCACCGCGACCCTGCTCTACCTCGGCAAGGACACCTACGAGAAGCGATGCTCCCTGGGCGAGAGCACCGGCCCCTTCGGCACCCCGGCCTCCGTCTGGGACCGGCTTCCCGCGGCGGCCACGCTGGACCGGTTCTCCTACCGCATGACCGCGATGGTCTTCCCGCTCTACACGTTCACCGTCATCGCCGGCGCCATCTGGGCCGAAGCCGCATGGGGCAAGTACTGGGAGTGGGACCCCAAGGAGACCTGGTCGTTCGTGACCTGGGTCGCCTACGCCGCCTACCTGCACGCCCGGTCGACCGCGGGCTGGCGCGGACGAAAGGCCGCCTATGTGGGCGTGGTCGCGTTCGCCTGCATGCTCTTCAACTACTACGGAATCAACATCTTCGTCACCGGAAAGCACTCGTACGCGGGCATCGGCTGACGGTGATGCTGTTCGTGGTGACGCTGCCGCACCCTCCTACGACCCGGCGGCGGCCGGCAGCATCCGCCACCTGCCACCGCCGAGCGGGCCGTGCGGCGACGGTCACAGCCGGCCGTGGTCCTTCAGCACCCTCCGGGCCTGGGCGAACAGCATGCCTACGTTCACCGTCTTGCGGCAGACGACCACGGCGACGATCTCGTCGGTGCTGTTGATCCGCAGGAAGAGGTGCGTCAGGTTGTCGCTGTTGACCAGGATCTCCTGGAAGTAGTGCCGGTCACTGACGACCCCGCGCCGCTCCTTGAAGATGCCTTCGATCATCACCACATTACGGCCCTGGAACAGGTCGAGAGTGGCTGCCGCCAGCATGTCGAGGACCTCCGGCGGGTGCGAGTCGACGGTCTCCACCGACAGCAGCATGCCGGTGGACATGTCGATGACCCCCGCGGCGACGCAGTCCGGAACCTCGACGCGCAAGGCCTTCACCAGACTCGCGACCCTCTCGCTCATGCTCTGGGCCCCTCGGACCTCTGACCCGCTCAATTGTGCTCCTTCTCCGTGTTGTCCTGGAAGTGGACCGATGTCGACCTCGTAGTCAGTAACTCAGTTACTGATAAGGTCAGTTGACCTCGCCTTTACTGCTTGCCGCGGTAAGCAGGATGCTGATCCGCTCCGCGGACTCCTGCGCCTCGGCATGAAGCCGCTGCACATCCATGCCGGCGTCGCCGAGCACCCCGATCAGTGCCATCTCGCCGACCGCCCGGGCGACCAGGTAGCCGTCGGTGAACTGCGACACCGTGTGGTGGAGCCGACCCTTGCTGGTCATGCTGCCGGCGCGGCCTGCGATGCTGAAGGAGGCCGCGGTGAGGGCAGCCAGGCTCTCGGCTCCCGCGGTCTCGCCGGTCTCGGCTGTGATCAGCAGTCCGTCGACGGACGCCACCACGACGTCGGTGACACCGACGACCCGATCCCGAAGCACCCGCACCTCTGCGGCCAGCTGGTCATGCCTGTCAGTCACGGTTCTCCCGTTGATTCGTTGCTTGGTACCGACGCGAGCCGCGTCGCCTCAGTCCGTTCATCCACCCGGCGCGTGTCGGGCACGTCCGCGTCGACTGCTACTGCGCGCTGCCGGTCCCCCGGTACTTCGCGACGACTGCTGATGAGGGTCGCCAGGAACTGGCCACGGGACGCAGTGGAAGGACATCGGTGATCCCGCTCGCGCCCGGCCGACGACGAGGCAGCCGAGCCGCATCCTCCGCACGGCCCGCCGGCCCGGCCGGCTCCGGGTTCCGGCCGCCCACCGGAGCAGGAGACGACTCATCGGTCTCCCCCAGGGTCGAGGGCACGACCTTGACCAGCCCTTCGTGCAGCAGTCGCGAGGCTTCGACCGTGACGGCATAGAGGCCTCGCCCGAGCAGGAAGGCGATATCCCGGGAACTGCGTCTGCCATTGGCCCTTTGCAGGATCTCCCGCCGTTCACCGGTGGCTCCGCCGTCCAACAGCCGGGTACCGGCGTCGGTCCGGGTCAAGCGGTCACGAAACGGGGAAATCGACTGTCCGCCCAGGGCCCTGATCCGCCGCTCGGTTTCATGGATCAGCCATTCCGGCTCGATTCCCTCCGGCGGGGCGAAGCAGGAAGTCGGCGATTCGCGGTCGAGCGCGACTCGATCGATCCGGCCCATTCCCATCGCCAGGGCCCCGTCCAGCGCCGCCATCACGCAGATCAGCTGCAGTTCCGCGGAGCCGACCAGTTCCCGGGCGACCAGTTCGGCGCCGACACGCCCCCCGGCGGCCCCCGACTGGACCACCGAAGCCCAGTCAGCCTCGCTGACACGACCCGAGCGCAGGAGAAGGGTCTCGATCCCCGGCGAACCGGGTGAGGTGACCTCGACGATGGCGCCGTCCCCGAGGTGAAAGCGGCCGCCCGGATCCCCGCTCACGAGGAGAGTTCCGGAGAGCCGACCGTGCAGGACTCCCGTCAGCATCCTGGCGAAATCCAGCCCTGCCCTGCCCGACCGAAATGCCGCGGGCAGCGGCAGTGCCAGCACGGAGCCGACCTCGCCCGCACGGGGACCTGAATTCCGTCGCGACGATATACCGCTTTCTGACATGTCTCCGCAATCGACCGTGTTCTCATGGACAGTTGCCGCCGACTCCCCGAATGCCGGCTCAGGGAATCGCACTGTAGTCGCAGCGACAGAATTTCCGACCAGGCAGGCGCGAATTGCTCGCTCATCAGCACCGAGCGATATTTTTTTGCATGGTTGATGACATCCCGCATTCAAGCTTGTTCGATTTTGTCTACGCGCCGGATGTCGGGGTGTCGCCACGCCTACCTCACGGACACCTGCCACCCCGTGGCACAGCCGTCGACCCCCGGGGGGCTCTCGCGATCCTGCGGCGATCGCGCGGGAAAGGTCATCCGACTGCCTGGCGGCGGCAGCCGGGCCACTGGAACGGGCTCGCCCGCGGGGTCGGTTGCAGCTGGACGAGGTGCGCCGGGGAGACGTTGGTCCCCGTTGGGGCGAGCTTCGGCACAGCGCTCGGAAGAGTGGGTTGCCGGCTGAGCACCGCCGCTGGGTGCTCGTCGTACGGATCGCCCCGAGGTGGCCGTGGGCCTCACCCGCAGGCGCGCCGGTCTACCAGCGGCCGCGGACCTGCCTCGTTGGCCTCCCGCAGACGGGGCATGGCACCGGATCATCCCGGGGCAGCCGGGAGGGCCTTGGAATGACGGCTTGTCAACTGCGCCTGTCAGGACGGAAGTGCGTCGCGGAGGGCCGGATGTCCGTTTGATATAAAGGTTGGCTTGTTGGTGGGCGAACGCGACGAGCCCGCCAACGGTCCGCGCTGTCACGGAAGCTGAGTTTGCGCGGGGGGAGCGGCGGAGCAACCAGGGGCGAACGGCGGGCATCGATGGCTGAGTTCAGGACGGTCAGGCCAGGTTCAACGGAATCGGAGTTGGAGGGGGCGGCGGCAGTCGTGCCGCGGGCGCGGTCCGGTGGCGGAGGCCGGACCGCTGTCCTCCAGGGTGTGCCCGCCAGTGCTGCGGGTGCCGGGGGCGAGCCGGCCGATGCCCTCGACGGCGCTTCGGCCGCCGGGGCCGAACCGGCGGCGAACACCCCGGCGGCCGCACTCCGGACACCGTCCGTGCTCGGTCTGCAAGGCCTTGCCGTACTGGGGGTGCTGGCCGAGGCGGACGGGATGCCGGGCGCGAGGTCCGTCCCCGCCGTTGACGCGATCATCGTCGCGTCCGGGTTCCTGGTCACGTTCTCGGTACTGCGGGAGCAGTTGGCGTCCGGGCGTCCGGGCCTGCTGCCGCGCTGGCAGCGCCTGCTGAAGCAGCAGACCCTCGTACTGCTGCTGTGCCTCGGGGCGGCACTGGGCGCAGTCGGGCTCGTCGGCGGGCTGCCGATCGCCAAGGTGTTCCGCACGTTCGTGCCGGCGGTCTTTCTGCAGTGCGCGGACTGGGCCCAGTTCCATGCCGACGGGATCCTGCCGAAGTCGGCCTACGACGGCTCGTGGGTTCCCGAGCCCTTCGGGGCGGTCTGGCCGCTCAGCGTCGTCGGTCAGATCGCGCTGGTCTGGCCGCTGCTGCTGACCGTCCTGCTGTTCCTGCTGCGCGGATCGCTGCGGGTGCTCGGCGCGCTCCTCCTCTCGGCGGCCGCAGCCCTGGTCGCCCTGCCGTTCGCGCTGCCCGCGGCGGCCTGGCGGGGGCTCGCCTCGCACGAGGCGTTCTTCGCCGGCGCCGAGCGGATGCTCGACCTTGCGCTGGGCGGAGTCGCCGCGTGCTGCGCCGTGATCGTGATCCAACGTCGTGGTGCGGGAGGTGCCGTGGCCGGTGCGGGCGGTGCCCGCGCGGCCATCGGCTGGACGCTTGCCGGGGCCGTGCTCTCGGTCGGGCTGGCAGCGGTCGGCGTCAGATCGGGTACCGGCGCCGAGTCGAGGCTGGCGCACCTGGTCCCGGCGCCGACCGCCGCGCTGCTGGTAGAGGGTGCCACCGCGCTGCTGCTCGCCCTGCTCACCCTGGTGACGGCACTCGGCCGCGGCCCGCTGTGCGGGCTGCTCGGCCGCCCCCTGCTGGTCGAGTTCGGCCGGATCGGGTACGCGGTGCTGCTCGTCGGGCCGCTGCTGTTCTGGCTGCTGCGCCGCGGCTGGCCGCAGATCACCTGGTACGGAGTGCTGCTCGCGGGCCTCGGCCTCAGCTGGCTCGTGGCGATCTGCGTGCACTACCCGACCCGGCGGGCCGCCGTCAGGCCCTGGAACGCGGCGCGGGCCCTGCCTCTGGTGCTCACCGGATGCCTCGCGGTCGCCGGCGGCTCGTACTGGCTGCCCGCCCGGGCCGCTCAGCTGCTCCGTCCGAACGGCCCCGCACTGGTCCTCGGCCTGGGGGACGGGTTGGCCGGTGACTTCGCCACCGCGCTCAACCGGCCCGGTGGGTCGTTGAACGGCGCGAGCGGGGTCGTCGGCCCCCTCGCCGGCTGCGGGGTACTGGCGGACGCGGACGGCCACCCCGGATGCGACGGCTGGCGCCAGCAGTGGCGGACGAGCCTCGCCGCCAACGAGCCCGACGCCGTGCTGTTGCACCTCGGAAGGGACGCAGCGGACCGTACGGTGGCGGGCCGGAAGCAGACCGCGTGCGACCCGGCCTACCGTCAGCTGTACCTCGCGCGGCTCGCCGACGCCCTCCAGGTGATCGAGTCGGTGGTGCCGAAGGCCACCGTGTTCGTGATGAACGAGCGGCTCGACAACAGCGCGGCCGACCCGATCGGCGCCGCCTGCTACAACCAGCGGGTCAAGGAGTTCGCCGACACCCATCGGGGCAGGGTCAGAATGGTCGACCTCAACGCCGAGCTCTGCCCGGTGGATGCCTGCCGCCAGGGCACGCCCCGGGGCCGCCGGTTCTACGCGACCGTGGACGGCACCCGGCTGACGACTGACGGCCAGGCCCTGATCGCGCCGTGGCTCGAGCAACAGTTGCGCCTGACGGCCCCGGCCACCACCAGGTAGGCAGAACCGCCGGGCTGGTGGTCGAGGGCCGGTCAGCGCTTCGGCGGCCTGACGGGGCGGTTGCTGCCGGAGCCGGTCTCATGGCCGGCGCCGGAGCTTCCGTCCTGACTGTCGACGGGCAGCTGGTACGACTGCGAGAAACACGACTTGACGGCCTGTTCGGTCTGCGAGCGCCCCGCGAAGTCCAGCCGGGAGTGGTCGTCGGCCGGTGGTATCGACGGGTTGGTGTGGAAGTTGACGGACCACCAGTAGACCCCACCGAACCTGCGCTGCCGGACGACCTGGCACACGGCGGTGTACCAGGTCGCCTGCACCTGCGGGTTGACCCGCCCGTACCGGTAGAAGTCGCCGGGGCTCCGATAGGCGCCGTTCTCCGCGCCGATGCCGGCCTCGGAGAGCAGGGTGGCGGAGAAGTCGCCGGAGTGCTTGCGGTCGAGCCACTGGTTCCAGGCGGCCGTGATCTGCTCCACACCCGCGCTGTCCGGTGCGTCGACGGGGAAGTAGGCGTCCACCTGGACCTGGTCCACCGGCACGTCGACGTCGTGCGCCACGTAGTTGTCCCAGTTGGTGTCGTACACCAGCTCGCCGGGGAAGTGCTTGCGCAGGTCGGAGACCAGCGCGGACCAGTGCGGATCGCCCTCCAGCGAGACGAGTTCGGTGCCGGCCACCACGGTGGTGACTGACGAGCTCCTGGCGACGTCCGTGTACTGGGCCAGCAGACTGCCGTACGAGGCGAACCACTGATCCCTGTCCGCGGGGGCGAGCGCGCCCCGCCACTGGGGGAGCAGGCTGCGCTCGTCGATGATCGGTCGCAGGGTGATCCGCAGGCCGGCCTTGTGGAAGGTGTCCAGTGCCGGCTTGAGCCTGGCCGGGGAGGGGGTCTTCTGGCCCGTGTGCAGGCTGTTCGCGTCGATGCCGTCGGTGTAGACGGGGAAGGAGAGCGCGACGGAATTGGCGCCCAGACCCACCAGGTAGTCGGCGATGCGCTGGGCCTTCCCGCGAATCTCGGATTCACCGTCGGACGGCATGTCCTCCCAGTACACCTGGGCACCCCACTGAGGCATCCCGGGCTCCCACGGGTGGGCCACGGTCGGCACGTCGGCCGACGGCGCGGCGGTCACCGGGTCCGCGGCATTGATCACCGGGTCGGCGAACTCCTTGACGGGGCTCGGCACCGGGGAGGGGGTGGCACCCGTCGAGAGCCTCGGCACGGCCGAGCCGGGCGCCCAGTGCAGCGGTTGGCTTCCCAGGGCGAGCGGTACGGCGGCGACGGCGGTCACCACGGTGACCGGGAGGACGGCGAGCCAGGGGCGACGGGATCGGGTCATGGCGTCGGGTTCCTGTGAGGTCTGAGTAGGTCGGGTCGCTGGCGCCACACGGGGCCCGCAGCGGCTCAGGCGGGCTTCGCGATCACCACGAACTTGTTCTCCTCGCCCCGGACGAACTTCAGGAAGCCGCGGAACCCGCCGATGCCTTCCAGCACCGAGAAGACCGGTATGAGCGCGACCACGGCGATCGGCTCCCACCAGCGGCGCCGACCGCCCGCCGAGACCAGCCCGTTCAGCCGGAGCCCCTCCCAGTACATCCAGATGACGTACCCGAAGTTCAGCGCCCAGAGCAGCACCACGGACTGTGCGACCGGCGAGGTGTTCAGCGAGCCGCTCAGCCAGGCGAAGGCGAGCACCATGGCGATGTGCTGAAGCGGGCCGATGATCCAGGTGGAGACGCACAGGGCCAGGAACCAGCGGTGCCGCAGTGGGATGCTCCGGTTGAAGCACAGCGCCACGAGCCCCCACGACCAGCGCTCCCGCTGCTTGACGAAGTCCCGGACGCCCGCCGGCGAAGCCCCGTAGCAGCGGCCGTTGAACCAGTCGCTGCGGCCCGGATAGCGGCGGCAGAACGTGAGCGCGAGTTGGGCGTCCTCGACGATGGCCTTCGGGCCGAAGTCCCAGCCGATGGTCGCCTCGATGGAGGCCCGGAGCAGGAGCAGCTCGCCGTGCACGCCGGCGATGGGCGTTCCGGTGCCGGTGAGCGCCCGGAACCGGGCGATGTCGTCGGCCGGCCGGACCGCGTCGGCCAGCCAGGTGAAGCGGTTGACGGCGAGTTCGCGCGGGTAGGTGAGAATGCCCTGCGCCATGTGCTTGGCCTCGTCGGGGCTGGATCGGCGCTGGCGGTTGATGAACTGCGCGAGCGTCTCGGCGGTGTCCGGTCCGACGCCCGTGTCGTCGTCCATGTGCAGGACCCACACCTCGTCCCGGGCCTCACCCTCGGCGATCCGCAACTCGTGCGCGTAGTGGTTGGCCCGGGCCTTGAACCGGGTGCCGTTGGGCGGCCGGTAGGCCTTCGGCACCGTGACGATCCTGATCCGCGGATCCGTGGCGCCGAGGGTGTCGATCCGCTCGGCGGCCTCGCAGCCCTCCTCTGTGAGGACGTCGACTCGGAGCTGGGAGAAGTACACCGGGAGATGGGCGACGTACGACTGGACGGATCGCTCCAGGGCCGGGTAGGTGTCGTGCCGGCCGATGGTCGGCACCAGCACGATCAGGAGATCGTCGGACACCTCCGCGGCGGGGGTCATCTCGTGCCGGCGCCGGATCCGGCGCCGGATCAGCAGTGCGCCCTGGAGGCCCACCAGGACGCCCACGGCCGGGACCGACCACATGATGGTGAGAATCCAGCCCAGTGGAGTGTGGTTCGGCCGATAGGTCCACAGGCCGAACCCGAGCAGGGCCAGGAACGGCAGGGCGAACGGCGTCAGGCCGGGGCGCCACTGGGAGATCCGGTGGGCCAGCTTGTCGGTTGCCCTGGTCATACGGTAGTACTGCCTTCCTCCGAACGGTCCGAGGCGGTCCGACCGGTGGCCGGACCGCCTCGGGGCCCTGCTCCTGCGACTGTGGCCGTCGGCCCGTCAGCCCCGCTGCTGCGACTCCCCCGGCGCGGGCTGGGCCGGTGCCGCCGTGCCCGGATGCGCCGGGGCCTGTTGTCCGAACCCCTCGGGCGCGGCCGGCCCGGCGACCGGCTGCGGCTGCGGCTGCGGCTGCCCGAGGGGCTGCTGCATCGGCGGCTGCGCCTGCTGGTGCATCGCCGGCTGCTGGTACGGGTTCATCGGCCCCGGGGCGACGAAGGGCTGCCCCACCTGCTGCTGCGGGAACGGACCGGGCCCGTAGGCGGACTGCTGGGCGGCCAGAGCCTGTTGGGCCTGAAGGGCGGCGGCCGTCCAGGCGTTGACCGGCGGTTGCCAGGGCACATGGGCGCCGACCCGGCGGGTCAGCATCAGGACCAGCCCGACGCTGACGATCACACCGAGGACGAAGGTGGCCAGCAGCAGTTCGCCCTGGGTACTGCTGGTGAACCAACCGCGCTGAGCGTGGTCGAACAGCGCCCCGGTGAGGCTGCGCAGCCGGTTGTACCCCTCGACCAGGGCGACACCGCAGACGAGACCGCGCGCCCAGTGGCTCCCGCGCAGGATGAAGAACGCGCCGACTCCGTAGAAGACGGCATAGCTGAGGCTGGACGTCTCGGCCTGGCCGGTCTTGTCGGTCGAGCCGTAGTACACGATTCCGAGAAGGAAGTTGCCGATGCCCACATCGGCGAAGCAGTTCCAGAGCGCCCGCACCAGCAGTAGGGCGGCCCATCCGAGCGCAACCTGGGCCGCGACCCGGTAAAGCTTGGGCACCTCGGCGGAGTCGTGCGACCCGATGCCGGAATTGTTCTGGTTTCCCCCGATGATCGCACTCACCTCTAGGAGTTCGCGTCAATATGCCTATGGTCAGATGAGGCCAAGTAGCAACATTACAAAGTGACGTGACGGTCCGCCACTCCACAGATCGCCCGGCATCCGATTGTGGCGAAGTCGTTCGCCCGGCGCCCGGCGCCCGGAACACCCGACCGTCACTGCCGGTGCAGTTTCCGCCAGTCGAAGGTCGAGCCCTGCGCCCTGCCGCCACCCGTGATGGCGAGTGGCGCGCGGAAGCTCGCCGTCAGGTCGTCCTGACTGTTGCGCCGACTCGGTTCGGTGGCGTTGTCCGCGGTGATCGCCTGCCCCCAGACCGACCAGACCACCCACGGTGTCCGGCCGAGGGTGTCCTTCTGGGCCTGGTTGACCGGGACGTAGAACGACTCGGCCAGCATGCGCGGCTTCCGGTAGGAGGCCAGGCCGTCGTACCACTGGGACGTCCAGGCGGACCGCCCGGGCGTCCGGGGGGTGGTGCTGTAGTCGTCCACGCCGACCAGGTCCACGTACTGGCTTCCCGGGTAGTAGGCCGCCGGATCGCCGCCCTTGGCGCCGTCCCAGGCCGAAGGCGACCACACGAAGATCAGATTGTGCAGTCCGCGGGTGCCGACCAGGTAGTTGTACATGATCTGCCAGAGCGCCTTGAACTTCTCCGGCGGCTGGTCGGCCCACCAGAAGCCGTTGGCGCAGCTCGTGGCGTTCATCTCGTGGTACGGCCGCAGCAGGACCGGAACGCCGTGGTCGGCCAGGTAGGCCAGGTGGTCCGCCAGGTAGGAGAGATCACCCAGCAGCGCCTGGTACTCCGGCGTGTTGTCGCGCCAGTCGATGACCCGGTCGAACCAGCCCGGGTCGTGCGCGGCCGGCGAACCGGAGCACTGGACCTCGGAGAAGGACTTCAGCTCGCTGCCCGGATAGGGCTCGTGGAAGGACATCCCGACGATTCCCGCCGGGCCGCCCCCGTTCTCCGGCAGCGTCGTGGTCGAGCCGTCGCAGTTGTGCTCGGTGCCACCGGTGTAGTAGCTGCCGTCGGCGGGCCGGGGGAGCCCGGACCAGACGCCCTGTAGCAGGTCCACCACGTCGTCGGTGTACTGCCAACCCGGTCGGCACGTCGGCCACTTGCCGGTCGAGTAGCTGCGCGGGTCGCCCGCCGCCCACCCCGGCTCCTCGTACCCCGGGCCCAGATCGGCTTCCACGAAGCCTGCCAGGCGGCCGGTGAGTTCCTCGGTCTTCCGGTAGTAGTAGCCGGGTTGCTTGAGTCCCGGCTGGTCGCCGTACTCGGGGTTGAGCCGCTCGTTGTGCGCTTCCACGTGCTGGCCGAGGACGGTGCCCTCGGCGGCACCGCCGCGGGCCGCGTTCTCCAGCTCGGCGAGGGCTTGATAGACCGCTTGCGCGTTCGGTGCGGCCTTGGGGTCGCGATCCGTGAGGGTGGTGCTGACCAGCTCGGGCGCGGTCGAATGCGCCGGCGCCGGCGCCGGCGCCTGGTCGTCGAACGGGACGCCGGCTATGAGCAGGCCTGCCACTACGCCGATGGTGGCAGTGAAGGCAGCGATCCGGATGCGCGCGTCGTGGCGCTTCCAGAACGGGGGTTGCAAGTCCGGATGGAAGCCGGCACCGTCTTGCCGATCGCCGAACCCTCTGCCCCCCAGCATCCCACCGCACCCCTTCTGGTCGTTCGGGACGAACAACGCCGGGAAGATCACTGAAATCTCTTCAGGCCCCCGCCTCGCGAACTGATATGAAGTCAGACTACTGGTGTCCGGGGGACGGACTGGGAACCGGTCGGATCGGATCCCCCCGTCCGGAGCCCGGGCAGTGATCACCGCGGCGTCTACGCGCCCGTCAGCACAGTACTCCAACAACCGCGCCCCACCTGCGGTTGAGCGATTCAGGTCGGCTGCCCGCGCTCGCCATCCTGAAGATCTCGCGCACTTTTCCGTTATCCGCAGGCCCCGTGCCCCATCTCCCATACGTCGGCAGCAAACCACCCATCTGCCGGTGAAGGAGAGCACATGACTGGCAAACGAGCGGTACGTGGGCCGTGACAGGAGCCGTGCACCGGTGGGCACTTCGGTGACGGCGAGCGTCATCACCGGCATCCCGTCCCGCCGCCACGGATGATCCAGAACTGACTGACAGTCAGTTCCATCACTCGGACTCAAGATCGGCCAGAACCCGTTATCGGCTCGGCGCCCAATGCCCGCCGCGGCCAACGGCGCCGTGAACCCAGACGGCGCATCATCTGCGCGCGCAGTCCCTCCCTCCGCGAGGCCGTTGCCGCACGGCGCTGCCCCCACACCAGGAGAACCACATGAAAGCCGCACACGCCCGCAAGAAGCTGCCCAAGCTCCTGATAGCCGCCGCCCTCGCGCTGACCGCCGGGGTGGGGATCGCCGTCAACGGGCCAGGCAGGGCCCATGCGGGGCTCATCAGCCCCTCCCCCGCAGTCAAGACCGCCACTCCCCGCCCAGGCCTGGCACCCCAGTCAGCCACCGACGCCGTCCAGGACGACGACTCGAAGCGGGTGCGCCCCAAGGACCGTCGACCTCTGCCGTCCAACACCGAGGCTCTGCACCAGAGCTACAGCAAGCCGACGAGGTCCGCCGCGGCAATGTCGAAGGCAACGACCGCGAAGGCAGGCGGCCCGAAGGCGAGTGCCGCCGCCTGCTCCACCAGCGCCTTCACCGCGAACACCGGCGGCGCCCTGCTCCAGGCGATCCGGTCCGCGGGCCCGGACTGCATCAACGGCCTGTTCAGCCTCACCGGTCCAGACGCACACCTGGCCTTCCAGGAGTCGCAGATGACAACAGTGGCGGACGCCTTGGCCGCCGCCTCCCGCGACTACCCGGGTGACAACAGCACCCACGTCCTGGAACTCGTGCTCTACCTTCGGGCCGGCTACTACGTGCAGTGGAACCGCCCCTCCGACGTCGGCACCTACGGCAGCGCTCTGCAGACCGCGATCCAGTCAGCCCTGGACTCCTTCTACGCCAACCCCCACAGCCTGGACGCCACCGACGCCAACGGCGCCGTCCTCTCGGAAGCCGTCACCCTGATCGACAGCGCCAGCCAGAACGCCCGCTACCTGCCCGTCCTCAAGAAGCTGCTCACCGGCTACAACAGCTCGTACAACAACTCGTACAACATGCTGACCGCGGTCAACAACGTCTACACCGTCCTCTTCCGCGGCCACCAGAACCCCGACTTCGTCACCGCCACCGATGCCGACCCCTCCGTCCTCACCACCCTCGAAACCTTCGCCGACAACAACCTCGGCCTGCTCGGCGGACCGCAGAGCTACCTGGCGTCCAACGCCGGCACCGAACTGGCCCGGTTCCTGCAGGACCGCACCCTGGCCCCCACCGTCCGTCCGATGATCAAGAGCCTGCTGGCCAAGTCCTCGATGACCGGCCCCACCGCACCCCTCTGGGTCGGCATCGCCGCCCAGGCGAACGACAACGACCAGAACAACTGCTCCGACTACGGCACCTGCGACCTCGCCAACCGGCTCAAGGCGGCCGTGCTGACCATCGACTACCAGTGCGGCACGATCCACATCGTGACCCAGGCGCTCACCAAGGACCAACTGCTCAGCACCTGCGACAGCCTCACCGGCGAGAACGCCTACTTCCACAACCTCGTCAAGGACCCCGGCCCGCTGCCCGACGACCACAACAGCGCCATGGAGGTGGACGTCTTCCACTCCACCAGCGACTACCAGACCTACGCCAACGTCATCTTCGGCGTCGACACCAACAACGGTGGCATCTACGAGGAAGGCGACCCCTCCAAGCCCGACAACCAAGCCCGGTTCGTCGCCTATGAAGCCGACTGGCTGCGCCCGAGCTTCCAGATATGGAACCTCAACCACGAGTACACCCACTACCTGGACGGCCGCTTCGACACCGCCGGCGACTTCGCCGCCGCAACCTCCACCCCTGACACCATCTGGTGGATCGAGGGCTTCGCCGAGTACGAGTCCTACGGCTACCGTGGCGTGACCGACACCGAGGCGGTCGCCGACGCGGCCAAGGGCACCTACCCGCTCAGCACCGTCTTCGCCAACACCTACAGCAGTGGCACGGACCGGATCTACCCCTGGGGCTACCTCGCGGTGCGCTACATGATGGAGAAGCACCGCTCCGACATCGACACCCTGCTCGGCCACTACCGATCCGGTGACTACGAAGCCGCACTCAGCCTGATCAACTCCATCGGCACCAACTACGACGCCGACTGGGCCAAGTGGCTCGAGGAATGCGCCGCCGGCGCGTGCAACGCCACCGGCAAGCCGCTCACCGCCACCTTCACCGCCAAGGCGAACGGGCTGGACGTCACGCTCACCGACACCACCGAAGACTCGGCCGTGATCACCGCCCGCAAGTGGGACTTCGGCGACGGCACCACCTCCACCGACGCCAACCCGACCAAGACCTACACCAAGCCGGGCAGCTACCACGTCCGGCTGACCGTCACCGACAAGGTCGGCGCCACCGCAACCGCCGACCAGACGGTCACGGTCGGTGCTTCAGCCGCCGAGTGCACCGCTGACGACACCCGCCGGCTGGACCAGAACTGCAGCCGATCCAACCTCACCGCCGCCGCCGGAGACAACAGCTACCTCTACATCGACATCCCCGCCGGAACCAAGGCCCTCACCATCACGACCACCCCCGGCACCGGAACCACCGATCTCTACTACAGCCCCACCACCTGGGCCGACAGCACTGCCAACACCGCCTCCGCCACTGGCGACGGCCCACACACCCTCACCATCACCAACCCCCCGGCCGGCTGGAACTACATCACCCTCCACGCCGCCACTGCCTTTACCGGCGCCACCGTGACGACAAAGTTCTGACCCCGCCAGTCGCGCCACCCCGACGCCCAGCCCTCTGCCAGCGAATTGCTGCTGTTCGACTGGGATTCTTCCACTCCCAGATGTTCGATCCTGACGTCGTCTCAGGTACGTGCCTGAACGGCCCGATGACGTCTTCGGCAAGGGCACGGTCACCGATCAGCGGGAGCGGGGCGCGGAAGCGTTCCGAAGCGCGGTCGTGACGCCGTTTCTGCCGCACGGCTCTGCGTCCTTGGAGCTGATGGGCGACTCGCCCGGTGGGCCGGGGCCGCTCACCGGGTCGGCTGATCGGATGCCCCGGAACTCGTCCACCGCGGTGTAGTCGTGTTTCGAACTCGGCCAGAGAAAGGTGATCTGGTCCAGGGAGTCCAGGGGCCTGGCGTCGAACAACGCGAAGACGGTCAGCCGGGTGCCGTCGGTGGTCTCGTCGCGGATGGCCCGGTACCGGTTCCCGGCCGTGTCCCGCACGGTGATGGGGCCGGTGCCCGCCCCGGCGAGCATCAGAGTGACGATCAGCGTGTCACCCTTGGCCACCGGGCTCTTGATCTGCACCGACTCGCCGGTCGTGACAGCCTCGTCGATCGGGGAGGCAGCCACCTTGTCGCTGATCCGGCCGAGATAGCCGCACCGGTCCGGTTTCTGGGCGCCGACCGGGAAGGACGGCCGGGTTCCGGCTGCGGCAGATCTCCCGCCGGTGACCGGGGCGGCGGTCAGGGCAACGGCCAGAAGGGCGGCGAGCAGACCGCTGATCGACAGCACCGGCCACATGAGGCGCCGATGAGCGAATCGGTGGCGTCTCGTCCGCTCCGGCTCCCGGAGCACCTGCGGTGCCTCATCGGGTGTGGGCGGTTCGACGGCGGAGCGCGAAGCCGGCACCGGTGGTTCGGCCGACTGCTGCCGCATCTGCATGCGCTGCCAGGCCGACTGCCAGCGTGCGAGTTCCTCGGCGGACGCGCCGAAGGCGGTGACCAGCGCCAGCACCCGTTCCAGGGGCGGGAGACGACTCCGCTGATGGCTCAGGTCTCCCGAGAGGGTGCTGCGTGGAAAGCCGGTGCGGCGCTCGAGTTCGCGCAGCGACGGGCTGCCCGACCATGCCTTGAACGCCTGCAGCCGGCGAACGAACTCCTGCGGTGTGGTCGCCTCGTCCGGATCGGGCATCGTCGCCGGAAACTGCTGCGATAACCGGTCCGGATCCCCGTCGATGTGCTGCCCGGTCATATACCCCCCTTGAGGGATCGGCCCGATCGGCCGATCGCGGCGCATGTGCCGGGGACCATCCTGACCAACACCGACTGATCGCTCCATGGCGTTTGCTTGGCGTTCTCTTGTTGTCAGGGACCCGCCATGGCTACAGACTGGGGCCGCCGACGGAGGGGTGCGCGTCCGGAGCGCCGGGCCGTTCCTGCCGTCGTCATTCTCGGCCATCGACGGTATGGCCGGCGTCGGCAAGACCGCCTCGGCCGTTCATACCGGGCACACCCTCGCCGGCCGGTTCCCCGACGGGCAGCTCTTCGTCGACCTGCGCGGGTTCACTCCGGGTCAGCGGCCGCTTGAACCGGGCGCGGCGCTGGCGAGTCTGCTCCGGGTGGTCGGCGTCAGCGAGAGTGCGCTCCGTTGCGCACCGAGGATCGCGCCCACCAGGACCTCGGCGACACCGTCGGCCAGGCCGAGTCGCACACCCTGCTCGGCGACGCCCTGCTGGCCATGGACGCTCCGGCGAGCGGTACGACCTCGCGTCCACTTCGGACTGGCGCGCACGTACCAGCGCCCGGGAGAACCCGACACTTCTCGGGAGCACGCCGAACAGGCAGTCGAGATCCACCCCTCGCTGAACATCCCCGAGGCGGACGAAGCCCGGGCCCTGCTAGACCACCCGCGGACACCCGAACGCCCTTGCCGGCGCGGCACGCTGAGGCCCGTTCGGGTACAGACGAAGCCGTACCGAAGCTGCACGGCAATCACTGTAATCTCGGACGTCCTTCATTGGCGTCATCTTCCGGGTGCAGCCGGATGATCGAGTTCACGTCCGGCTGCGGCTGCGGCTGCGGCTGCGGCTGCGCAGTGGGAGCGGACCGCAAGGGCCCGCTCCCACCTCACTCACCGCACCTTGCTCAGTTGATCGGGCCGCATGCCCAGGTGTTGTTGTGGGCCGTATCGATCAGGCACGCCTCCAGGCTCTGGCCCGGTCCGTCGTAGTACCACGGTGACGAGTTGCTGCTGGGGGTCGCGCCGGGGCCCAACCACTGCCAGGCGTTCCGGTCGAAGACGCCGAACAGGCAGTGGCCGGGGTTGGCGGTCGGGACGATCCCCATGTAGTCGTGGTAATCGCCCCCGAGGTTGATCTCCTCAAGCGCCACACAGCCGCCGGTACCGAACTGCCAGGTGCCCTCGGCGGCCTGGGCCGAGGTCGCGGTCCCGATCCCGATCGCGCCCATCGCCATCGCGGCGATCGCGGCGGCAGCGACGCGCTTCCTGGTCCTGGTGAATCGCATGGTGCTCCTCCAAAGAGTCGATTCCGCCCCGGGGTTGACGCCGGGAACACCCCGAACCTCAGCAGCCGACGGAACGGAGAACAACTGGTCGAGCACCATCTCGGACAGTCCCGGACGCTCCCGGACACCCTCCGGACAGCGCCGGACACCCCCGGATCCGGTCCGCGCATGTCTGGTTGGTGGCGGCCATCGGCCCCACCAAGGCTGCAACCAGCTCGCCCCCTCGACCACCCGAACGTCATCCCGCTACCCGCAGCCCGCATAGCGCGCCGACAAGCCGTCGCCGGCCGGGTACGGTGCCGCGGCCGCTGCGGCTACCCGGCGCGGTTGGCGAGCGAGACGAACGCCTGGGCCACGCGTTCGTCGATGTCCCGGGGCACCGGGACGACGCACTGGTCCGGCGGAACCGTCCCGCGCGCGATGGCCTCCAGACAGCGCGCCTGGAGCGTGAATCCGAGGTCCATCGACTCCACCGAGTTCCCCAGCGGGCGGGGTCCGGACAGGTTGACCATATGACCGTCGGTCAGCACGTTGACCCGCCCGCCGTTGCGCTGGATCAGGCTCTTGACCCCTTCCGTCGGTTCTCCGTACCCGAGGACGTCGGGATGCGCCAGGAAGCCGGTCAGATCGATCTCCCACGGGACATGGCCGGCGTTGGCCAGGATCACACCGTCGGAGAGCAGCGGGAGATCGTCCGCTGTGAGCACCTGCGGAGCGCCGGTGACGGTCACGATGATCTCTGCCGAGGAGATCGCCTCCCCTCGATCAGGCACCGCGAAGCCGTCGAGCAGCGCGTTCAGGCGTCGCACCGGGTCCGACTCGAGAACGGAGACCCGGGCATGCGCGTTGCCGAAGTTGCGGGCGACCCCGCGTCCGCACGCTCCGTACCCGATGACGGTGACTCTGCGCCCGTTGGTGGCCCGGTTGGTGATCCGCATGAACGACTCGAGCACGCTCTGGCCGACCGCGTGCTCGTTCTCGGCGAACTGCTTGATCGGGCTGTCGTTGATGACCAGCAGGGGGCGACCGATCCGGCCGCGTTCCGGGAAGAGCCGCGCCCGGCCCGAGGTGGTCTCCTCCGTTCCGCCCAGCAGGTGGTCGTACGGTGCCTCCAGGAAGCGGACGAAGAGGTCGCCCCCGTTGTCGAGGATGAGGTCCGGTCGGCGGGAGAGCACCTGACGGAGGTGAGCGTCGTGAATCTCCTGGTCGTCGGTGCGACCGCCGATCACCTCGACGCCTCTGGCCGCCAGCGTCGCGACCGTCTCGGCCTGCGTGGTCATCAGGTTCCCGGTGGCGACGACCCGCGCTCCGCCTTCCCGCAGCACGAGCAGCAGAGCCGCCGTCTTGGGCTCCAGGTGGATGGCCGCGCCGATCGTCAGCCCCGCGAAGGGACGGGTTCGAGCGAACTCCTCGGCCGTCCTCGCCAGGAGTCCGCAGCTGTCGGCAACCCAGTCCATGTGTGGCACGAACGTCCTCCTACGCTCAGCGATCCGGTGGCTCAGGTCGTTCGAAGGCTCGGCCGCCCACCCGCCAGCCGGGCCAGGACGGAACGGATCAGGACAGCCACCCCGTCGTCGTCATTGCTGGGCAGCAGCACCTTCGCCATCGCCCTGACGTCCGGGTGGGCATTGGCGACCGCGGCCGGTAGCCCGGCCGCTCGGAGCAGGGGTATGTCGTTGGGCATGTCTCCCACGGCGGCTGTGGCGGTCATCGGAATCCCGAGGTGGTCGGCCGCCCATCGCAGCGCCTGGCCCTTGTCCGCGCGCTCGGGGGAGATCTCCAGGAAGTACGGCGTCGAGTAGGAGATCCGCACCCCGAGGGACGCCTCCGCACCGACCGCGGCGGCGAGTTGCGCGGAGGACAGCACGGGGTGGGCCACCAGCACCTTGACCGCACGGTTGGTCCTGGTGGCCCACCTGCGGAGGTCGGCGGACTCGGTGTGGGACCAGCAGTTCGGCACCCGGTCGGCGAAACCGGCCTGCAGCACCAGCTCGTGCTCGGTGTCGAGCCCCAACAGGCATCCCTGGAAGCGCCGTTCGAGGTGACCGAGCAGGCGATCGAGCTGCTCGTCGGTGAAGCAGTGGTTGAACAGCACCCGGGCCGCGGGGATGTCCAGCATCACCGCACCGTTGCTGCAGGCGAGCAGACCCGTGACACCCGCCTGCGCTGCCCAGGTCAGGGCGTCCCGGGTCGGTCGCCCGGTGGAGAACATCAGGTGCACACCCGCCGCCCGGACCTCGGCCAGTGCGCTCGTGGTCGCGGCACTGACGCTGCCGTCGCTGGCGAGCAGGGTCCCGTCCAGGTCGGTACAGATCAACATGGTACGGGTCGACGCGGGCCGGGTCATGCGGGGGCACTCGTGGGGGTCTCGCTGCGGTGGACGGCCGGCGGGCCGAGGTGGCGTCGGCCGGCCAGCAGGACCAGAACGCTCACGGCCACGCCCAGGACTCCGCAGGAGGCCGCCCAGGACTCCGTCGCGAACTCGAGCGTGGTACCCACCGCCGCCGATCCCAGCGCCACTCCGCTGGTCATCAAGGTCACCAGCCAGGCGAAGGCCTCGGTGACGGTCCCCTCCGGCGCCAACTCGCCCACCAGGACGAAGACCGCCGACAGCACCGGCGCGAGAAAGAGCCCGGTGAGGATCATCAGACCCGCCATGTACGGCGGGGACGGCACCAGGCAGAGCAGCGCATAGCCGCCTGCCAGGCCGGCGGTCAGCAACAGCACCCGCTGCGACAACGCCGACGACCAGCGCACGGCGCCGTAGCCCAGCCCCCCGGTCAGCGCTCCGGCCGCGTTCAGGGCCAGCAGGGTCGGCGCCCCGCCCAGCACCTGGTGCTGCTCGGCGTAGGAGACCACCAGGACGTTGAGGGTGCCGATCGCGACACCCACCCCGGTGAGACTCACCAGCAGCACGAGCAGGCCGCGGCTGCGCAGCGGACCGAGCCAGTCGGTCGACCGGGCCGGGGCCCGCCAGCTCGTGGTGGGCGGCGCGGTGGCGACCACCAGTACCCCGAGCGCGCCGAGCAGCGCCGCGACCCACAGGGCGGTCGGGGGCGAGGCGACGGCCACGCAACCGGTCACCACCAGCGGACCGCCGATGAAGACGAGTTCCTGCGAGGCGGAGTCCAGGGCGTAGGCCGACTCCAGCCGGCCGGCGGGGACGATGTGCGGCCACAGCGCCCGTAGGCAGGGCTCCAGGGGAGGGGTCGCCGCTCCCGCGAGCAGCGCGCCGACGAGGACCACGACCGGGTCCGCGGGCCTGGCCGCGATGGCGACCAGGCCCGCCCCCGCCACTGCGGCGGACCAGACCAGGACCCGCACCTGGCCGGTCCGGTCCACCAGCCGGCCGAGCACCGGGCCGCCCGCCGCCGTGGCCAGTGCGAACGCCCCGGCGACGAAGCCGATGAAGCCGAAGTCCGCGCCGGCCGCTCGGAGCACCAGCGGGATCGCCAGGGCGGCCATCGCGCTGGGCAGGCGCCCGACCAGAGTGCCGAGCAGCAACCGGGTGACGTGCCGGCCACGCAGCAGGTTCAGGTAGCCCATCACGACACTCCCGCGACAGTCGCCTCCGGAGTCTCCTGCCACAGGTGCAGGTGGAGCGCCACCGGCTTCTCCTTCCGCAGGAGCACCTCGGCGTCCCCGATGCCGACCAGGCGTCGCTGCGGCATGCCGCTGGCGAGGTTGACCCACACCCAGGCGCTGTCGGGGTCGAGGAGCCAGCTGGGTTCGGTACTCTCGGCCTGGCCGCTCCACGGGAAGCGGTGACGTTCGGCCCGCGGCACGCAGACGGCCAGCGCGTCGGGCACCTCCAGCAGGTTCACGGCCAGTAGTTGCCCCTGCTCGTCGAAGGTCAGCCAGACCTTCCCGCGGAAGCCGATCCGGACGGCCGGCCCGTCGGAGGAGTCCTCCGGCTCCTGCACCGACAGGTACCTGGTCCGCTCATCCCACCGGACCCGCCGCTCGGCGGGATCCTGCGGATCCTGCGGCCCGGCCCACTCGGACCGGAACTCGGCCGCGAACCGGTGCAGTTGGAGCGCGCGGTCCGCCGCCATCCGGCGACCGGGCTCGGTGAGCATGTCCTGTTCCAGCCGGACGAGCTTCTCGTAGAGGTGGGCGAGGACGGAGGACGTCCCACCCTCCGCGTAGACGCCCTTCAGGGCGGCCTCGGGATCCCACAGCGGCTCGCCCAGCATCCCTCCGAAGGCGAAGGCGCGGCCGACACCGATGGCTCCCATGGCGTCGAGGTTGTCCGCGTCGTGCACCGCGGCCGCCACCGGGGACTCGGCATCGAGGTCCTCCCCGGCGAAGCGGTAGCGCCCGGTCAGCTCCACCGCGTCCAGGATCGTCGGGTGCCATTCGCCCGGCACCTCGCAACTCTCCAGCACCTGCACCACGGCGGCCCGGGCCTCCTCCGGGCGGATGGGCCGCCGTCCCTGCCGCGTCTCCTCCACCCGGTGGTAGTCGTGGACGTACGCGGCCACCTGCGCCGGCAGCGGGTCCCCACCCGCCTTGGAGAGGATCTCCCCCGCCAGCGTCGCGACCCGGTCGAGATGACCGATGTCGTGGGCGGAGTCGGCCTCGGCGAAGTCCGTCGCCACCCGCGCTCGTACCTTCCTCAGGATCGGGTTCACCGCGGTCCGTACTCCTCTCGCCACCTCTGTGCCAACTCCTGCTGGATCGTGGGCTCCAAGCGGTGGAGGCCGGGCTCGTGGGTCTGCCGAGCGAGTTCGCGCGTGCAGAGGTAGAGCTCCGTGTAGACCAGGTCCAGGACCGACCCGAGGATGCTCTGCTCCATGAAGTTGACGGGCTTGCCCTCGTTGAGCAGGTACACCGTGCGGTCGGCGACCTGGAGCTCCTGCACCTCGTCGACCTCCACCATCGCGGAGGAGGCCCGGCGCAGACCCTCCACGTCGAACTCGACCTGCTTGGAGCTGCCGCTGGCCAGCACGACGCCGTCGCGCAGCAGGGGCAGGTCGTCCGCCGTCAGGGCGCGGTGTCCGGAGACCCCGATGATCACCTCGGCCCAGGAGAGCAGGTCCTCGCGCGCGCCCACCCGGAATCCGTGAACCACGGCGGCGGACATCCGGACCTCACTCGGGTCGTAGACCGCGATCTGGGCACCGTTGCGCCGCAGGTGCTCGGCCAGGGCCGTCCCGATTCCGCCGTACCCGAGCACCAGGACCCGCCGCTCGCTGAGCAGTCGGTAGAACCGGAGCCGGAGAAGCCGTTCGACGCTGTAGGCCACCGAGCGCCCCACCTGGACGTCCTCGAGCGCCTTGAGCGGGCTGTCGGCGATGGTGAAGACCGGCAACGGCAGCGGTGCGGCCCGCTCGTAGCGCCACTGTCCCTGCTTGGTGTCCTCCACGATGCCGCGGAAGTACGGAGCGCCGGCCAACTCGCCGACCGCATCCGCGCAGTAGCCACCCACCTCCTGGATGATGACCGGCGAACTGCCGTGCTGCGCGGCCTGCTTGGCGGCCGTGACCGCCAGACGACCGACCTCGTCGATCGAACCCGGCAGGCTCACTGGCAGGTCGTCGAGTAACGCCAGGGCCTCGGGTTGCGCACTGTAGGGCACCGGCACGACCTCGACGAGCTCGGTGGCCTTGTTCAGCAGGCGTACATAGGGCACCGCGGTGTCCAGCAGGTGCGCGACGAGCACCGTGCGGGAGGGCGGCATCGGCCAGCTCTCCAGGGCGCTCTGCAGCACCGGCAGATCGCTCGCCCGGGAGGCGTGACCCACCGCGGTCGGGGTCGTCGTGGGGTCACGATCTAGAATGTCCGTCATTGGATTCCCTACTCGAATCAAGAATGAACAGTGCGATCGGACGGCTTCGTTCGCGCGCTCACACCGCCTGGAGCCGGTCCAGGCCTTTCACGGCCATCGCCGGCAGGCACGCCGGGCGCAGCTCGATCTCTCCCACCGCGGTATCGGCCGGCGCCTGGAGGACCCAGCGCACGGCCTGGCCGACGGAGGCGGTGGAAAGCTTGAACGGCGATTCGTCCGCTGCCTCGTTGGCGATCGCGCCGGGGTTGATCAGTGTGGTGCGCACGCCGTTCGGCCGCTCCTCGAGAAGCAGCACCTCGGCCAGCGCCTTCAGGGCCGCCTTGGTGGCGCAGTAGGCCGCCCCGCCCTCGAAGAACCGGCTCCCGGCGTGACTTCCCATCAGGACGATGCTGCCGCCGCGCCTGCGCAGGGACGGCAGCGCGGCCTGGAGGAGTTGGACGACGGAGGTGAGGTTGACGTCGAGTGCGGCTCGCCAGTGGTCCGCGTCGAGCGAGTCGAGACGGCCGAGCGAGCGCACCACCGCGTTGGCGACGAGCGCGTCGATCCCGCCGCGCTCCTGGACGACCGTCCCGACCGCGGCTGTCACGGCCGTCGTGGACCGGAGGTCGCAGTGAAGTTCGCGCATCCAGGGGTGGCCGGCCGCCGTGCGGTTCAGCCCCCAGACCTCCCAGCCCGCCGCGTGCAGCTCGGCGGCGACGGCAAGACCGGTGCCCCGGTTCGCGCCGGTCACGAGAGCGACCGGCTGCTGAGCCACCGTCATGTCGGCAGCTTGCCGAGCAGGTCGGCCCAGACCGCGACGATGCGGTCATGACCGACCCCCTGCCGGAACAGGTCCTTGTCCAGCGAATTGCCCTGCTGGTCACGCAGCCGCATGCAGTCCGGAGACACTTCGGAGTTGATGGTCGGCGCACCGTTGGAATCCTGCCCGATAATGACGCAGAAATCCCACAGATCGAGCGGGGAAAGCCATTTCCGCAATGCGTCGTTGCATTCGAGGGCGATGCGGCGGAATTCCTCGACGTCCACCCCGTAGGCCCGCAGGTAATCCTCGCCGATCGGCTGGTCCTCGGGATCCACCCGGAAGTCGAACTTCACCACGGGAGGATCGAATCGATGCCCCTCGGGGAAGAGCCCGGGATACTTGCGGACGGTCGATCCGGTCGAACGGTTCTTGACAATCACTTCGAAGGGCGGAGCGGGAACGTAATCGGCGAGATAGGAGATCTCGCCCACCCGCTCCCGGAAGACGGTGGGGACACCTGACGCCTTGAGGGCGAGAGCCGCGCGCTCGTAGAAGTCGAGGCGCAGCTTAGCGGTGAGCGGCACCAGCTCGTCCCGGTCGAACGTGAAACTACGCAGGCTGGGGATCAGTTCGACGATGCAGGTCCCGTCGGCACGACGCCAGATCCGCTTGCTGTGGCCCTCGATGTCGGGCGGTTCGGCTAAGTCGCTCCTCAGTGAGTCCATGGACCAACATAGTTATTCGTATGACTTCGTATGTCAAGCAGTATCCGGACGCGTTCGGGAGACTTGGCCATCGGGACCGGAGGGTCCGATTCCGACTACCCCTGCCACTCCCTGCGAGCGGCCGCCGACAAGGCCCATTCGACAGTTCCGTCTGCGGCACCGCCGGGGAATCGGACCGGCCCGCGAGCGAACTCGGCCGAGAGGGCCGGGCCGATTCGACGCGAGCTGACCAGAACCACGGTGGCGGCTTGCCCGCCGCCGTTATGGTGTGCCCATGATCCACTCTGATCGTTCCGGTTCTCCCTACCTGAGGTACCCCCACCTGCACGGTGAGCTGATCACCTTTGTCTCCGACGACGACGTCTGGCTGGCACCGGCCGACGGCGGCAGAGCGTGGCGCCTGACGACGGACCGGTTACCCGTCTCCCGTCCCCGCTTCTCCCCGGACGGGCGGTCACTGGCCTGGACGTCGGTGCGCAGCGGACACCCCGAGATCTACACCGCCGCTGTGGCCGGTGGCCCGGTTCGCCGTCTGACCCACTGGGGCAACTCCCGCACCGCGCTGCGTGGGTGGACCCGTTCCGGCGACCCGGTCGCCACGACCAGCAGCGGCCAGCCGATGTTCCGCCACACCTGGGCCTTTTCGATACCGCTGGCCGGTGGTGAGCCGCAGCGGCTCCCCTACGGGCCCATCGGCGGTCTGGCGTACGAACCGGCTGGCCGGGAGCGGGTGCTGCTGGTCTCCATCGGGAACGGCCGCGAGGCGATGCACTGGAAGCGCTACCGCGGCGGGGCGGTCGGCAAGTTGTGGATCGGACCCGGCTCGCCGGGCCGGCCGGGCGAGGAGTTCGCCCGGCTGCACGCCGACCTGGGCGGCAACGTCGAATCGCCGATGTGGGTGGGCGACCGCATCGCCTTCCTGTCCGACCACGACGGCGTGGCGAGGGTGTACTCCAGCCTTCCGGACGGCACCGATCTGCGCTGCCACCACTGCGGCGACGAGGGCTTCTACGCCCGGAACGCCGGCACCGACGGGACCCGGGTCATCTGGCACGCGGCGGGGGACCTGTGGCTGCTCGACGGCCTGGAGGACGGCCGGCCGCGCCGCCTGGAGATCAGCCTCGGCGGCGGCTCGGCGGCGGCCGGGAGCGTCGTGGACGCCGGACCGCACCTGTCGACCATGGCGCCTGACCGAACCGGACGGTCCGCCGTGGTCACCGTCCGGGGCACCGTTCACCTGCTCACCCATCCCGAGGGCCCCGCCCGCATGCTGCGGGCCGAGCCGGGTGTGCGTGCGCGCCTGGCACAGTTCGTCCCCGGCCGAGGCGTGGTCTGGATCACCGATTCGGACGGGGAGGACGCCCTCGAGCTGGTCCACCCCGACAGCGCCGGCCCGGCGCCCGGGCAGGTGCTCGCCCGGCGGCTGGGGCGGGTGCTCGAACTCGTCGTCTCACCCGACGGGGAGCGGATCGCACTCGCCTGTGCCGACGGCCGGGTCCTGCTGGTCCAGACGGCCGACGGCCAGGTACGCGAGCTCACGCACAGCGCCGAGGGGGATGTCTCCGGTCTCGCCTTCTCGCCCGACTCCCGGTGGCTGGTCTGGTCCCACCCCGGCCCTTGGCCGATCCGCCGGCTGAAGCTCGCCGACACCGACGAACGGTCGGTGACCGACCTGACACCGCCGCGCTTCCAGGACACCTCCCCGGCGTTCACCGCCGACGGCAGGCACCTGGCCTTCCTGTCGCTGCGCAACTTCGAGCCGCAGTTCGACCAGCACCTGCTGGACGTGTCCTTCCCGTCCGGGAGTCGGCCGTACCTGATGACCCTGGCCGCCGACACGCCGTCACCGTTCGGCCCCAGGCAGTACCCGGCGCCGGACGGCCCCGCGCCGGACGGCCCGCTCGACCTCGCCGGCCTGGACGACCGGATCCTGCCGTTCCCCGTCCCGGGCGGTCAGTTCTCCGCACTGCGCGCCACCGCCACCGGCGTCGCGTGGACCCGCCTGCCGGCCACCGCCGACGGCGGCTCCGCACCCGTCCTCGAGCACTTCGACCTGCAGAACCGTCGCACCGCACAGCTCGCCACCGGAGTCGAGGAGTTCACCGTCTGCGGCGACGGCAGCCGGGTGACGTTCGTGGCGGGCAAGAAACTCAGGAGCCTCCCGACGGCGGCGGGCGCGGGCTCCGAGACGGACTTCGACCTCTCGGACATCCGGCTGGTGGTCGATCTCGCGGCCGAGCGGCGGCAGATGTACGACGAGGCCGTCCGGCTCATGCGGGACAACTTCTGGCGCGCCGACATGGGCGGCCTCGACTGGGACGAGGTCCAGGCCCGCTACCGGCCGTTGCTCGACCGGGTCGGCAGCCATGACGAGTTCGTCGATCTGCTGGGGGAGGTCAACGGCGAGCTCGGGGTCTCGCACGCCAACGTCGCCGCGCCCGCCCGGTCCGCCGGAAAGCGGGAGAGCCCGGGGTTCCTGGGGGCGGACCTGACCCGCGCTGAGGACGGCACCTGGCGGGTGCGCACCGTCCTGGCGGGAGAGGCGTCCGACCCGCGGGCCCGCTCCCCGCTCGCCGCGCCCGGGGTGGCGATCCGTCCGGGCGATCTGCTGACCGAGGTGAACGGCTGGCCGGTGGACGCACTGTCAGGCCCCGCCCCGCTGCTCGCCGGTACCGCCGGGCGCCCGGTCGAACTCACCGTCCTGCCCGCCGGAGGCGGCGCCCCGAGGCGAGTGGTGGTCGTCCCGCTGGCCGACGAGGAGCCGCTGCGGTACCACGGCTTGGTCCAGGAGCGTCGAGGTCGCGTCCACGAGCTCTCCGGCGGCCGCGTCGGCTACCTCCACGTGCCCGACCTGATCGGCACCGGCTGGTCCCAGCTGCACCGGGACCTGCGGACCGAGGCGGCCCGGGAGGGGCTGGTCGTCGACTTCCGCGACAACCGCGGTGGTCACACCTCCCAGCTCGTGCTGGAGAAACTCGCCCGCACGGTGGTGGGTTGGAGCTCCGCCCGCGGCCTCGCGACCGCCAGGCCCTACCCCTACGACGCTCCGCGCGGTCCGGTGGTCGCGCTCGCCAACGAGTTCTCCTGCTCGGACGGCGACATCATCAATGCCGGCGTCCAGGCGATGGGTATCGGCCCGGTCGTCGGCGTCCGCACCTGGGGCGGCGTCCTCGGCGTCGACATGCGCTACCGACTGGTGGACGGCACGGCCGTCAGCCAGCCGAAGTTCGCGACCTGGTTCGACGGCTACGGCTGGCAGCTCGAGAACCGTGGCGTGGAGCCCGACATCGAGGTGGTGATGGCACCGCACCACTGGGCGACGGGCGCCGATCCGCAGTTGGAGACGGCCGTGCGGACCGCCCTGGAAGCCCTCCTCCGGAACCCCGCGCGCACACCCCCACCGCCCGCGCAGACCGCGCGGTAGTGCGCCCGATGCCGCGGGGCGGGGCCCCGAACGCTATCCTCCATTCGACTTGGGAAGCCTCAGGATCGCGAGCAGGAGCTCCACCCGCGGTACCAACCGTTGATCGATGGCCAGGGGGCGATGTCATTGACGTTCAGCCGTACTCCGGAACAGCAGGACGGCCCGCGATCCACCGTCGGATGCCAGTCCGGCTCCGCGGGGAATCCAGCTGACGCCACGCCACCGGTACATCGCCCCACCGGGCGTGACGTGGCACGGGTGGCGGGCGTCTCCCAGGCCACCGTCTCCCTGGTCTTCTCCGGTGCCGGCGGTCACCGGGTCTCCGAAGCCACCCGACAGCGAGTACGTGCGGCCGCGCAGTGCCTGGGCTACCAGCCCCAGGCCGCAGCCCGTCAACTGCGGCTGGGCCGGACCGGCATGATCCTGCTCGCTGTGCCCGACATCAAGGGTCCGTTCTTCGCGCGCACCCTGTCGGGTGCTCATGAGGCCGCCGAGGAGCACGACTTGACGGTCGTGGTGAGCTCGAACTGGAACAGCGAGACACTGGCGCGCTCCACCAGCGCCAACCAGTTCGACGGCCTGATGATCTGCTCGCCGAACGACCGACAGATCGGCGAGTTGCCGCCCCTCACGCCCGTGGTCTTCCTGGACTCGGACCCCGCGCTGTCGGCGGAGAACCAGCTGGTGATCGAGCTGGACGTGCCCGGCGGCATGCGATCGGCCGTCAGCCACCTGGTGGAGCTCGGCCACCGGCGGATCGGCCATCTCCGCTATGCCCGCACCGCCTACACCTTCCGCGCCCGGCAGAACGCCTTCGAGGCCGCGGCCCGGGATCTCGAGGTGCTGGAGCAGGTGATCCCGGAGCCCGAGGGGCTCGCCGCCATCCGGAAGGCCGCCCAGCAACTGCTGACCGCTGCCGACCGGCCGCGCGCCGTGGTCTGCGACGACGACGTGGTCGCGGCCGGCGTCTACCACGTCGCCGCCGAGCTCGGATTGCGCATCCCCGAGGACCTCTCCGTGGTGGGGATCGACAACATCGACGCCTCGGCGCTCCTCGTCCCGCCGTTGACCACCGTGGACCTCAATGGCGAGGAGCTCGGTCGGCTCGGGATAGCCGCCATGGCGGCGATGCTGAACGGGAGCTCTGCCCTGCCGTCGAGGGTGCTGCGTACCGCTCTCGTGGTCCGGCAGTCCACCTGCTCACCCTGACCGGAACCACGCAGCGCCGGGTGGAAGCTGCAGCTTCCACCCGGCGCAGGATCGTTTCCGCTACTCGGATCAGTCGTCGATGACGCAGTGACCGAACACCGAGCACCAGACGCTCTGAGTGCTGATCGCCAGCGGCGACGAGTCCTGCGGAACGTTCAGCTTCTGGAAGCCGAGGACGAAGTTCATGACAGTCCCTCTCTCATGGTTGGTTGCTTCTCCTCGGAGTGACCCGGTGTCACTCCGACCGCAGCTCGAGGAAGGGCAGGAAGGCGGCGCCTCCCTCTCCCAGGGCTGCGGGAATACCGAGCAGCGCTCCCGCGGTGCCGGTGGCCAGGTCCATCGACAGGCGATGGTTGTGGTCACCGGGGAAGGCGAGACCCCCTCGGTAGCTCACGGCGTGCCGGCTGATGGTCGGCACGAGTCGTCGGACGGGCTCGACGAGCCCCAGTTCGGGGCGGCGCCGGGCGATCCGGCCGGCGCTGGCGAGCAGCCCGATCCGCCCGTTGAACAGCCCGGCTCCGACGACGAATTCGGTCTGACACGAAGCGAGCAGCGGCAGCAGGGCGGCCCTGGCGCGCTCGTCGTCCCGGAAGTCGAGCAGCAGGTCCGCGACCAACGCGACGCCCGCGCTGCCGGTCGCCAGGTAGGGCAGGGCCCGGTTGACGCTGTCGACGATCTGCAGGGAGCCGTCCTCGATCGACTCGCAGGCGTCCAGATCCCGGTGCAGGGCCTGGACGGCCAGATCGAGGTGGGCGGCGTCCCCGGTGGCGGCGTGGGTGTGCAGGAGGAACAGCGCCGCACCGGACCACCCGTGCAGGAGACCTGAACGATAGGTCTTGTACCCCTGCTCGTCGGCCGCGAAGACCGGCACGTCGCCCTCGGCGTCGGCGAGCCAGAGACCGCCCCGCTCCACGGCCTCGGCGACTCGCCGGGTGATCTCCTGGAGCTCGCCGGAGTAGTTCCCCCGGCCCGCCGCGCGGCGCTCCAGCAGATGCAGTCCGATACCGGCAAGTCCGTCGAACAGCCTGATGCTTGACGCCTGGTCGAGTCGGCCGAGCGCGGAGTCCACGAGGCGGCCGGCCAGTTGCCGGTGGCCCAGCCGGTCCAACGTGTACGCGATGCCGTGGCTGCCGCTGTAGAACCCGGTCTCCTGCTGCGCGTCGCGCTCGGCCCGGTCCGCCAGCCACTCGACGTGGGCGCTGTCGGGTGCGTGACCGACGGCGGCCATCGCATGCAGGACACCGGCCGCGCCGTACGCGAAGTTCAGGCCGCCCTGGACGAACTGTTTGACGTCTCCCGGGAAGAGTCGGTCCTCCCGCTCCGGCGTCGCGCTGGACTCGATCGACTCCACCATCGACCGGAGCAGTTCGCCGGTTCGCCCCTCGCCGGACGGCAGCTCGAAGTGGCCCGGCCGCGTGCGCTGGCCGGTCGCTCCGCCCGCTCGGCCCGCCCCGCTCGGCCGGCTCAGGCCGGCGACTATCCGCTCACAGTATTCGGCCGGAAGAGCAAACCTGGATCGGATTTCCGCCACAAACGGAGTGACCTTTTCCGGGACCAGCGGAAGGAGGTTGTTGAGCGGCAGGAATACCGCCAGGCGCAATGCCGCCAGTGAGAACCGGTGCAGCTCCCGGCCGGTCACCTCCGACGGCGCGGTGAAGCCCAATGCGCCCACACCGGGCTCTCGGGCATCACCCTCGAAATACGCGAACTCGAAGTCGATCAGGCGAACGGAATCGTCGTCGCCGATCATCAGGTTGTTCGGATGCAGATCCCCGTGCACCACTCCGCGGGCCGAGATCTCCGAGACGAGTTTCTCGATCTGCTCGACGATCTCCAGCGCGCGCCGCCGGTACTCCTCGACCTGATGGGCGTCGGGCGAATGGCGGGTCAGCGGATAGTTCAGGACCAGCCACCTGGACAGCGGTATTCCTTCGATGAATTCCATCGCAAGGAAGTCGTGCTCCCAGATCGGGAAGTGGCCGTACGCCTGCGGGACTCCGGCGACTCCGGAGAGCCGGTTGAGGATCTCCCACTCGTGCCGGAGGCGGTCCTTCGAATCCAGCCCCCGGGAGTCGCAGGCGACGTGCGGCCGCGCCTCCTTCAGGACGACCTTCCGGCCGTCGGCGACGCGCTTGGCCGTGTACACCCCGCCGCTATTGGAGAAGTGGAGGGCGCCTTCGATCTCGTAGGGGAAGTCCGCCGGTGGCGCGCCGTCCCCCATGGCCCGCAGGTGGGGAAGCAGGAAGTCCGGGATGGTCACCCAGGCGGGCGGGGTGAAGCTGGGCTTGCGCTCGTCGTGCACCAGCTGCCCGTCGGGCCGGCGGATCGCCGGTATGAGCTCCCCGTGCGGGCCGGGGCACTTCAGGTCGACGAATGCCCCGTAGCGGACGTGCAGCGGGCCCGCACCCCACCTGAGGTCGCTGAGGATGAGCGGTCCGGGCTCGCCCTCGAGGAGCACGGAGAGCTCCTCCAGGGTTTCCTGGAGCTCGGCACCACCCGGGTAGATGGTCACCATCTTGCCACTGGACGACCGGTGCGCGTCCTTGGCGTTCTGCAGGAAGAAACCCTTCGCGGTGCGTAAGAACTTGAAGGGCAATAACTTCGCGACGCAGTACTTCCAGACCGTCGAGATCACCCGGTCGGCATTGTCGGGGCGGGCCGACACGTGAATTTTCCAGCCCTGCTCGGCGATACCACCGGAGGCAGGTGCCAGATAGCACCAGATGTCGTCGTCCCGCCTCAGCCAGCCGTCCGGCGTCGCCACGGAAGCTGCTTCGGCCAAGACCTCGCCCGCACGGTTTCGATATGGCGTGTCATAGAATACTGGATCGGATAAACAGAAATGCTCGGGCCGCACATCCAAGTCGAGTTCCTCCCCCAGATGCCGACCTTAGCGAAAACCCGGCCCAACACCCGTATCGATCTCTACGCGATCAACCAGACGATCCAATGTTATACGTAACACCTTCATCGTCAAGCTTTTTCTTCGCCACCTCGTCGCATCGTCGCGGGCCGCCTCCGCCGACTGGTCGAGGCGGCCCGCGACCGTGCGGTCAGGCCGAACGGGAGGGCAGCTGCCGCACGCCCTCGCGCTCGTAGCGTTCCGCGGTGTCGTTGAGCATCCGCAGCAGCTCCGCCGATCCCAGCCGCCGTCGGACGCGCGCGGGCGGTAGTGGCAGCCTTCCGGTCCGGGCCCACTCCAGACGCCCGTCCGCCGCGATCGTGCCCTGGGTCAGGCCGGCGTTGTCCGGGTGCAGGCAGAAGGGAATGTCCAGAAGACCCTCGCGGAACGCGTTGAGCAGGCCGCTGCCAACCTCTCCGTATTGCAGCACGGCATCGATCAGTAGCCGCGCCTCGTTGAGGATCTGGGAGCAGTCGACCTCATCGGCGCCGGGTAGCCGGCTCAGCCTGCGGGCCCGGACGGCAGCACGGTCGGCGATCCGCATGGCACGGAGGTTCTCGGCCACCGTCGGGATCCGATGGGCCTCCACCGCCGTCTTCACTATGAGCCGCTCGGCTCCCCCGCGTGCGGCGAGCTCGGCACTGGCGCTGAGCAGGGTTTCCGCGGCAGCCTCGGTGCGAGGGAAGACGCCCATGTACGTGTAGAGGACCAGATGGCTGTCGACGTCCGGGGGCAGGAACTCGGCTGCCAGCGCACGCATGGCCGCGAGGGCTTCGATGTCCTGGATCTGGTTCGTCTGTTGCGCGTAGCTGAGAGATACGCTTCGGAGACCGTTCTCGGTGAAGAACAGGGCCTCCAGCACGCTGATGGCGACCAGCAGCGACGGTGGACAGAGCTGTCCGAGCAGGCAGCCGCCGAACGTCTCCAGGTGCGCGATGCGGCCGACTGCCGCGCTGTCCTCGGAAAGCTGGGCGGCAGCCTCCCGCCACGCCGCGACGGATCGTCCAAGCGGTGTCCGTCCATAGGGAAGGCAGTACGAGACCGGTCCTCCCTCGCTCGCGGTGAGCCCCGCGGACGCCATCGCCGTGAAGATGTCGCGGGGATCCGCCGAACCGTGCCTGATCTGCACGGGCACCGACCCCGCCGCCGCTGCCACCTGTGCTGTCAACCGGGGACCGTGCGCGATGACGGGAAAGCCGTTGAGCGGTTCACCGGCCGTCAGAGCCGCGCGAGCCGCCCGGTGGTCGCCGATCCTGGTATAGCTGTCCAAGGTGATGGTGGCCATCGGGCGACCCGGCATGGCGGCGACGGCGGCCAGGCCCGCCGACATGCGGGCAGGGTCCGGCATGCCCATGCGCGGCTGGACCACCAGACGGCCCTCGGCGGAAGCCTGACGGACGTACGGGCCGAGGTCCGGGAGGCACGGTGTCCTCATCGAGGGGCCCTCACCAGCTCCACGGGACGCGTCGGAACATCCGGCTCGTCAACAGCGGCCAGCCACGCCGTGAGCTGCTCCGGAGTACCGTCCATGAGCACCGCGTCGAACCCCGCGTCCAGGAGTTGCTGGGCGTATCTGGCGTTCTGGCTCCCGAGGACCCCGAGCTTTCCACCGATCACCACGGGCACGTGTCGGCAAGCGCGGTCCGCTCGCAGAGCGCGGACCGCGCGCGAACCGTCTAGGAAACCATGGCCGTTGACCGAACTGATGACAACGGCGCGCGGTCGGTGCTCTCGCACCGCCGTCACGAGGACGTCGTCAGGCACGCACGGCCCGAGGTTGAAGACCTCGTAACCCGCCTCTGCCAGGACCAGCTGCAGATAGACGAGGTTCCAGGTGTGCGCATCGGACGAGACGGTGGCCAGCACGACCCGGCGTGCGCGAATTTCCGTTTCACCGGACAAGTGATCCCCTCTCGCGGTCAGTCGGAAGCATCAACGGACGAACATGCCGCCCGGATTGAAGAGGCCGTCCGGGTCCAGCGCAGCCCTGATCCTGCGGTGTACCGCCATGCCGACCGGCCCGATCTCACGTTCGAGCCAATCGCGCTTCAACCGACCGACGCCGTGCTCGCCGGTGATCGTCCCGCCGAGCGAGAGGGCGAGCTCGAGGATCTCGTCGAAGGCCCTGGCTGCCCGGTCGAACTCGTCGGCCGAGCATCGGTCGTACATCACGGTCGGGTGCATGTTGCCGTCTCCGGCGTGGCCGCACACGGCGACGGGCAGACCGGCCCGCTCGCCGATTCGGGTGCACCCGACGATGAGTTCCGTGATGCGGGTACGGGGTACCGCGACATCCTCCGTCATACACGCGTTCTGCTGCTCCAGCGCGGTCAGCAGCACCCTGCGGGCCTGGAGCAGCAGATTCCCCTCGGCCAGATCGTCCGTGGAGTGCGTCAGCCGCGCTCCGGCCGCCCGGCAGATGCGGCCAACCTCTGCGAGTTCCTTCCGACCCGTCGCACCGCCGGTGTCCGACTGGCACAGCAGGAGGGCCGCGCAGCCCCCGCCGCCCACGTCGACGCCCAGGTATGCTTCGGCCGCCCCCACGGAGGTGGCATCCATGATTTCCATCAGCGAAGGAACGAGGCCTGCCGCGACGATCCTGGTCACGGCGGTGCCGGCGTTCTCCGTCGTGTCGAATGACGCGACCAGGGTGCAGGGGGCCTCGGGCAACGGCCGCAGCGCGACGGTGGCCTCCGTGATCACACCGAGCGTCCCCTCACTGCCGACGAGCAGTCGCGTGAGGTCGTAGCCGGCAACGCCCTTGACGGTGCGCCGCCCGGTCCTGAGCAGTGAGCCGTCGGCCAACACCACCTCGAGGCCGAGCACGTAGTCGCTGGTCACTCCGTACTTCACACAGCACAACCCGCCCGCGTTGGTGGCCAGGTTGCCGCCGATCGTGCACCACTCGTAGCTGGACGGATCGGGCGGATAGAAGAGTCCGTGCTCGGCTGCCGCCCGGCGGAGTTCGCCGTTCACGACGCCGGCCTGGACGACGGCGAAGCGATTGACCGGGTCAACCTCGACGATGCGGTCCAGCTTCGTCGTCACCAGGACGACGCAGCCGTCGACGGCGTTGGCGGCGCCCGTCAGCCCGCTTCCCGCCCCTCGGGGAACGATGGGAACCCCGGCCTGGGCACAGGCACGGACACAGGCCTGCACGTCCGTGGTGTTGCCCGGAAGCACAACGGCCACCGGTCGGCCGGCCGGAACGATCGGCATCATGTCGCGGGAGTAACTGTCGGTCACCGCTGGGTCGGTCAGTACGGCAGCCGCGCCGAGTCGGGCACGCAGCGCATCCAACAGCGGCTCGCTCATCACTCCGTCACTTCTATCGCACGGGCGGGGCAGAGGTCCGCAGCCTCGTGGACCGCTGCCTCCCGGCCCGGAGCCGGCGACTGCGCGATGATCACCGCGATTCCGTCGTCCTCTCCCTGGTCGAACACGTCGGGCGCCGACAGCACGCACTGCCCAGCACCGACACACTTCTCCTGGATCAGCGAAACCTTCATCTCAACACTCTCCTGGCACGGTTGACGATCGACGCGGGGACAGCGCTCACCAGGAGACCGGCAGCTCGTGAACGCCGTAGACCGCCATGTCGGACCTGAACCTGACCTCGCTCAGCGGAGCAGCAAGCCGCAGGGTCGGGATCCGCCGGGCGACGGCGGTGTACACGACTTGGAGTTCCATCCGGGCCAGCGCTTGACCGAGGCACTGGTGGATCCCGTAGCCGAACGCCAGGTGAGCACGCGAGTCCCGGGTGATGTCGAACTCCTCGGGCGAGGCGAACCGCTGCGGGTCGCGGTTGGCCACGTCGATCCCGGCGATGACGCCTTCGCCGGCCTTCACCTGGTGGCCGTTGACCTCGACGTCCTCGACGGCGATTCGCCTGATCCCCCGCTGCACGATGGTCAGGTGACGCAGCAACTCCTCGACCGCTCCGGCGGCGACGGCGGGGTCCTCGCTCTCCCCGAGGCGCGCGAACTGCTCCGGATGCCGAAGCAGGGTCAGCACTCCCAAGCCGATCATGTTCGCCGCCGTGTCGTGCCCTGCCGTCAGCAGCAGCAGCGCCATGGCGGCCAGGAGGTCGTGGCTCATGGTTCCGCCGCGCACGTGCTTGACCGCCATGCGGCTGATGAAGTCCTCGCCCGGTGCCTCGGTCCTGGCCTTCACCAGGCCGAACAGGTAGTCCTGCAGCTCGCGCCGGGCGGCGGCGGCCTGGTCGGTGGTGACCGTGACCGAGCCCATGGTGTGGGTACGTGTCCGGAAGAACTCGCGGTCCTGGTAGGGCACGCCGAGCAGTTCGCAGATCGTCCCCAGAGCAATCGGCAGCGCGAGCTGCGCCACCAGATCGGCTGGCGACGGACCGGCCAGCAACCGGTCGATGCACCCGTCGGTCAACCTGCGCACGGCCGGGCGCCACTGCTCAGCGCGTTTCACCGTGAACTCGCTGAGTACGAGCCGGCGATACGCGTCGTGCAGCGGGTTGTCCATGACCAGGAGGGTGGGCGGTGTGGTCACCTCGGATCCTGCGGCGGGGCTGGACAGGGGATATCCCGGGCGGCCCTTGTCCGCGCTGAACCGCGGATCGGACAGGACCGCGCGAGCGTCCTCGTACTGGGTGAAGAGCCAGGGCCGGGTCCCGTTCCAGATGGAGACCTGGGTCACGCTCGCGTCGGACCGCAGCCGGGTCACCTCGACGGGCGGGTCGAACGGGCATTGACGGGCCACCGGGAAGAACATCCGGCCTTGGGTCGTGTCGGTCATGCCTCGCCTTTCGTCATGAGGAGTCCGGTGCTGTCGAGAAAGGCCCAATAGCGTTCCGTCAGCGCCGGCCCGATGGTCGGGAGGTCCAGTCCGAGCCGGGCAAGGGCGCCGGCCGTCTCCGTGTTGACGAATGTGTTCCGGCCGTGGCACCGGGATGCGCCGGCGAGTTCCCTGAGGTGGTCGAGGTAAGGGAACGCGGGGAGATCTGTGCCACCGGCGGCGGCGTCCTGGAGGCGCCGCACCCACTGGGGCAGGCTCACCGCCGAGGTGACGGTGCCATGCCTCCGGTCGAAAGCATTCAGGAACAGGCTGAGTCCAGCCGGTCGTGGGTGGTGCAGGTGGTAGACGGTGCGTGGTCCCCCCGCGGCCGTCGCCAGGCGAACGATGGCTTGGGCCATGACGTCGACGGGCACCAGGTCGAAGTCGAGCTCGGAGTCCACGGGATAGCAGCCGAGCCGGACAGAGCTGATGAGGATCCGACAGAACATGTCGTCAGGGTTGGCCGCGCCGTTCACGGTGTCACCGGAGGCACGGCCCAGCCGGTAGATGCGGCAGTCCGCGCCTCGAGAGACCGCCTGGGACACGAGCTGGTCGGCCACCCACTTGCTGGCCGAGTAGCCCCGCCCTCGGGGATGCCGCTCGTGCTCGATCGGCGAGTTCTCGTCGATCCGGCGCTCTTCGGCGCCCACACCGAACACCGATGTCGTGGACAGGTGGTGCAGGCGCTTGGGCCTGCCCGTGGCGGCAAGCCGTAGCAGCGCTTCCGTTCCCCCGACGTTGGTCGGGGCGAGATGTTGATAGCCCGACATGTGGTGGACGCGTGCACCGGCATGGATGATCGTGTCGGTGCGCTGCCCGAGGTCGTCGAGCACGGACGGCGCCAGCCCGAGATCGGCGCGGGAAAGATCACCCGCTACTACTGCGAGTCGAGAGTCCTGCGGGTCGATCCGCAGCCGGTACCGGTCGGCGACCTCGTGGATGCGCGCCCGTGCGGCGTCCGGTGTGGCGGCTCGGATCAGGCAGACGACCTCGCACGGGGTGCGGAGCAGCAACTCCTGGAGGATGAACGCTCCGACGAAGCCGGTGGCGCCGGTGAGCAGCACCGACCGCATCGGCTGCGGTCCGGTCGGTGCCGCGGGGAAGACCAGGGACGGATCGAGCCGGGCCAGCGAACGGTCCACCACGTCGATCGGGGTCTCGGCCCCGGTCCTGGCCCGCTCAAGGTTCCGCGCGATGCCTCGGACCGTCGGTTCGGTGAGGAAGTCGCGTACGGTGACTCGCGCCCCGAGTTCCCGCTCGACCCGGCCGAGCAGCTGCATCAGACGCAGCGAATGTCCGCCGGCGGCGAAGAAGTCCTGTTCCACCGAAGTGACCTCCGTCCCGAGCACATCGCTCCACAGCACCGCGAGACGCTGTTCGAGGGACGAGGCGGCGACCACGGCGTTCCTGCTCGGCCGCTCGCTCTCCAGACTCCGGGCAAGCGCTTCGCGGTCGGCCTTGCCGTGGCTGGTCATCGGGATCCGCGGAACCACGACGATCGAGGACGGCACCATGTACCGGGGCAGCCGTCGGGTCAGGTGCTCCCGGACCCCGTCCGGGTCTGCGTTGCCAGCCATGAAGGCGACCAGTTCGGCGTCCGGCCCGGACCGGTTGACCACGACGGCTGCGGCCCCGACATCCGCCTGGGCCGTCATGGCGGATTCGATCTCGCCGAGTTCGATCCGAAAACCCCTGAGCTTGATCTGGTCGTCAAGCCGGCCGAGGAAGTCGAGGCTACCGTCGGGCAGCCACCGCACCCGGTCCCCGGTCCGGTAGAGACGTTCCTCGCCGACGGCCGGGTGCGGACCGAACTTCCGGCCGGTCTGCTCGGGGTTGTTCCAGTAGCCGCGTCCGACACCCGCGCCACCGAGGTAGAGCTCTCCGGGCACTCCGGCGGCGGCCATCCGGCCATGGCGGTCGATCACGTAGGCCCGGGTGTGCGGCAGGGGTTTCCCGATCGGCACCCGTGCCAGCCGGTCTGCAGGGTTCACTTCGTACGTGGTCGCCAGGATGGCCGCCTCGGTCGGCCCGTATCCGTTGATCACGGTCGCTGTCCGGGAGAACATCCGGGTGTCGTGCACATCCGCCGGCTCGCCCGCCGTCACCAGCACCCGGACGCCGGCGAGGTCGGGCTGCCCCAGCGCGCGCAGGAACGACGGGACGGCCACCATCACCGTGATGCGGTGATCACGGAGGAAGCGGACGAAGGCGTCCCGGTCCTGTCTGGTCTCATCGGGGCAGTACACCACCGTCGCCCCCGACACCAGTGGCATGAACTGCTCGTAGGCCGCCACGTCGAAACCGGCCGAGGTGAACTGCATCCAGACGTCCGAAGGGACCAGCGGATGCCGATCGAGATTGCCGCGCAGCGTGTTGACCACCGACCGGTGCTCGATCATCACCCCGCGCGGTGTGCCCGTACTGCCGGACGTGTAGATCACGTAAGCGAGGTCGTCCCCCGCGGACTTCGGAAGCGACACCGGGCCGTCCGTCGGCTTCCGCAGCAGAGCATCGATGTCGACCGGGGTGGCGGAGATCGCCTCGCCGAACAACTCCTCATGGAGGTCCTTGCTGGAGACGAGCAATCGTGCCTTCGCGTCGTCGATGGTGAACCTGAGCCGCTCGGCAGGGTAGGTCGGGTCCAGTGGGACATAGGCCGCGCCGGCCTTCAGCACGCCCAGGAGCGCGGCCGCGAGCCCTGGCGAGCGGTGCAGGCACACGGCGACCAGACTCCCGGGGGTCACGCCCTGCCGGATCAGGTGGGCAGCCACCCGATCACTGGAATCGGCCAGTTCGCGGTACGTCAGGGCCTCGCCCTCGCCGACCACGGCGAGTTTGTCGGGAACGATGCGAACCTGACGGTCGAACAGCTCGTGGATGGTCGCGTCCGGTGCCGGCTCGCCGTGCTCCGCATCGAGCGGCGGACGAAGCCCCTCGTCGTGTCCGAGCAGGTCGATGTCCCGCAGTTGGCGCCCGTCGTCGGCCGTGATGGCGCGGAGCACGGTCACCAGATGGGACGTCAGCTCTTCGATCACGTCACGGCGGAACAGCTCGGTGCTGAACTCGACCTCGAGCGAGGTACGGTCGCCGTCCGCCTGGAACGAGAAGGAGAGGTCGAACTTGGCCGGGCGGTTCGTGGCGTCCGGCCAGGGTTCGACCTCTGCGGGTCCCAACCGGAGCGGCCTCGGTGAGCGCTGCTGGTAGTTGACCACCACCTGGAAGGGTGGTGTGCCGTGCGTCGAACCAGCGGTGCCCGTTTCCCGGACGATCGCCTGGAACGGAACATCCTGGTACCGGTACGCCTGGACGCAGGCGGATCGCACCTGCCGGAGGAGCTCGGCGACGGTGGCCTCGCCCGAGGACCTCACCCGTATCGCCAGCAGACGGACGAAATAGCCGATGAGCAGGTCCGTGCCGGGCTGTTGCCGGCCGGCGGCGGGCGTCCCGAGGCAGATGTCGTCCTGCTCGGTGTGCTTGGACAGCACGACGTACACCGCGGCGAGACAGAGCATGAACCGGCTGAGATCATGGCGGCGCGCGAAGTCGGCCAGCCGTTGGGTCAGTTCCTCGTCCAGGTCGACCCGCACCTGGTCGCCCGCGCCGCTGAGCACCGCCGGCCGCGGGTGATCCGTCACCAGGTCCAAGGAACCGCTCCAGCCCTCGAACGTCCGTTGCCAGGCGGCGTGTGCTGTCGTGAGGCGGTCCCCGAGGCGTTCGTGTTCGGCGAGGACGTGGTCGGCGTACCGCAGCTCCAGCGCGGGAAGCACTGCGGGGCGGTGGCCACGGCATTGCTCGTACAGCGCGGACAGCTCGTCGAAAAGGACGTCCAACGACCAGTCGTCCGCGATGACGTGGTGGACGTCGAAGTGGACGATCGTCCGGGCTTCGCCGAGATCGATCACCAACACGCGGACCAGGGACTCGTTCGGGGAGGTCACATCGGTAGCGGCGGCCTCGTGGATCAGCTGCCGGGCCCGGTCCTCCCGGAGGGCACTCGGCAGTCCGCTCAGCTCGACGTGCGATACCGGTGGCACCTGCTCGTCGCGGACCGTCTGGAACCAGTCCGTTCCGTCGTGCTCGATCACCGACTTCAGCACGGGCTGCCGGTCGGCGAGAACGGCCATGGCCTGCCTCAGCGCCCCGACGTCCAGCGGGCCTTGGACGAGGAAGCTCCGACCGATGTTGTAGCGCCCGCCGCCGACGAGCCGCTCCTCGAACCAGACGCCCTGCTGACTCGGCGACAGCGGCACCCGGGCACCTGCTCTGACGCACGGCGGATACGGCCGTCGCTCGGCGCCGTCGACCTGGGCGGCCAACTCCCGCACGGTGACCGAGTCGAACAGCGCGGCGGGTGGGAGCGGGACACCGAGCTCGCGTTCGATCCGCGCGGTGATGGCCATGGCCGACAGTGAGTCGCCACCGAGCGAGAGGAACGAGGTGTTGGGCCCGATCCCGGAAAGGCCCAACACCTCCTGCCAGATCCCCCGCAGGTGCCGTTCGGTGTCGGTGCTCGGCGACGCGACCGGCGCACGGTCGTCCGGTTCGGCAACGGATTCCGCCAGCACCCGGCGGTCGGTCTTGCCATTCGGCGTCACCGGCAGTTCGGGCAGAACCGTGACCGCCGTGGGCACCATGTGCCGCGGGAGCAGACCGTCGAGGTGAGCCCGGAGGGCCGCACCGTCGGCGGTGCACTCCGGGCCGAGGGTGACGAAGGCCACCAACTGCTGCCCGGCGTCCCCGCGCCTCAGAACCACCGCCGCCTGGCGTACACCGGGAGCTGCCGCGAGAACGGCTTCGACCTCGCCGAGTTCCACCCGGAAGCCGCGGATCTTGACCTGGTCGTCATGGCGTCCGATGAACTCGAGGTCGCCGTTGGCGAGATGCCGAACCCGGTCGCCCGTCAGATAGAGGCGCTCGGCGGGCCGGTCCGGGTGCTCGATGAACCGCTCCGCCGTGAGCTTCGGACGTCCCAGGTAGCCCCGGGCCACTCCCGGGCCGCCGATGCACAGCTCGCCGACCTCGCCGGGTGCCACAGGTCGTCGCTGCTCGTCCACCACCACGGCCCGGGCCGCGTCGAGGGGGCGTCCGATCGGCACCGACGGCCAGGAGTCGTCGTAGCGCGTCATCGGATGCCAGCAGGCGTAGACCGTGGTCTCCGTAGGGCCGTAGCCGTTGACCACCAGGCAGCCGGGCAGTTCGGCCAGAGCCCGCCGGACCGCTCGCCGGTCCGCCCGGTCGCCACCGGAGACGAGGAGGCGCACTCCACGCAGCGAAGTGACGTCGTGTTCGACGACGACCGCGAAGAGCGGCGCCGCCAGCCTCAGCACGGTCACCCCGTGCCGCAGCACTTCCCGGCCGATGTCGTACACGCCGAGATCCCGGCTCGCAGGCAGGACCAGCGTCGCCCCGTTGAGCAGCGCGCCCCAGATCTCGAACACGGAGGGATCGACGTGAAGGGGTGCCAGCTGGAGGAACACGTCGTCAGGCCCCAGAGCGGCCGTGGCGCCTCGGGCCAGGGCGAGCACCGACCCGTGCTCCACCAGCACGCCCTTCGGTTCGCCGGTACTGCCGGACGTGTACATCACGTAGGCCAGACTGTCGCTGCCACCGCTCTGCGGCGTCCGGTCCGCCATCGCGGCCGGCACGTCCCCGTCCAGCGGCAGGACCCGTACCTCGGCCGGGAGGACCTGTCGCAGCCGTGCGGTGTCGGATCGGTGCGCGAACACCTTGCGAACACCACTGTCAGCCACCAGCCATCGGAGGCGGGAATCGGGCAGGTCGGGGTCCAGCGGAACGTATGCTCCCCCGGCCTGGAGGATCGCGAGCAGCGCCACCACCGACTCCGGTGACCGGGTGGCGCAGATGCCCACCAGTTCCTCCGGGTCGAGCGAGGAGAGCGACCGTTCAGCCAAGCCGTCCACCCTGCTGGCGAGTTCGCGGTAGCTGATCCGATCCGGTCCGCAGATCAGGGCGGTCCGCCCGGGGTGGGCACGGACCACCGCCGCGAATGTGCGATGGATGGTGTCCTGCGTCATGTCAACCGCCTCTCAGGACCTTTGCAGCGCCTCGACGACGCTGGCGGTGTCGAAGAGGTCGAGGTACTGGGTGATGCGGCCGTCCAGCACCGTGAAGACGTTGATCCACTGCGCCTTGTACTCCGCGCCGGAAGCGATGACCCTCGTGCGGCTGAAGCCGAGCACGATGACCCGGTGTCCGGCGTCGATGAACTCGTACGGCTCGCACTCCTGGACGTCGATGAGATCCCGGACGATCTCGAAGAACCGGTCGAAGCCGCCCGCGCCCCGATAGATGCCGGCCCACGGTAGCGATTCGGGACCGTGGTAGACCCACTCGAAGTCGTCGGCGAGCAGATCCTTGATCTCCTCCAGCCGGTTCTGCGCGAAGAGGTCGAAGAACCGGCGGACGACGTCCACACCGGACGTGCCATTCATGATCATCCCCTGTTCCTGAAACGGCGTGGCCGGAACCCCGTGGTCCACCGACGGACGAGACCGGCGACCCGGTCCTCGAAGAGAAAGGCTCCGACCTGCGCGAGCACTCGGTACGGACTCGTCCGGGACAGCTCGACGGCGCTGCGGGTGAAGCGACGGATCTCCTCCGGAGTGGCGATCAGCGGCAGGAGGAAGACGTCGTAGACGACGAAGGCCCGGGCCCGGGTGATCCACCACAGCATCATGGCGAAGGTCATCAGTTCCCCGTCCGGCTTGACGAACGGGCGCAGCAGGCGAGGCGGCCTGACTTCGATCCGGCCGAGCAGGCCCTCGGAGAAGCACCGGTCGACGCTCCCCGACCCACCGCTCATCGCGGCGATCCCGTCCGAGACCGTTCGGGACAGGGCCGCGACCTTTTGCGCCAGACCCAGCGCGTCCACCTGGGTGATCGCCTGCACACCGAAGTGAGCGCCGAGCTGGTTCGCATGACGGGTCCGCAGCTCGTCCACCAAAGCCGGCGCGTACTCCCGCGCGGCTCGGTGGACCTCCTCGGAGACGACGGCGGCGCCGGTCGGGAAGCAGCCGTAGCTGAGTGCTTTGGAGACCGTCACGAGGTCGACCACCGGCAGTCGCCCCTGGTGGGCGAACCTGCGACCGCAGCGGTAGAAGGACGTGAGGACCTCGTCGACACCGATGAGAAACCCGCGCTCGGTGCGCTCCCGCGCGAGGATCCCCAGCAGTTCGTCCGGTATCGGAGCGAACGAGTCCGAGCTTCCGTGCACCAGCTCGATCCACACCACACCCACGTGCCCGGAGCGGAGTTCGTCCTCGAGCAAGGCCGCGGCATCCGCCGCGAAGGGGTCTATGTACCGGATGTCGTCATAGAGCGGTGCGAACGGCGCCCTGGTCCTGGTGGCTGCGGTGGCCAGGAGTGAGACCAGGGTCTTGCCGCCGTAGTTGTGCTTGAAGACCAGGATCCTGCGCCGCCCTGGATTCGCCAGCATCGCCATGGTCAGGGCGGTCTCCACCGCCGAGGCACCGCTGACGGCGGGAAGCACATGGTCGAGCCCGGTCTCCCGGGTGAGCAGCCGCTCCAACTCCGCGACGTAGTCCGTCTCGGGGTCGTGGCGTCCGACGACCTCGGTCAGCGCATCGGCCGGATTGTGGCCGTTCACGCCGAGACCCGCGCCGCACAGGCCGTCGACGAGGTCGAGCCTGCGGCCCGAGTCCAGCTGGACCGTCAGCCGGGAACCGTCGGCCCTGACCACGCGCAGTGCACCACGCAGCTTGCGGTGCATCCGCGCGGTGCCGGGGTTGACATGGCGACCGTAGTACCGAAGCACCTGGTCCCAGTCGCGGCCGATGTCGCTCACGGTCCGATGGGCCGTGCTGGCGGTGCTCCACCTCTGCAGCAGCCGGGACTTGACGGCATGCATCGCGACGGAGTTTCCCCCGTAGGTGTTCGAGTGGAGGAACGTCGTGCCGGGAGTGGCCCAGGCCCGGAAGATGTCCTGGGTCCCGACGAAGGCACCGAACGGCACCTGATAGCCGGTGAGCGATTCGCCGACCACGAGCAGATCGGGCCGAAGTACCGCGGCCGGAACGAAGTGCCGGTCCCTGAAGTCGAAGTCGGACAGATCCAGGGCGATCCGCGTGCCGGCAGACCGGCACTGTCCGGAGATCTCGGCCAGCTCCGTGTTCGCCAGGCGAGCCGGGTCGAGAAGGACGACACCGCAGTACTGGCCGGAGCTCAGCGCGGAGGCCAGCTCCACGACGCTTCGCACGAAGACGACACCGGGAACGAGGGCCTGGTCCGGTCCGCGACCGAGCGGGTCGAAGCGATGGCGCAGACCGTCGTCCGGATCGAGGACCAGCACCCGTCCGCGGTGAGTGTCGAAGGTGTCGAGGCGGCTGTGCCGGATGAGTTTGATCGCACCGTGATACGCCTCGTACCGCGAATTGGCGAAGAAGGAGCGGTGGGTGGCCTCCGAGGTCCGGCCCGTCAGTTCGCTGGCGGCCTCGCTGAGCAGGAAGCCCACCTGGGCGGACTCGGCCGTAACGAACCAGGACGGCATGGCGAAGATCGGCAGCTTCTGCCGGATGAGGTCCGCGAGGATCTGCAGGGTATGACCATCTGCCGGCCGGTACTGCCGGAACATCGCGGCATCGGCGGACTTGGGCAAGGAAACCACCTCGACTATCCACTGGTGCGGGAACCGCCGTCCGAACCGGTGCGGCAGCGGTGTGGCGGCGGAAGGCCCGGCCGCCTCCTGTCAGGTGAGGCGGCCGGGCGGCTGGGGAGGGCGCGGTGCACTGTGGTAGAGCCGGCTGCTCCGCGCCCGATCTGTCGGGACCGGTCCCGGGACGGGCAGCCGTCAGACTGCGGCCAGCGTGGCCGGTGTTCCGTCCTGTGCGCACGGGGTGGCGACCCAGCCCCGCAGCTCTCCGTCCCGGAACACCGCCACGGCGGCTGATCCGGCCGGCGCGGACAGTGTCCAGCGCCTGTCCCCCGCTGTTCCGGTGACGGTGTCCGCATCACCGTAGGGGTTGAAGACGCCGACGACCTCGGTGCGTCGGTCCCGGTCGACCCGGCGAAGCACCGCAGCCCGTCCTTCGGTGTTACGCCAAGGAACGTGGTGCGTCGGCGGGACCAGGCGTTCGAGGTATTCGCGGACCGCTTCGGTCCGGACCGGCCCGGAATCCAGCACCAACTCGTCCTGCGCCGGGCGTATGCCGCCTTGGTCGTCCGCGGCACGAAGGACACCGATCCGGACGCCGTCCGGGGCACCGCCGTCCACCGCCTCCGGCCATTGTGGATCGAGCAGTACGGAGTGGCGGAACAACAGCTCGCCGGCGACCGCCGCGACCTGCTGAAGCGCGCTGCCCTTGTCATCCGACCACGCGTCGGCCTCGGGCAACGAACGATCGACGACGGCCACCGCGTCCCGGTGCAGCGTGGTCGTCAGGAACTCCGAGCCGAAGCGGCCGAGGAAGTCGGAGAGCAGGCGCAGTCCTTCCGCGGTCGCACCGGGTTTCCCGTCCTCCGTGGTCGGCGCCCCCGGGCAGTACGGCGGGGTGTGCAGTTGCGGGTCGACGCCCTCGGCGCGCAGCCCCTCGGGGTCCATGTCGATGGCCGCATCCCACGAACTGGTGGCGCAGGCCGTGTAGATGCTGCAGCTGGTGGAACCGAGCATCAACGACAGAAGAGCATTGAACAGCGGGGTACGAGGCTCAGCGAAGCCGCTGTCGGTCCAGGTGAACCCCCAGTTCGCCTCCACGACATCGCTTCGGCCCAACCGGATGCCGGCCAGGTGCGCCTGGAAGGCGTCCGGGTCGGCGGCGGGATTGCCCACCCACTCGGTGTGGCCGATCAGGTGCCTGGACGCACCGATCGCCGTCGTCCGGGCGGCCCAGGCGTCGATGGTCGGCCGCGGCCCGGTGGTCGGTGCCAACGGCACATTGACCACCGTGGGCACGCCCGGTGGGAGCGTGCTCGCCAGCCATTCCCAGACGTCGACGATGGCCTGACCGGACCACCGCGACCACAGTCGGCGCAGGTCGGCGGACCAGAGGTCCACGTCCTGGTCACATCGGGCCGCCTGCTCGGTGTGGCCTTGCTCTGCCAGCCACCGCGCGAACGCCAGCCGGGCGGGGCCGCTGGCATCCTGTGCCGTGATCGGGATGTGGGCATCGCCGTAGACACCCTCGTTGCCGATCTGGACGGCCACGACCGGGCCGTCCGGGGCGAGCCGGGGAGCGATCACCTCAGCACTGACGGCTCCCAGCCAGGTCTCGACCTCGCGACGCGTCCGGGGGTCGAACAGCGTGGGCAGCGGCTTGCCCTGGGAGGTCAGCGGCCGGCCGGAGAGACCGACGTAGGCAACCCGGTCCGGTTCGCAGAGCCGGTCCGGGAGGCCGCCGAGCTGAACCTCCGCGTGGATGAACGGCCCCGGCTTCAGCAGAACGCCCAGCCCTGCCTCGGCGGCGATGTCCAGCAGTGTGGTCACCGCGCGCTGCGGTCCGGTGGCACCGGTGAAGTCGAACCGTGGCGAGGGCTCGTCGGCCACCTCGTGGAAGCGCCACGGGACATAGCAGGACACCACGTCCACGCCCAGACCGCGCAGCTCACGCAGGTTCGACGTCCAGTTCTCCGGCCTGGCCCGGTAGTAGGGGTACTCCCCGATGATCACGGGACGGTCCAGGCCGGGCAACAGGGCGGAATTGAGCCGTGGCCTCACTCATTCACCCCGCTGGGCTCCGGCACCAGGACGACCTTCAGCGCCGAGTACGGCGTTCCGGTAACCGGTGCCAGGGACGCGAACGCCTCGTCGAACTCGTGCAGGCCGAACCGGTGGGTGACCACCTTCTCCAGTGGCAGCCAACGGGCCAGCTCGATCGCCCTGGGAAACAGCTGGCTGTTGTAGTCGCCGGCGCCGATGATCTGCAACCCCCGCTGCAGGACCTCGAGCGGCCGGACCGTGGCCGAGGCGTTGCTGTTGTATCCCATCACCACGACCCGCCCGCGGACGGCCGCGTAACCGAGGCTCTGTTCGAGGAGGTTGCCGACAGTGTCGATCACCAAGTCGCCCCGGTAGGTGAGCGCGGGGTCTTCCGGGGTGTGGACGCTGATCCGCCCCGTGTCGCTGTCGAGTTCGGACAGCACGTCCCGGCACAGCGACTGCCGGAAGGAGTCCGGCTCGACCAGCAGCACCCTGGCGCCGTAGGCGTGTGCGGCCAGCGCACAGACCACCCCGACCGGCCCACCGCCGACGATGACCGCCGTCTCGCCGGTCTGCAGCCGGCCCGCTTCGATGTTGTTCAGCGCGCAGGCGAGGGGCTCCACCACCACGGCCCGGTCGAAGCTCATGCCGTCCGGGATGGCGTGGCAGAACCGCTCGGGCAGCCGGATGAAGTCCGCGAACGCCCCGTCGCGATCGATGCCGACCTCGGTTCCGGCCTTGTTGCCGCAGAAGTCCCAGTAGCCCCGCAGGCACGATTCACAATGGCCGCAGTAGAGCGTGGGGTTGATGATGACTCGCGCACCGGGGGCCAGCGTGGTGACGCCCGGCCCGACCGCGTGAACCGTGCCGACCGCCTCGTGCCCCATCACAACGCCCGGCTCGGCCGCGAACTTGCCGAGCAGCACGCTGCGGTCGGTCCCACAGATACCCGTCTGAACCACCCGCACGATCACGTCGTCAGGCTCGCTGACCTCCGGGGCGGGACGGTCCACCAGCGCCAGAGTACGTTCGTCGGTCAGGACGAGGGCCTTCATGCGATGCCTCCACTCGCTGCGGCGGACACGCCCGGCAGATCCCAGCGGATCTCGTCGAGCAGTTGCTGGTGCAGTTCCGGCGTGGCTGCCGCGATGCACGATTGCTGGTTCATCGGATCGAGGTCGAGCAGCGATGTGCTGCCGAGATCCTTGCCGTAGGCATCGGTGATGACGACGCCGGCAAGGCGGGCGAGGTAGGCCGCGGCGGCGATGTCGTAGGGGAACAGGTGCAGGATCGAGCCGCGCCCGGCGTTCAGGAAGTCGCCTTCGGTGCCCGGGTGGTCCCGCAGGATTCGGTTGCCGATGTCGACATAGGCATCCAACTGCCCGGTGATCACACGGGATATGGAGAACGAGGCACTGTTGAAGACGAAGACCCCTCCGGTGTTGGCGGACAGGTCCACCAGGTGGGAGTAGGCCGCGTTCATGAGGTGCATGGGGTGGCCGTTGAACTCGATCGACCAGAACATCTTGGCGAGTTCAGTGGTGGTGCTGAGCCGGGGCACCTGATGGGGGAAGCCTCCGCTGGACAGTCCTGCGGCTTCGTCGCCGTAGATCCACGATCCGTCCTTGATCTCCATCAGGAGCCCGGCCGTCACGTCGGCGAGCGTCGGGGCGGGCCCCTGAAGCGGTGCCGCCGCGATGGACACCATGCCCATTTCCAGACCTGCCGAGGTCGGCCTGGTGCCGTCGATCGGGTCGACGACCAGGACGGTCTTCGGGGAGCGGCCGATCTCCACGAACGAGCCGTCCTCGGTGTAGACCGCCAGTGGACTACCGGCGTTGTCGCGCAGGTACTCCACGACCGCACGTTCAGCCACCGCGTCGACGTCGAACTGGGCATCACCACCCGGCGAGTCGCCGTGCACCTGACGGGTGAGTCCACGTTCCGCGTACGCCATCAGCTCGGACCGGACGTGCCGTCCGAGACCCATCAGCAGTTCCCTCACTTCGACAACTCCGCGGCGAAGAGGGCCTCCAGACGGTCGCACAGCTGCTCCGCCTGGTCGAGCGTCAGGATCAGTGGCGGGCGGATCTTCAGCACGTTCCCGTATCCGTAGCGCGACGTACGCAGGATCAACCCGTGCTGCATCGCGGCCTGCGCGAGGTGGTTGGTCAGCTTCACGGCCGGGGACCCGTCCCGCTCCGTCATCTCGAAGCCGATCATCAGGCCGACACCCCGGACGTCCGCGATGGCCGGGTAGCGAAGCCGCATGTCGGCGAGCCGGCCGAGGATGTAGTTGCCCGTGGCCCGGACGTTGGAGAGGAAGTCCGGCTGGCGGACGATGTCCAGGGTCACATTGGCAGCCGCGGCGGCCAGCAGGTTGGAGCCGTAGGTGAACGAGTGGTGGTGCGCCGGCAGGCCGGCCAGGCGGTCATTGGTGAGGATGGCGGCGACCTGGGCGCCCGAGCCGCCGAGCCCCTTGGCGGTGGTGATCGCATCGGGCTCGACGCCGAAGTGCTGCGCCGCGAACATCTGCCCGGTCCGGCCGATTCCGGTCTGGATCTCGTCGAAGATCAGGGCGATGTCGTGCTCGTCGCAGAAGGAGCGCAGTCGCTGCATGTAGCCGTCCGGCGGAACGATGTTTCCGCCGTTGCCGGAGATGGGCTCGATCACGATCGCCGCTACCTGGCCGCCGCTGGCGTACTCCAGGAAGTCGTCGATGCGGTCGACACACATCATCCCGCACGTTTCCTTCTTCTGGCCGTAGAAGCACCGGAAGCAATACGGGTCGGGGACTTGGAGGTTGCCCGGGTACAGGATCGGGAACGGCGCCTTGCGGAAGGCGTTGCCCGACATCGAGGCCATCATCATGGTCTGCCCGAGATGGCTCCGGAACAGGGTGATGACCTCGGACTTGCCCGTGGCGTACTGCGCCATCTTGATCGCACCCTCGTTGGCCGAGGAGCCACCGGAGACCTTGGGATGGACCTTGGTGATGTTGTCCGGCGAGACGTCGATCAGCCGACGCACGAGCCCGTTGATCGGGTCGCTCTGATACGAGGAGGTGAGGTGGATCAGCTCGTCCGCCTGTTCCTTCATGGCCTTCAGAACTACCGGGTGGGAGTAGCCGAGGCTCAGGTTGAACGTGGCGGAGGCGCAGTCGAGGTAGTCCTTGCCATCCTCGTCGTAGAGATAGACACCCTCCCCTCGGACCATCTTCTTTTCGCTGACGGGGTAGTAGATCAGGTCTGATACGGCTTTGACATCCATACGAACTTCCCCATTCGAGGCAGGTTGCTATGTCGTCGCGGTCCCAGTCGCATCGGTACTGCAGCAGGGAGTGGCGGCCATGATCGGGACATGACAGGAGAGGAGGTAGCGCTCAGTGCATCAGCGCGATGTTCGGATTGCTGGCCCAGGCTGTTCGGGGTTGCGGACGCAACCACATCGATGGCGACTGAGAGGGTCGGGTTCAGATCCTCGACCGGAATGGCGCAGCACAAGTTGACCAGGATCTTGGCATGCGAACACCCCCCAGAGTTGACACGCCGGACGACCAACTGTCACAGGCGTGGTGGTGGATCGCGCCCTGCGCGTCTTTCACTTCCGTCACGATCTAATCATCGTGATGTTCGACTCGCAACAACTTTCCGCAAGGGATTGTCATGTCACGGAACGTGTCGGAATCGCTACGTCAGACCGTCAGCACGTCTGCGCCGGCCTCCCTGAGTTCCCTGACCCCCGGAGAGTCCGGGGCGGCGTCGGTGACGATGAGACTGATCTCGTCGAGCCTGCAGATCCGCCCGAACGTGACCCGGCCGACCTTGTCCGCCGTTGCCAGCAGGATGGTGCGCCCCGCCGCCCGGACCGCCGCACGCTTCACGTGGACGTCGTCCAGGTTGTAGGCGGTCGCACCGGTCACGGCGTCCACGCCGCAACAGCTCAGAATGAACGTGTCGTACCGCAGGTCCTCAAACGTCCGCACGGCCAGCTCGCCGAAGAACGACAGCTCCCCCCGTCTCACCTGACCGCCCGGCATCAGCAGCTGGACGCCGTCGTGTGCGGCCAGCACAGTCGCCGCGTGCAGGGACAGTGGTGTGACCGTCAACCGCCTGTCCGCCATGGCTTCCGCTACGGCCACTGCGGTGGTGCCGGTGTCCAGCGCCACGGTCTCGCCGTCTTTCAGCAGTCCGACCAACGCGGCGGCCAGCCTGGCCTTCGCCTCCGCACCCACCATTGAACGCACCGCATACGGCGGCTCGACGCCGCTCAGCAGGGCACTGACCGCGCCACCGTGGACCCGGCGCAGGACACCACGGGACTCCAACTGCTCCAGGTCCCGGCGGATGGTCATCTCCGACGCGCCGGAGGCCTGAGCGAGTTCGGCCACCGACGCGCGGTTGCGCTCGGCCAGCAGCGCCAGTACGAGCCGGTGTCGCTCAGCAATATTCATAGGGCTCATTTAGCACACCCCTGGTTCGCAGGCTCTCGCGGGGCGGTTCATTCGCGTCGCCGCTCTGGCGAAGGACCATGAGTAGCGGGCGATCGGTTGACAGGCGCACACTATGAGTGTTTATTCTCCCATCCATAGTGTTCGATCTGGTCGGTACTGCTCGATGCCTCAAGGAGACCGATGACCGCACCCACGGAAGATGTCGCGAGGTCCGAACCGCCGCGGCTCTTCACCACGACTGCCGTAGTGGCCTCGTGCGCCGCGTTTGCCCTGATCGGAGCGCTCCAGGCGCTGTACGGGCCGGCGATTCCCGCGATCCGGTCGAAATTCGGAGCGACTCCGGCCGTGGCCGGTCTCGGCCTGAGTGCTCACTTCGTAGGTGCCCTCCTGGGCGTACTGATCTTCTACCGCCTGCGCGGCAGGATCGGTCACCGCACCCTTCTGGGTGCCTCGTACGGGCTCATGGCGGTGGGCTCGCTGCTCTTCGCGGTGGCCCCGAACTGGCCGACGGCCCTGACCGCCGCTGTGATCATCGGACTCGGGTTCGGCGGCATCGACTACGGGCTCAACCAGCTGTTCGCAGTGGGCTTCGGTCAGCGCAGCACAGCCATGCTGAACCTGCTCAACGCACACTTCGGGGTCGGTGCAGTGGTCGCACCGGCTCTGGTGGGCTGGCTCGGCGCGGACCGCTACCCCTGGATGTTCGCCGGTATGGCGGGCATCGCACTCCTGCTCGTCCTCGGTCTCGTCGGCGTGCGCCGCGAGGAACCGCAGCCGGCCGATCAACCCGACTCCCGAGCGGGGACCAGCGGAGTCGTGACCGTCATCATGGCCTTCATCGTGATCTACGTTCTTCATGTGGCGATCGAGACCGGTGTGGGCGGTTGGGAGCCGACACACCTGGAGGCCGTCGGCTACGGGGCTGGTGCCGCAGCCACCGCCACATCGGTGTACTGGCTCGCGATGACCGTCGGCCGCTTTCTGGCCGTCCCCCTCAGCCTTCGCTTCTCGGCACCGGCCATCGTCACTGCGAGCTGCCTCGGCATGGCGGTGTCTCTCGTGTTGGCGGCCGTCCCCAAGGCCGCACCTTTCGCCTACGTTGGGGTGGGCCTGTCGATCGCCCCGATCTTCCCGACCGGCCTTCCCTGGCTCCACCGGGCCGCCCCCGGCATCGCGTCCGCCGGCGCGTTCGTGATCGCCGCCTCGATGATCGGAGGCGTCGCTTTCCCGCCGCTCCTGGGGAAGACCATCGAGCTGGCGGATGTGCGGTCGGTTCCGATGCTGCTCTTCGCTCTGGCGCTGGTCTGCGCCGTGCTGAGCGCCTGGCTGCGGCGCAGGACCGGGTCCGCTGCGAACTCCGCCAGTCCCATGGCGTTGTCCGAGCGGCAGGGGTGAGCGCCGTGCAGGCCGTACTCTTCGATCTTTTCGGCGTCATCGCCCGGCAGCAGTCCGCGGCATCCCTGGCCGACCTCGAGGCGCTCTCCGCCGTACCGGGAAACACGCTCTGGAGGGAGTACTGGGCGCAGCGCCCACCGTACGACCGCGGTGACGTCTCCGGCCCCGAGTACTGGCAGCGGCTGGGCATCGCAACCGGCGTGTCCTTCACCGATTCGCAGACTTCGGCGCTCATCGCGGCCGACGTGGCCAGTTGGGGGGAAGTCGACGACGAGATGGTGGACCTGGTCACCCAACTGGCCGGGAGCGGAACTCCGATCGGCCTCCTTTCGAACATCCCGGAGGAGCTGGCCGCACACTACGAGCGTGTGCATTCCTGGCTGAGCTGCTTCTCCGTCCTGGCGTTCTCGTGCCGGGTCGGGCTGGCGAAACCGGACCCCGCCGCATACCTGCGATGCTGCGACGACCTGGGACTGCCGCCGGAGGACGTGCTCTTCGTCGACGACCGGATCGAGAACGTGAACGCAGCCGAGTCGGTGGGCATGCGCAGCCATCTCTTCACGTCGCCGGCCGCACTGCGGTCCGCGCTGGCGTCGTACTCCGTCTGAACCCGCGAATCCGCGCGAGCGCGAAACCCTGTCGGGAGCCGTGATGCAGAGAACAAAGCCCAACCCGTTCATCGGGACGGAGTTCACCGGAATCGACTACCACGACCTGCTGCAACCCGCCGTCCTGGGTGAGGTCCTCGACGCGCTGCACGAACACGATCTCGTCGTCGTCCGGCAAGTGCCACTCACTCCGGCTCAGCAGATCGAGCTTGCCTCGCGCATCGGCACCCCCGTCCCCTTCGTCATGAAGACGTTTCGGCATCCGGACTTCGAGGAGATCATGGTCTCCTCCAACGAGACCCGGAACAGCAGGCCCATCGGAGTGCCCCGGTTGGGCAACTTCTGGCACCAGGATTCGTCCTTCGTCCAGGACCCGGCTCCGTACACCATGCTGCACGGCGTCAACGTGCCACGGACGAGCGGCCATACGCTGTTCGCCAGTGCCGCGGAGGTCTACAACCGGTTACCGCCGGAGTGGAAGGAGAAGGTCGAGGGCCGGATCGGCCTGCACACCATCACCAAGCAGCAGCGCATCGCCCAAGAGCACGTCGGGCTGTCGATCGCCGACGTGAAGGCGCTGGTGGCACTCGAGTACCCGTCCGTGGAGCACCCTCTGGTACGCCTGGACCCGTTCACCGGCCGCCGGTATCTCTATGCCGCGCGCGAGTACATGGATTCGGTGGTCGGCTTCGACCCGAACGAGAACGCGGCGTTCTTCGACCTCGTGGACCGGATCCTCGACGACCCCGAGCACGTCTACATCCACCACTGGACGCCCGACGACCTGCTGATCTGGCGGACGGCCACTGCTTACCACGTGGTGACGGAGGTCGAGCCCGGTGTAGGGCGCACGGTGCACCGCATCAGCATCGCATGTGACGGCGAGCCGTCGCGCATGGACAACTGAGCACGGGGATGGAAGTCATGTCTGGGCAGAAGGCACCCGTCGCAGCCGTTGTGGACGCCTATTCGGCCGGCCGGTTCCTGCCGGGCGCGTTCAGCCGAGCCGGTGCGGAGATGGTGCACATCCAGGGGTCGGCGAAGCTGCTGTCGAGCGTTCCCCCGCCGGATCTGGAGCCGTACCTCCGGAACATCATCCACGAGGACACCGCCCGAACCGAGGCCGAGCTGGCGCGATTCGGACCGATCTGCGTGGTGCCCGGACAGGAGACGGGAGTGCTGCTGGCCGATCAGCTCTCCGAACGGATGGGGCTGCCGGGCAACGGTTCTGCGCTGTCCACTGCTCGCCGCGACAAGTTCCTGATGATCGAGACGCTTCGCGCGGCGGGGATCCGCTGCGCACGGCAGCGGAAGTCCGAGAGCCCGGACGAGCTCATCGGCTGGGCCCGGGCGGACGGTGACTTCCCGTACGTCGTCAAGCCATTGCGCTCGGCATCTTCCGATCAAGTGTTCATCTGCCGGTCGGAGGAGGAGATCCGCGTCGCGGCTACGACGATCCTGGGGTCCTACGACATCTTCGAGCAACCCAACACCGAGGTACTGATTCAGTCCTACCTCGACGGGCCCGAGTACGCGGTCGACACGGTGTCAAGCTCGGGACGCAGGCACGTCTGCGGCGTCTGGCTGCACGAGAAGGTCACGTACGCCGGCCACCGGGTGTACGGCAACAACGTGCTGCTCGACCCGCACAGCGGGCCGGCGCCCGCGCTGATCGCCTACATGGACGAGGTACTCGACGCACTGGGCATCCGATTCGGCGCCGCGCACGCGGAGATCATCATGACCGGAGAAGGACCTGCCCTGGTCGAGATCGGTGCCCGGTTCAACGGCAGTCTCCTCCCCGACTTCCACGACCTCTGCACGGGCGTCAACCAGGCCGATCTGCTGGCCCTTTCCTACCTGGAACCGGACGAGTTCCTCCGGCGTCACGGCGGCAACACGGTCTACCGCAAGTTGCGCGAGGCCGTCTGCCACAACGCTCGCACCTCCTCCAACGGCTATGTGACCGGTGTGGACGAGGAGGTCATCGCGGAGATCCAGGCGTTGCCGACCGTGTTCCATGTGATCACAAAGGTGCTTCCCGGCAATCGCATCCGACCGACCACGGACCTGCTGTCCAGCCCCTTGCGAGTGTTCATGATCGCAGAGGACCAGGCGGCACTGCTGGCGGATCACCGGCGGATCCTCCAACTCAAGGACCGGGTCTACCGGATCGAACCCGCACCGAACCACGTCGGCGGCGCGCGATGACCGTTGCCATCCGACCCGATCTGTCCGCGATCCCGGACTACCTGATACCCGCCCAGCCCCCTGGCGCGATCCTGCTCAACAGTAATGAGGCTCCGCATCGTCCGCCGGCTTCCGTGCTCCAAGCGATCGCCGAAGCCGCGGCCGAGGGCCACCGCTATCCCTCCTGGTCGTCGGACGAGCTCGTCTCCCGGCTGGCGAACCGACTGGGTGTCGACCGGGAACGGATCAGCATCGGCTGCGGCTCGGTGAGCTTGTGCCAGCAGATCGTCCAGGCTGTCTGTCTGCCCGGTGACGAAGTCATCTGTGCCTGGCGTTCCTTCGAGGCATATCCGGTCTTCGGCCGGGTCGCCGGTGCGACGCCGCGGCTCATTCCGCTGACCACCGCTCACCGCCACGACCTCGACGCCATGCTGGCTGCGATCACGGACCGGACCAAGGCGGTGTTCGTCTGCAACCCCAACAACCCGACCGGCACGGCGCTCGGCACTGCCGAACTCGAACGCTTCCTGGCAGCCGTACCCTCCCATGTCCTGGTCGTCCTGGACGAGGCATACCGTGAGTTCGTCACTGATCCCGATGTGCCGGACGGGCTCGTCCTGGCGCGGGAACGGGACAACGTCTGCGTGTTGCGGACGTTCTCCAAGGCATTCGCGCTGGCCGGCGTCCGGGTGGGCTACTGCGTCGCTTCGCCGTCGGTGGCGGCCGCGGTCTCGAAGGTCGGAGTACCGTTCGCCGTCAGCCGTCTGGCACAGGCTGCTGCGCTCGCCGCGCTGGACGCGAGCGAGGAGCTGCTGACGTGCTGCCGGGCCACGGTGCTCGAACGCGAGCGAATTCAGTCGGCTCTTGTACAGGCCGGTTACGGTGTCTCACGATCCCAGGCCAACTTCATCTGGTTGCCGCTCGGCGATCAGTCGGTGCGGTTCGGAGAGTACTGCGCCGCACACAACGTGACGGTGCGGGTCTTCCCGGGCGACGGTGTCCGGGTCACAGTGGGCCTCAGCGAGGAGAACGACGCTTTCCTCCGGGCCGCGCTCGGCTGTCCCCGGTGATCGGGCCCCGCCCGCTCTCCGTGCAGCTGGTTCTCCTCGGAAGCGACTCCCCCTGGTGGACACGTGAGGTCGGACACGCCGTCGCCGGGGGGCTGCTCCTCGAACTGTCACTGTCCCAACGTGTGGTGGTGACGCCTGACCGGGTCCTCGTCCTACGCAACGAGCCCATCGGCCAACAGGTGACCGACGAGGCACTGGACCTGCTCTCGCGCGAGTCGGGGCGCGGGAGGTCCCCGGTGTGGATCGACCGACTCGGCCCCTGGGCACTGCCCAGGATCCGGGCAGATCTGGTGACGGCGGGTCTGCTGGCCGACCGTCCTCGCGGCCTTCGCGGGATCTTCCCCACACGGGCCCGCGATCGCTTCGATCCGCTTCGGGATACGCCGGCGGCTGCGATGCGGCCTGCCGCCGACGTCCGGTCGGTGGGTATCGCAGCACTCCTCGTGGCGGCCGGGGCACATCACCTGGTCTGGCCGAGTCTGCGACGACCGCAGGCCCGGGCCCGGGTGGACCAGACGGTGCGTGGTCTGGCAGATGCGTTCCCTGCCGAGACCAGCGCGATCGCCACGGTGGCCTCGGTCGTGGCCGCCTCCGCACAGGGCACCCTCGCAAGCCTCTGCGTTCCCCGCTAGCACATCGGGCCGCTTCGTCGACGGCACCCACCGGCCTCCCGTTCCCTGCTGCCCGTCGAGCCCGCGAAAAGAAAGGCACCAGGATCCATGAGGGCCTACGCCGAACTGCTCGGACTTCCGGACTACCGGAGACTCTGGGTCGGCGCGACCATCAGCCTCCTCGGAGACGGAGCCACCTGGACAGCGCTTGCCTGGATAGCGGTTTCCGCGGGCGGAGCCAGAACACTCGCCACGCTCGGAGTCTGCTACTCGGCGCCGGTGATCATCGGCGGCCTGCTGGCGAGCCGGGTGGTGGACCGCTTCTCCCGGCGCCACCTCTTGGTGATCGACTCGGCCGTCCGTGCCACTGCGATGGCAGCCGTGCCACTACTTCACGTCACCGGCCTGTTACGCCTCTGGCAGCTCTATCTGGTCGCCGCGGTGTACGGGCTGTTCAGGATTCTGCCGATGGGCGTCACTCCCGCAGTGCTTCCCGAGCTGGTCCCCGAACGGCAGCTGCACAGCGCAATCGCCATGGAGTCCGTGGCCTACGGAGCTGCGGGCCTGATCGGTCCGGCCATCGGCGGACTGCTGACCCCGCTTGTCGGTGCGCCCTGGGTCCTTGCCATCGACGCCGCGACCTATCTCTTCTTCGCCTCCTGCGTCCTGCGGATGAAGGCCCCACTCGGTCGGCCGCGGACCGGCCGGGGTGCCGGGGGCGGCGATACCGCCACGCAAAGCTCACTGCGCCCGGCGCTCCATTTCGTCCTGGGTGATCGCGTCATGCTCGTCATCACGATCACGTTCACTGCGTTCAACGCGGCCATGGGCATGCTGATCGTCGCCCAACCGTGGCTTGCTCACGAGCGGCTCCCCGGCGGAGCCGGAATGCTCGGCACTCTCGTGGGAGTGCTGGCCGGTGCCGAGCTGGCCGGTTCACTGATCGCCGGCCTGCTCAAACCGGCCGTACGCCCGATGATGCTCATCGGGGTGCTCCAGATCCTTTGCGGAGCGAGCCTGTTGCTCCTCCTCGACGCCCGGTCGGCGCCCGTCCTGCTCGGCGAGGTCTGTTGCGGCGTACCCGCCATGATCAAGACCGTCTCGTCCCAGAGCGTCCGCTACCAGCGCACCCCGGAGCTGCTGCGCGCCCGTACCGCCACGTTGATGCGCACGGCCATGTACGGGGCGGTACCCCTCGGATCGCTCGTGGGCGGTCTGGTGCTGGCAGGCGGCCACTACACGGTGCTGGTCCTGATGATGGCCGTGGTCGCGGGTGCGCCGGGCCTTCTCATGGTGGTTCTCACCGGAAATTCCGTCGTCAATCCCCAGCACATCGGGAGTGCCTCCGCACCAACTCCCGCAACCGATGCTGCCGAACCGCCGCTTGCCAGCTCCGCCGGAGAGTCCCGATGACCGATCGATACACACCCTTCCGATACCACCGCCGAATCGGCGACTACCTGGCCGCGCTTCGGTCCCACCGTCCTGGACAGGCGGTCCCCGTGCTCGGTGAGCATCGCGCCTCTCACCAGGCCGTCATCGACCTGAGCCGACCGACTCCTCAGCGCACCACGACCACGACCGGACCGGTGGTCGTCGCCTGGCCGGCCTCGTCCGGAGCCTCGGCCATCGCGAAAGCACTCGCCGAGTCCGTCCAGGGGCAAAGCCTCGAACTGCTCGATCCCACCGATATCGGTTCGGGGAGCGGTGACGCGAGGCATGTCGTGCTGGTCGCGCTGGCGGACGAAGTCGACGAGCGCTCTCTGGTCCGCATGCACGACAGTCTGTGGGAGCACCGTGGCTCAGGTAGCGGTGGCCACCTGGGCGTTGTCACAGGTGGCGATGTCGCACAGGTCAGCTGGCTCATCGCCAAGGGACTCGCGCTACCGCACCGTGTCACTCCGACTCACGATCACGTGCGCATCTGGCCCGCGGCACCCGACATGCCCGGGCGGTACGGAACCGGCACATGGCTGCTCGGCAACTCGGCGCGAGCGTCAGCAGTCCGTCCGCTCCTGCTGAACTCCCACACGTCAGTCCTCTCGTTCTTCGCCCACGGCCGGGACGATGTGATCCATCTGCCGGACACCGTCGTCTGCCCGATCGGTGCTCGGACAGCTGATGACTCCGACTCAGCCACGCATGCCCCGTCGTGTGCATTCACCGGTCGTTGCTACCGTCCCGAAGTGGCGAACGAGGACATCGTCCTCGCCGGCCGGATCGGCGCCGATGTCGTATTCGCCAACTCATGCATGGGGATGCGCATCAGCGACGGCCTGTACCCGCAGGAGTACCTGCTGCCACACGGCTTCGTGCAGGGCACCGCGGCGGCCTACCTCGCCACTGGACAGCTCATCACCGGCCTGCTGAAGGTGAACGACATCTTCCACGTCGCGTGCGGCACCGGCCGCACGCTCGGCGAAGCCGCGACGCTGATCAACGATCATCTCAGGTACGAGAGGATCGACTTGCCGTACTACACCCTGCTCGGCCTGCCATGGCTGACGGTGAACGAGGACGGCAGCCGGCTCGAACAGCAGTGGCGCGATTTCCACGTGGTGCCGGGCAGGCGGGAAGCCGAGGGTGACAGTCTGCACGCAGCCGCCGTCTCCCTCGCCGCTTCGGAGGCCACCGGCCGCAGTACCCATGTCCTCTATGCTTCGCCCCGAGCCTCTGCCGTACTGACCGACGTCCCTACCACCGAGATCGGCTCCGGCACGGTACCGCCGCTCAGGTCCGCGCTGAGGGCGGCAGGCCGCTCCCTGACCAATCTGGAAAACGTCGCTCTCACCGGGTTCAAGTACTCCCGGCAGGCCAACCTGCTCGTCAACGTCCGCGACCAGGTCACCACGCTCTCAAAGGCACTGCACATCGCTGCCCGGACCGGCGACACGGGGCGGATCCGGAGGCGGATCGACGGCGTTCGCATCGGCTTGGAGAGAGCTGAACTCACCCTGGCTGAGGCCCTGTTCGAACGCGGCACGCAGAGCATCCAGCGCTACAACGACGTCTGGGAGCAGACCCTCGAACTGCACCCCCCGGAGCTGACCGACGAGATGTGCCCGTACTGCGCGCGGTTACTGGTACGACAACCTGCCAGTCATCCGGTCATCGACCGGATCCGTCGAGAGGCCCGGCTCTGCCCGCGCTGCGGAATGATCCGCGATCTGGACCCCGCCGGCCCCGTCACCGATATCGCCATCGACACCTCCGAGATCTGGCGCCACAGCGACACACGCAAAATTCGGCTGTCCTTCCACATCTCGGCAGACGACTACGCCGTCCAGCCCGACAGGGCCATTGCGGCGATCTTCATGAGCAACGCGGGCAAGTACGGGCTGAGGTTCCCCGCTCCCGATTTCGTCAAGCTCGCCGAGGACGGATACGGCGAGCTTGACGTCAGTGTCGACGTGCCCGAGACCGTCCGACTTCACCAGGAATACGTCCGGGGGTTCGTGATCGCGGAGGGCTCGATCTCCATCGTGACCAGGCCCGTATGGGTACGCCCTGCGGGGACCCGAGCAAATCCTTCCGGAGGCGCGGCACTCGCACCCAGCTGGTCCGAACGCACCCCTTGACCTGCCCCCGGCTCAGCCGGCACCCCGTCGCCGCCACCGCCGCGCCCGCTTGGAGGCTGGCTGAGCGTGAACGACGGGGGACAATCGCGAGCTCGGCGAAGCCCGGGGCGCGGCTCGCACGGACCTCGGAGAGCCTCGGTCAAGCCTCTCCCCGGCTCTGGGCAAGTCGGCGCCGTAGTCGGTGATGTGCGACGTCCGGGCGCTGGACGGCCGTCGCCCTCGGGCGTGCGGATGTCAGCGCTGCCCGTTAGCCTGCCGGGTATGCCACACCGCGCCATCCCGCGCCGCTCGGGCGGCCTTCTCGCCTTGGCCGCCGCGGACGCCTTGTGGGTCGATTTGACGGCCGGCAGTGCTGTGCCGACGGCTTCCGGGGCGTTCAGCTGCTCTCCTGCTGATCCCGGGGCGGGGTACGTACTGCTCGGCGAACGCGCGGTGGCGACGGTGAGGGGAGCTGGCGGCCGGTGGAGCGTTGACGAGACCGACGTACGGCGGGCGGCGACGGAGCTGAACGCGGTCGAGGTGAACCGGGAGGACCTGGTCCGCGTCGGTCCTTTCCGCGGCTCCCTGAAGCTGGAGCACGATGCCCCACCCACGCTGCGGTGGCGTCAGCGCATCGCCCGGGAACAAACCAGCGCACAAGACCCCGGCAACCACGGGTGCGCACCACGACACGACAACGGCCAGTTGCACCATCTGGGCGGGATCGACTGGCGCCGGACCTTCGTGGAGCGCACCCGCGACCGGACGGCGCGAACATGGTGGCTGCCACGGGCCGTGGTCAGGGTGCTGGACGCGGCCGAGCACACCGAAACCCAGTGGCTCCAAGCCGCACGGACCTGCCGGAAATGCGCGGCCGTCACCGACCGGCCCTCCGGCCAGTGGCGCGTCCACACCGCCGACGGCCCGCAGACGATCTGCCCCGACTGCCGCACCACCGTACTCCGCCCGTACAACGGTGAGTTGGAAGGCCACCTGTACTCGACGCTCAGCAGGAAGCACGGCTTCTCCCGCAAGGTGGCCGGGTGGGGATGCGCCGTCTGCCGGACAGCACCAGCCGCCGCGCTCGACCACTGCCACGAACACGGCTACGTCCGCGCCCCCGTCTGCCAGTCCTGCAACGCGCAGGAACGACCCGACCACCTGTACAGCAACGACGTACGCGTCGGCGACCGCTACACCCGCCTCTTCCACGCCCACGCCGACACCTGGCTCCGCCACTGGCACCGCTGCCCCGGCTGCCGCGCCCGCACCACACTGCCACTGCCACACCTGGCCGCATGGACCGCCCACACGGCCTGCCAGTCGCTGCGCCCGACCCACCGCGCCCCTGGCAGCTCCCGCGGGCGCAAACCCTGCGGTGCGCTGCGCGCGTCCTGGACGGGCAGCCAGAACGCGCCCGGCTCCTGCCTGATCACCGTCGCCGTCGACTTCTGCCCCTCCGGCGAACACCGCGTCCTGGCGCAAGTCCCCTACCGCGAAGCCACCGAACGGTTCCGTACCTGGCTGGCCATCACCGCCCCTGTCGTGGCCGCCGCGGCCGGCCCCGGACGCCTGGACGGCATCCCCGCCCAACAGTTCCGGCCCGTCATCGCGGACACCAGCAGCGAGGGCCTGCTGCTGTTCTGAGCCAAGCGAGCGGCATGCGCATTGGACGGTGACGGGGTTCGCCGGTGGTGCCGTGCGGTGAGCAGGGACCCGGCTTCGACAGTTGGTGGGCACACGACCGGGCGTGATCGGATGTCCTCGCAGGTCAGCGTGATTTGCGAACAGGGTTCGCTGGAGAACGAACCGGCACGGGCCATGAGTGGGCGTCCTCGCACACATGCCGACCAGGATCAGCCAGCTCCGGGCGTGAGCATCGCGCGGCGGGGACGATACGACCATTGGCAATTACGGAGGATGGCCAGGCCGACCTCGAACCGGGCGTCAGAGACGGCTCCGGTTGCCCCCTCGCCGCGCTGGTGCCGGTCACTCGACGACCTCGACCCGAGTGCCTGAAGTTGCTCGCGCTGCTAGATGCTCAGTCCGAGTGGCCAGTACCGCCGGATCGGCCGGTGTGTTCCGGACCGTCAACGTCCGCCGTGCGGCACGGCGCGAGCGCAGCGAGGCAGACCCGTATGTCCGCCTCTCGTGGGTCTCCAAGGGCCTGGTAGATCGACCATGCCTGGAGCCATGCCTGCCGGGCCTGCCGTGGCCGGTTCTGGATGTCCATGCAGCTGCCGAGTTGGTGCAGGGCGTGTGCGCTGCCGGCTCGCATCCCGGTGCGGTCGTGGAGCCGGAGCGCCTGGTGGTAGCACTCCTCTGCTCGCGCGTGTTCACCCAGTTCCCGGTGCGCGGTTCCGAGCAGGGTGCATACGGATGCCTCCAGCCACAGCGAGCCGTTGGCGTGGTGCAGTTCGCGCGCCCGGGCCAGCGGTGCCAGCGCCGCCTTCGCCCGGCCCTGCGTCAGGTACCCTTCGCCGACTCCGCTGAGTGCCTGTGCCGTGCCCCAGGCACAGTTGGTGACCCGAAACAGCGCCAGCGCCCGCTCCACCTGCTCGGCCGCCTCGGCGCTGCGGCCCTGGCGCATGCAGGACATCGCGTAGCCGAGCAGCGCCATCCCCTCGCCCTGCCTGTCCCCTGCGGTGCCGAGGCCGGTGATCGCCTGCCGGTAGTGCACGTCGGCAGCCGCGTGCTGGCGCAGACCCGCGCGGGCACTGGCCAGGACGACCTCCACGCATGCTTCGGCCAAGGGCCCGCCCTGGTCGGTGAGCGCCGCGCGGGCGGTGTTCCCGGCCTCCAGCTGTTCGTGGTGGTGATGGCGCAGGAACCGAAAACCCCACAGCGCGTAGGGTAGTTGCCACGCCACCGGGCTGCCGGCCGCCCCCGCCTGCCGGGCACAGGCCAGCAGGTTCTCCCGTTCCCGCTCGCACCACTGCAACGCCTGCGCGGCGGATCGGAAAGCCTGCGCCTCGCACCCCTCGGGCAGGGAGTCGATCGACACCCGGTGGCGCCCACACCCCAGCAGCTGATCCGCCGCAGCCTCGGCCATGTGCAGGTACCAGGCGAACACCCGCTCACGCGCACCCCGCAGCGCCGCTGCCTCCTGCGCCTGAGCGCACTCCAGCGCGTACTCGCGCAGCAGGTCGTGCATCCGGTACCGGCCCGGCGACACCTCGGCCACCAGATGGGCGGCGTGCAGCTCACCGAACAACCGCGAAGCGACAGCGACCGGCACACCCCACAGGGCCGCACCCGCGGCCGTCCCCGTCACCACGCCCGGGTGCAGTGCCAGCAAGCGGAACGCCCGGGAGAGTTCATCGCTCAGCGCCCGGTAGGACCAGGCGAACACCGACCGCATCGCCATCTCCGCCTCACCCGGCACGGTCAGGATCTCCAGCCGGGCCCCGTCGGGTTCCAGTTCCTCGGCCAACGCGAGCGCGAACGCAGGTCCCCGCTCGGCCAGCCGCTCGGCGGCGATCTGCAACGCCAGCGGGAGATACGCGCAACGCCGCGCGATCACCCTTAGCGCCGCTCGGTCCACCGTTTCCCACCCGGCCGCCCGCCGCTCGAGCACCCGGCGCAACAGCAGCACGGCTTCGTCGGCCACCAACGGCTCCAGGGTCAGACGCACCGCACCGTGGCGCACGCTCAGACCCGTCAGCCGCCGCCGACCGGTGACCAGGACCAGACTGCCGCCCGACCCGGGCAGCAACGGCGCCACATGGCTCGCCCGGTCCGCGTCGTCGAGCACGACGACCACCCGACGCTGCGAAAGGACACTGCGCAGCAGCGCCGTCCGCTCGGTCGGCCCGAGCGCCAGGTCCTCCGGCGGTGTGCCCAGCGCGCGCAGCAGGGCGGCGGCCACCTCTCCCGGTTGCGACGGCTCGCCGGCCGGGCTGTGCGTGTGCAGGTCGACGAAGAGCACCCCGTCGGGGTAGGAGGGGCTCACCCGCCGGGCCAACCAGAGCGCGAACGTCGTCTTCCCGGCCCCGGCCATCCCGTCCACCGCGACCACCGCCGGGCCGTCCTGCTGTGCCACGAGCGCCTCGATGCGGGCCAGCTCCACGTCCCGACCCCACATCTGGCCGACGGCCGGCAGCTGGGCGGGGACGGGATGTCGGCTCACCTGTGCCGACTTCGGGTCCTGCGACCCGTCGGGCCGCGCCGCGATCGACCGGCTCGACCTGCCGTCCCCATCGGGCGCCTGATCGCACCACAGGGCGGTTTGGTCCGGGGCCGTTTCGCGCGCAATGAGGTCACCGGTGTCCCGCGGCCGGGCCGGGACGCTGTGGGCCGGCGCTCGGGTGCCCCGTCGTGGGCGGGGCCGGCCGAGGCTGGCGGCCCTCTTCAGTTCCCCGGCCGCTTCCGGCGACAGGCCCAGGGCGCTGGCCAGGGCCTGAACGGTGCGACGTTGCGGGCCGCGGGAGCGGCCGCGCTCCAGGTCCGCCAGCGCGCGCACGCTCACTCCCGAGAGAGCGGCCAGCTCTTCGCGGCTGAGTGCCGCGCTCGTGCGCAGGTCCAGCAGCCGCATCCCGAACTCCCCCACTGCCGATACGGCAGGACTCATGACCCAGTCTCCCCTGATCGTCGTGGCCCGGCCCGGTGGTGAGCTTTCCCGTCGGAAGTATGACGGATCGACAGTTCTGCCGGTCGCACTGCCTGGTCCTTGCCCGGCCCGCGGTGATCTGCTGGATCTGTCCGACACTCGGCGGCCGGTCGCCCATCCGAGAGGGTGGTTGCTGCGACCGGCCAGCACGTGAGGGCATCCACCTGCTCCACGCCCGGTGCGCGAACCCGCATCGGGCAGGCGCGGGTGAGCGGGCCGGGTCCTGCGGGGGCCGGCGAGCGCGTATCCGTCGCTCGCCGCCACCTGCTTGCGGCCGGCGCGCCCGTCATGGGGTTTCGACAACCCTCGCGCAGGCGGGTTGGACTACTACACCACCGAGGGCATGGCGGGGCAGCCGACACTGTATGCAAAAGGCTGGACGGCGAAGTTGCGGGGGCCCGGCTTTGCCGGCCGGCGCGGAGACAGCGTGCGGCCCCGTCATCCTCGGGGCTAACAACGGAACCTCCAAGGGAACCCCGGGCAGCCAGGTGACAGCCCTGGGAGTCGTATCGGCCTCCGCCGGCACCGGGACGACCTGCGGCCCCACGAAGTGCTTCAAGGCGTTCGTCTTTGTCGGAATCGACGACGCGCTCAATGCCCTGAATAACGCCGAAATCTGGCGGTTCGACACGACATCCCGCCAGGAAGAGCCCCAGAGCTTCGCCGGGACTCCGTCCGCGCCTGGAACGGCTCCGGTCCTGGACCCGACCGTGCACGAGGAACTGATCGACGCAAACGGGAACGCACTTGCCGTCGACCCGACGGCCAAGACCACCCGCACCGACACCTCCGAGGCGATGATCCGGTGGTCGATGACCATGGTCATGAGCCGCCGACTCGCCCGGCGAGCACGCTGAACATCCCCGGGCGTTCCTCGGCCAGCCAGCCCCGCACGGCCAGGCGCTTCACCTTCGACCGCACTCCCTCCACCTTCGCCGCGACCACCTCCAAACCTAAGGCCGCCGCGAGCTGCCGACAGTCCATCTCCTCCCCGCCCCGATCGGCCAGGACTTCCACGAGCCGCTGGTAGTCCGGCGCCAGCGAGTCGAGTGCGAGACCTTCCCTCCAGACGGGAACCACCGATCCGGGCACCGCCCCGGCGACCCGCGCAGACCGTTCACCGGCCACCCCCGCCAGCGGCGTCTCCTCGCCTGCAGCGGTTCTGCCAGGACTTCGGCCACCGTCTGACGGGCGATCACGAACCGCTCCCACGCGACTTCCGCCTCCTGCAACTCGGCCTGCAGAACCTCCACCCGCTGCCGCGCAGCACGCTCGCACTCCTCCAGCAGCCCCATCACCGACGGATCCGACACCTCCACCGAAGAGACGACACGACACCCCGTCTCTGCCACCGAGGCGCCAACACCATGCCTGACGAGCAGAAACGCATCCGTCACGATCGGAAAGACAACGGCTTCTGAACCTCAACGTGTCTGATGAGGCCCTCTGAACAGGTGGGCGGCCTGGAAGAAGCCGTTCGGTTTGGTGGCGGTGCGTTAGGGTCCTGGGGCGTTGATCTACGTGCCGAGCGGAGGGGCGGGGCGGGGCGGCTGTGACGATTTTTGACGAGTGCGAGCGGCGGACCTGGTCAGGGAGCGAGAAGGCGTATGCCGACAGCTTCGCCAAGTTGTGTGCGCACCCGGTGGAGCGGCTGTTGGATGTTGCCGGTGTGCGGGCGGGCGCGCGAGTTCTGGACGTGGGGACCGGGACGGGGACGGCCGCGGCGGCGGCATGCACACGCGGGGCGAAGGTGTCAGCCGTGGACGCCGAGCCCGGCATGGTCGTGGTGGCCAGGCAAGCCGCTCCGGCTGCGGAGGTCCGAGTAGCGGTGCTGCCGGAGCTGCCCTTCGCGGATGGCGAGTTCGATGCGGTGGTAGGCAACTTCGTGCTCAACCACGTGGGCCGTCCTCTGCAGGCGCTGACTGAGCTGCGGCGGGTGACCCGCTCTGGCGGGACGGTTGCTCTGACGATCTGGGCCGCTCCGCCTGCGGCTGGTCAGGCTTTGTTCGGCCGGGCGATCCAGGCGGCGGGGGCGGTGAGGCCGGCTCACCTGCCCGCTCTGGCTCCGGAGGACGACTTCCCCCGAACCGAGCAGGGGTTCGCGGGTCTGCTGACCGCGGCCGGGCTGGAGGAGGCAAGGTGCGAGACGCTGCGCTGGGACCACCGGGCCAGTGTCGAAGAGTGGTGGAGTGGGCCTGCCGCCGGGGTGGCTTCGATCGGGCAGATCGTGGTCAGCCAGACGACCGAGATCCAGTCGGAGATCAAACGGCACTTCGACACGCTCAGCGTTGAGTTCGCGGGCCCAGACGGGCTACTACTGCTGCCGCACGCTGCTCTGATGGCCAGTGCTCGCGCCTGACCCGCTCTGCCCAACACTCGAAGCGGGAGAGCAGATGTCGGCTCTCGCTCGTAGCGCTCCAAAATTGCCTCACCACTGCTGGCGTCCGGAGATGCGGCTTGCCGGTGGTGGGCATGATCAGCCACGTGCTCGTACGGATGATCTACCTGCTTGCCATCCGAGTCCTCGCCTGGCTCGCTCTGCTCTGCAGATCTACCGCTGCCAAGAACGCCGAGATACTCATCCTGCGTCATGAAGTCGCGGTGCTACGCCGGCAGGTCGCTGCTCCGAAGCCCGGCTGGCCGGACCGGGCGCTGCTGGCCACACTCGCCCGGCTCCTCCCCCGCAGACTCCGCGGCCACCGGAGCGTCTCTCCACGCACGCTTCTCGCCTGGCACCAGCGTTTGATCAGACAGAAGTGGACCCAGCCGCCTTCCCCGGGCCGTCCGCCCATATCCGATCAGCTCCGCGACCTGATCATCCGGCTCGGCGCCGAGAACCCCCCGATGGGGTTCCCGCCGGGTGCACGGCGAGCTACTCCGACTCGGGCACAACGTCAGCGCCGCAACCATCCGCCGCACCCTGCGCGCCGCCGGACCCGACCCCGCGCCACGTCGACACACGGTAGATCGGGAATGGGCCGCCTTCCTCAAGACCCAGGCCAGCGAACTGCTCGTCACCGACTTCTTCCACCTCGACACCATCGGCCTGCACGGCTGTACGCCCTGTTCGTCATGGAGATCCGCACCCGCCCCGTCCATATCCTCGGCATCACCGCCCACCCCATCGCTGCCTGGGCGACGCAGCAGGCCCGGCAACTGCTGTGGCAACTCGGCGACCGCGCTGCCGACTTCACCCACCTGATCCGGGATCGGGACGCGAGGTTCACCGACGCCTTCGACGCCGTCTTCGCCAGCGAGGGCATCACCGTCGCCGAGATCCCGCCACGCAGCCCCAACTGCAACCCCACGCCGAGCGATTCATCCGCTCCGTACGAGAAGAGTGCACCGACCGCCTGCTGATCTTCGATCGAGGCCACGCCGAGAAGATCCTCCACGACTACGCCCGCCACTTCAACGGCCATCGGCCCCACCAAGGCCGCAACCAGCTCGCCCCCTCGACGACCCGAACGTCATCCCCCTACCCGCAGCCCGAATCGCGCGCCGACAAGCCGTCGCCGGGCTCATCAACGAATACCGCCGAGCAGGCTGACCACCCGACAAACCCCAGGCCACAACCGGTGCAGCCGTTTTGAAGTACTACGGGCGACGGCCCTCCGCCCGGAGGGCGGAGGGCCGAGGGCCGAGGGCCGTCGAGTGGGAGACTGCAGCGGTCGGACGACCGCGCACCCGGCCCGTCGTGGTCCTGGCGGACCGGGCCTACTCGTCGAGGGCCGTCCGGCGGGCGTCGACCGCCCCGCGAGCAGCCGGCGCGGCCGTGTCAGGCCGCCGCGCGGGCAGCCTTGGTGCGGGCGGCGTCGAAGACGGCGGCCGGGTTTCCGTAATAGATCCACGGGCCGGCGATCTCCCGGCCCATCCCGCGGAAAAGGTCCAAGGCCTGCGCCGGGCGGCCGTTCTCGATCAGGCCGTGGGCGATCCAGCCGCGCGCCGGGACGATGCCGGGGTGGGCAGGGTCGGCGGCCGCCAGGTCGGCCAGGGCCTCGTCCAGGGCGGCCGTGTACTCGGCGGAACGGAGCGCGGCCGCGGACTTGTCGCGCAGGACCTGCTCCCAGTACGCCCGCAGCTTCAGCACCGTCAGCAGGCTGCCCGCCGGCGCTCCGGCGATCGCCTTGTCCGCGAACTCGTGCATCAACTCGTTGCTGCCGAGCCACTTCTCGCACCAATACTGCAGCGCGGCGGTGTGCGCGCCGAAGTGGTGGGGCTCGCGGGCCACGATCTCCGCCCACAGCGCGCGGTAGCGCTCGTGCGACCAGCCCTGACCCATCGCGATCGGCTGCTGCACCACCCAGGCGTTCGGGTCCCCGGCCGGGGCGAGTCGGATCGCCTCGTACGACACCTCCGCTGCCTCCTGCAGCACCTGGTGAAAGCCCATGGCCTGCTCGCGGGTCACCTCGGAGGCGTACTTCCCGGTGCGAATCTCCCACGCCCGCTTGACCAGGGCGTCGGTATGCACCTGGGCGGCCTCGGGGCTGTCCGGCTGCTCCTTGCGCCACTGCCAGAGCCAGATGTCGTCGGTGGCCGCGAGGTCGCCGAACGGGTTCATCCGGGCATAGCGGGTGCTCCAGTCGCCGTCGCCGTCCGAGAGGTAGGCGGCGGCAGGTCGCCAGTCCCCCGCCTTGGCCGCATCCAGCGCGGCCCGCGCCGCCGGGTCGGCGGGTTCGCTGCCCACTTCGACCAGTTCGGCGCGCGGCACCAGGCCCGCTGCGGCCGCATCGTGGCCCGCGTTGGCCTTGCGGTGCTTGTTGAGCCAAAGGCCCAGCCTGACGAGGAGGACGAGGAGGGTGACGATGACGAGCGGGTGGGGCATGGACCTGCTTCTCTACAGAACTTCGTCGCACAAGTGTGCGTTCGGTGAAGATCTTATCGTTCGGACACAGAGCCGTGAACGGGTTTTCCGGGTAGGCCGACGCCTGTGGCTCCAGGGCCGTCCCGACGTCACGGACCTGGCCCACAGCCCCTGAAGCCGCTTTCGGACCCTGCGGCACCCTGCTCATAGGCGCGCGCCGCGGAGACCGCCCGGGTCCTGCGGCCCGGCGGCCGGGCCGCCGTGACCAGCTTCTTCGCCCCCGACCCCGGAGCTGCCCCGCGGCTGGCGGAGCTGCTCGACACCTTCGCGGACGGGCTCGACATCGCCCGCCCGCCCTCCGAACTGGCCGACGCCTTGGCCCGGTCGGGGCTGACCGGGGTCCGCTGCGAGTCCATCGGCCCCTCGGTCTGGCCCGGCTGGGACCACTGGCTGTCCGGTCGGTGGAAGCCGGGCACCTGGCCGAGGAACTTCCGGTACGCCTGGGAACAGGGCCTCCTCGACTACTACGTGATCACGGCTACCCGTCCCTAGGGGGTGAAGCCCTCGCTCCGCCTCACCGGGCCGCGCTCACCGAGGGCCACCAGGTCCCGTGACCTGCGGGCCGGCCGCCGCCCCGGGGTTCCGATCCGGTCGCGGCGGAACACGAGTTCGGCCATCCGCCGCTCGGGGCCCCGGCGGCGCAGGAGCAGGTGGCCGGCGAAGGCCGCCGGGCCGAAGAACACCTGGGCCGGGATCAGCGCCGCGGGGTGCCCGGTGACCGCGCCGACGATGTGCAGGGTGACCACCGGGGCCACGGCGCCGAAGAGCACGACCAGCACGATCCCGGTGCGCAGCCCCGCCTTCCCGTAGGCCTTGTAGGCGGCGGTGGTGAAGAGGGCGTAGGCCAGCAGGTCGCCCATGCCGAGCACGGCGCCGAGGTGCTCCCCGATGCGCAGCCCGGCCGCGGGGGCGAAGGGGTAGCCCTGGATCGCGTCGGACAGTTCCTCGGTCAGAGGGACGACCCAGGCGAAGAACGCGTCGTAGGCGGTGAGCGCGAGCAGGAACCACGCGACGTTCTTCAGCCGCATCCCGCCCTGGACGTTGATGTTGGTGGCGGAGACGACGACCAGGCCGACGACGCAGCTGTTGGCGATCCAGTACGGCGCGGCGGTGTCGCCGAAGGCGAGGTGGGCGCCGAACACGGCCGCGATCAGCGCGGCGATCAGCGCCCAGCGCAGCCGTCCGTCACCGATGACGGGCTGGTAGCCGACGGACAGCCCGCCCGCGAAGGCCATCGCGAGCACCACCGGCAGGACCGCAGCGGGCAGCGCCAGGTAGAGGTACGGCAGCGCCAGGACGAAGCCCATCATCAGGAAGATGTCGGCGCCGTTGAAGACGCCGATCGGCGGCCGGGGGGTGCGGACGGTGCGGAAGTAGCCGACGGCGCCGACGCACACCGCGAGCGCCAGGGTGCAGCTGACCGCGAGCTGGAAGAAGACCGTCATGCGTGGCTCCGGGTGAAGGTGTGCTCCAGCAGGTCGCAGCGGAGCGGGAAGCGCAGCGCCGCTTCCGCGTCGTCCAGCGGCAGGACGGTGACGTCGGCGTCGATGCCCTCGGCCCGCAGCCGTTCGGTCACGTCGGCCGCGCCGAGTTCCTTGGAGGCGACCTCCACCTGCAGCCGGCCCCGGGCGGTGACCTCGGCCCGGTGGCGCAGCGGCCACGGCAGGCCGGGGGTGCCGTCCAGCGCCTCCACGATGTCGCGCGGGGTGACGATGGCGTCGGCGGTGCGGTAAAGCTGTCCGGCCTTGCCGAGGATGTGGGAGACCGCGGGGACCGAGGCGAGTTCACAGTCGGGCTCGCCGTCCAGGGTGCGGACCACGTCACCGGTGTTGTACCGCAGGACGGGCATGCATTCCCGGTAGGGGAAGTACGGGGTGACCGTCAGCTCGCCGAGGCGGCCGGGCCCGGCGGGCTCGCCCGTCTCCAGGTCGAGGACCTCCGTGTACCCCATGTTGGGGTCGATGTGCAGGTGATGGTGGGTACAGGTACGGCCGCTGACGGGCAGCAGCTCGGTCATTCCGAAGGAGTCGCCGACGGTGCGTGCGCCGAAGGTCTCGCGGAAGGCGGCCGCCAGGTTGCGCGACAGCATCTCCCCTCCCGCGTAGACCGCGCGCAGCCCAAAGTCCTGCGGCCCGTATCCGCGTTCGCGGGCGACGCTCACCATGCGGGCGAGGTAGCTGGGGTTTCCGGTGAGCACCGTCGGCCGGGGGCCGGAGCGGCCGAGCAGGTGCTCGACGGACTCCTCGGGCGGGACCTGTCCCACGACGTGACAGGCGGCGTTGGCGAGGCGGCACACCTCAACGTCCTCCTGTACGGCGGCGGTCGCCCGCGAGCTGAGGTTGATCTGCATCCGGTCGCCGGGGCCGAGGTCACCGCGGAGCACCAGGGACAGCGCGATCAGGGCGGGCCACAGCTCCATCTCGTAGCGGGAGAGCCAGATCTGGACCGGCGCGCCGGTGGTGCCGGTGGTCTGCGTCACCAGGTACGGGTCGCTGCAGAGGAAGTCGGCGGGGCGGGCAATCAGGTCGGCCTTGCGGGTCACCGGGATGCGGGTGAGCGTCTCGGTCGTGATCCCGGCCGGGTCCACGCCGGCGAGCCGTTCCCGGTAGAAGGGCGAGCGTGTGGCGAGCCTGCGCACGGTGCGCTGGAGCGCCCGGTTCTGCAGGTCGCGGCGCTCGGCCGGATCGGTGAACGGTCCGTCGGCCAGTTCGTCGACGTCATCGCCGAGCGAGCCGAACTCCTCCAGCGTGACGAGCGCGTCGGCGACCAGCCGTTCCACGGCCCGTACGTTCAGCCGTCGGCCGAACACCATGGCCGTGGCCACCCGTACCTGCCGGACAGCGGTCTCCAGCACTGATGCCTCCCTCGCACCTCGAACAGGACGAAGGGGTGGAGGCGGCTCGCCGCCCCCACCCCCGGGGTTTACGTCAGCTGGCCGAACAAGCGCCGAAGAAGACCGCCGTCAGCGCGCCCATGACGTACTTGAACTGCTTGGCGCTCGTCTTGATGGAACTCATTTGTGCCTCCCTGTTTGCTGTGGGTGGACGGCCGCCTGACCTCCGCAGGAGCTCCGGCGTTCCGTCCCTTGACGAGGAAACACAGTGGCGCGATCACCGCGAGCGGGCAACGATCGGGTCCATTCAACGGACCGGTGACTGGGGAGAACCAGGTCAACCGGCGTTGAAGGCCGTGCAGGGCCACCAAGTCGGCGGTGAAGGCTGTGCGTTGGTGAAGGTGCGGCGGCTCTCAATCGTGCACTCGTGAAGGTGCGGCAAACATACGGCCGTGGATAGCCTTCTGGAGCCGAGAGGTCAGTGGAGCGTTAGCGGGATTCGTCATCATGGGTCCGCTGCGATCGTCGGCCCATATACACGGGCATCACGGTGGCGTGGTCGCGAGGCAGCGTCGCGCGGAATATCCCGCCATGAGTCCCCGAATCCACGCCGTCCGGAATGCGACATTCAGAGAGAGAACGATGAGAGCAAGAATCGCCAAAACTGCGATAACCGCACTGCCGGTCGCTGGTTCCGCTGCGGTGGTCAACGTCGCCGCCGCCTCCGCCTCGGAGGACGCCGGTACCGCTGGCTCGGCGTCGATCACCTCTGGGCAGCAGGGGGGAGCCCGTCCCCGCCCTGGCTGAGTTGCCCCGTTCCGCTTTCGCTCCGGGTCCGGGCAGGACAACGGCAGCACCTTCCGGGGCCGGGCAGGACAACGACACCACCTCCGAAGCCCGGCAAGCCGCTGAAGGGACACAACGGAACAGCGACGTGGTTCTCCCCCGATGGTGTCGAGGGTGGCGTGCGGCAAGCTCATCAGAGATGACGATTTCGTTGTTGCGCTCGACCCCACCATGTTTGAAGGTGGAAACCCGCCTCGTAACTGCGGAGCGAAGGTCGTGGTCACGTACCAAGGAAAGTCCATAACCGTGACGGTCCTTGACGAGTCCCCAACTGCGGGAAGGTGTGGCCTCGATCTGACGCGCTCCGCATTCAGGGCACTCGCCCTCTCGGCCAGGAGAGTACCAACGTCACTTGGCGTTTCACGAAGTAGTCGGCTTGCTCTCCATATCCCTTGAGGGTGCGGCAGGATCCTGCCGCACAGAACCTCGGAACGCTTCACGAGACCGTGATTGACCCCAGGGACGTTTCAAAGTTCCTGGTGATCACATGAGTCCGCCAAGTGCCTGGGCACCTACGGCGGCGGCAGCAACAACGGCACACTCGCCATCCAGTGGGGCTGCAACGAGAACAACGACCAGTACTGGTACACCAAGGACGTCGGCGCCGGCTACGAGATCGTCAACGCGAACAACAAGTGCCTGGAAGCACCCGGCTGGACCACCGCTGCCGGAGCCCGGCTCGGGCAGTGGGACTGCCACGGCGGCGCCAACCAGGTCTGGGTCACCGTTGACGATGACGGTCTCGGACACAGGCGCATCATGAACACGGCCTCGAAGCTGTGCATCAGCGCGCAGGGCGGCAGCCTTGCGGACGGCGCCCGCGTCATTCAGTGGTACTGCAACCAGGCGCCCGACCAGTACTGGTACTGGTACTGGTACTGGGGGTGACGCTCGCCTGAGCCGCTGAGGTCTTCTCGACAAAACCGCCGGCCTACCCACGCCCGCGCCGCCCGAAGTACTGCCGCGCGACGGGGGTGTTCCTCGCGGTGACGGCGTCGAACAGTGGGGTGCGCAGCGTGGCGGTGTCGAAGTCGAGGTCGCTGGCCGGGGCGATCACGCGTACGCCGTCGTGCGCGCCGACGGTGGTGACGGTCAGGGGCGCCTGCCCGAAGCCGCCGGCCGCGGGGCGTTCCGTCCCGTGACGAGGAAACACAGTGGCGCGATTCAACGGACCGGTGACTGAGGGGAACCATTCCGAAACCCCAACTGTCCTGGTCCGAACGGGGAATTGTGGGGCCGTCCGATCGACGGCCCGGCACGAGAGGGGGACCCTCATGGCGAGATCCGGCGCTGAGGGACGCGGCGTGCTGGAAGGCGCGTTCGCACTCATGGAGGTACTCGCGCACGACGACGAGGTAGGGCTGACCCGGCTGGCGAGTGACGCCGCGCTGCCGAAGGCCACCGCCCACCGGCTGCTCGGGCAGCTGGTCTCACTGGGCGCGGTGCAGAGTCATGAAGGCCGCTACCGGCTGGGCCCGCGAACGTTCCGGCTCGGACAGGCCTGGCATCCGGCGCGCGCGCTGCGCGCCGCATCGGCCCAGCCGTTACGGGAACTCGCGGCGGTCAGCGGCGGGGCGAGCCTGAGCCTGTCGGTGCCCGAAGCAAAACACATCATCGTCGTCGGGGGCATGCGGGGCGAGGTGGACGAGGTCTTCCCGCTGCGCTCCGGGGTCGTCCTGCCGCCCGGCAGTGCGGCCGAACTGGTCCTGGCGGCGGCCGCCCCGGTGCCGGAGCGGCCCGCGGGGTGGACGGAGGCCGCCTGGGCGCGCGAGGTCGCCGGGGTCCGGGAGCGGGGGCTCGCGTTCGACTACGAGCAGTGCGTGGATTCGCTGTCGTGCGTGGCGGCTCCGGTGCACTCGGCGTCCGGCCGGGTGGTGGCCGCCGTCGCGGTGACCGCCCTGGACGCGAAGCTGATCCCCCCGCTGTCCGACGCCGTGAGCCGCGCGGCGTCGATGATCAGCGGGAGGCTGGCCCGCCTGCCGGAGCCCGCGCCCAAGCCCCGCAGGCCGGGCCGGCCCCGAACCGGGCTGTGAAGGGCTTCGCGGCCGCGGCCGACCCGGCCGTTCTCGATCGGTAGCAGCAGGTCGGCCGTCCGTGGGCGGGATGCGAGACCCCGGCCGCTCGACCGCACCGTCACCCGGCGATGCAGCAGCTGGCCGTCCCCGAGCCCGAACCGGGCGGCTGCGGTGACGTCCAGGCGTAGCTGGGCGCCGCCGGGCCAGGGGCCGTGGGAGAGAAGGACGGATCCGGTACGGCATAGGTGTGCGGCCAGGCGGGCTGTGGCGCGCGGTTTCAGCCAGGCGGGAGGTCGGACCGGAGAACGGAACGCACTGGGCGAGAGCTGCGACGACCTCGGGGAGATGCTCGCCGGGTTCGTCGACCAGGAGGAGGTGGTGCATCGGGATGCCGTGGCCGATCGCGGCGGCCAGCCCGAGGTCGGGCATGCCTATGGCTGCGGACCAGGTCGCGGGCGTCGCATCCGCAGGCCCTGCCGCGAGGGCCAGGAGCAGTGACAGGTCGGTGGTCTCGGTGACGGTGCCGCGGGCCAGGCCGCGTGTGGGAGCAGCGGGGCGAGGAGGGGGTGGACCGGGGGGGTGGACGGGTGATGGCTTCGGCCTGGCGGGCCCGGGCCGCGGGCGAGGTTTGTTCGAGGAGCTCGGCGAGAGAGCGTTTGGCGACGGCAGGGGCGGTGGTCATGGCGTGCTCTCGAACCGGGCAATAGCCGCGGTGGCGTCTGCCGAGGCGGCAGCGCCCGAGGGCTTCGGGTCGGGGCGGATCGCGCCGGACTCGAAGAGGTACCAGCCCCAGTCGAACGAGCGCATGGCGTCGGGCTCGGCGTGCGCGACGTCGTCGTGGTCGTGGAGGCCCATCAGTCGGCCCCAACAGTCCAGGTCGTGGCCGAGGTTCGCGGCGAGCATCCAGGCGCGGTTGACCTCCCACGACTTGCTGGGAAGGTCGCGCAGTCCCATCGCCTTGCCCCCTCACATCCGGCCCTCGACCGCGGCGTGTTCGCGGGCAGCGCGTCGTGAGGCGCGGGACGACACCGAGCAGCCGTCGGCGGCACCGCGAAGGTCGCCGGGGACATCGCCATGGCACCTCCGGGGAGGGCACCGCGGTTGGGCACTCGCGGGCTTCGTCCACGCCGATGAGCCCCGGAGCACACAGCCGGGGGCGTCCTGTCCGCCGGTCCGGACGGCGCTTCGGGCGGTGAAGACCGCCTCAGCGCCCTCACGTCACAGCAGGAAGAGTTTGGCGAAGGGTGGGGAGATCCGCACTTGCCGCGTGCCGAAGTCGACAAGCACCGCGACCAGGCCGTTGCCCTCGAGGCTGACGACCCGGCCCAGGCCGTACTGGTCGTGGGTCACCCGGTCTCCGACCTCGAAGTGCTTGGGTGGCGGTGGGGGCGCGGAGCGGAAGGGACTCGTGGGTAGGTGGCGCCGGGGCGCTGGATTCGTCATCCGTGCCAGTATGCGCCTGGTCCGACGTGGTAGAGCTGTTCGAGGTTCGAAATTTTCCCTTTTTTTCAGATCCAGCCATCACCCCCGGACCGGGCCGGATCCTGCTACAGTGGTCCTAGTTGCAGTTTTGGTTCCCATGAACTCTGTGTGCGCCTGCTGGTTCCGACGCAGGCGCATATCTGCTTCCCGGCTCTTCCCCGGATGGGTCATCATCGCGGCGGCACGAAGCCCGCGAGACGTGGGTTTCAGACGGTCCCCTTCAAGGAGATTTTTTTATGGCTAATGGCACTGTCAAGTGGTTCAACTCGGAAAAGGGCTTCGGCTTCATCGAGCAGGACGGCGGCGGCCCTGACGTGTTCGCCCACTACTCGAACATCAACGCCAACGGCTTCCGTGAGCTGCTTGAGGGCCAGAAGGTCGAGTTCGACGTCACGCAGGGCCAGAAGGGCCCGCAGGCGGAGAACATTCGCCCCCTCTAACACTTCTCGCCGCATGGCACCTGCCAGGCAGCACGGGCCCGCACCGCGCATTCGCACGGTGCGGGCCCCCGCATTTCATGAGTCCCGCCCAGCCCTTCACGCCCCGGGGCCCTGCCCGGGCGGCCATCCCACCGGGAAAAAGAACGCGGCACCCCACCGGCCTGTTCTTCACATTTCTGGCTCGTTCTTGCGAATTTCATGCGGCCCCGCACTGCGGGTCCTTCCATACGACGCGCCACCTCATCAGGAAGGTTCCGCATGATTCGCTCAACTGGTTCTCCAAGCCGGACGTCCCGCCCGCGAGCCGTGTCCGCTTCGAGGGGACGAAAGGCCGATTTCACCCAGGAGATGCCGGGTGTTCTCGTCGGCAGCACGCCGGCGTTGCCCGCTGTCGAGTCGTTCGGCGAACTGGACCTGCCGGGCACGCTCCTCACGACGCTGACCCGCCGTGGTGTGACCTCACCCTTCCCGATCCAGGCCGCCACTCTGCCGAACTCGCTGACCGGCCGGGACGTCCTGGGCCGTGGACGTACGGGCTCCGGCAAGACCATCGCGTTCGGCCTGGCCGTCCTGGCCCGTACCGCGGGGCGGCGGGCGGAGCCGCGGCGGCCGCTGGCCCTCGTGCTGGTGCCCACCAGGGAACTCGCCCAACAGGTCGCCGGTGCGCTCACCCCCTACGCCGATTCGGTCCGGCTCAGGCTGGCCACCCTCGTCGGCGGCATGCCGATCGGCCGTCAGGCACAGGCGCTGGGCCGCGGGGCCGAGGTCGTCGTCGCCACCCCCGGCCGACTCGCGGACCTGATCGAGCGCGGCTCCTGCCAGCTCGACAGTGTGAGTGTCACGGTCCTCGACGAAGCCGACCAGATGGCCGACATGGGCTTCCTGCCCCAGGTCACCGAGTTGCTCGACCAGGTTCCCGGCGGCGGTCAGACCATGCTGTTCTCCGCCACCCTGGACCGCAACGTCGAGCGCCTGGTGCGCCGTTTCCTCAAGGACCCGGTCATCCACTCGGTGGACCCGTCGACCGCCGCGGTCAGTACGATGACGCACCACGTGCTCCATGTGCGGCACTCGGACAAGCACGCCGCCATCGCCCACATCGCCTCCCGTGACGGCGGCCTCATCATGTTCACCGACACCAAGGACGGAGCCGACCGCCTGGTGGAGAACCTGCTGGCGAGCGGGGTGAAGGCGGCCGCACTGCACGGCGGCAAGTCCCAGCCCCAGCGCACCCGCACGCTGGAGCAGTTCCGCACCGGGGCGGTGACCGCACTGATCGCCACCAACGTCGCCGCCCGCGGTATCCATGTCGACGGCCTCGACCTGGTCGTCAACATCGACCCGCCGACCGACCACAAGGACTACCTGCACCGAGGCGGACGCACCGCCCGAGCCGGTGCGTCCGGCACCGTCGTCACCCTCGTACTGCCCAACCAGCGCAGGGGCACGGCCCGCATGATGGCCGCCGCCGGTGTCACCCCCGAGTCCGCCCACGTCCACTCCGGCGATGCGGAACTCGCCCGGATCACCGGCGCCCGCGTGCCCACCGGTGTGCCCGTGGTCGTGGCCGACCCGGTGGTCGAGCGCCCTCGCCGAGGCACGTCCACGGGTCGGGACCGCCGTAGCCGCCCCGCCCACGCCGCCCGAAACACCCAGTCCTCCTCCCCGGTCTCCCGCAACGGCTCGCCCGGGCGTGCCGCCCGCGTCGCTCAGGGCCAGTAGCCCTCGCCTTCCATGTCCGCGCACACCGGGGTTCCTCGCAGACCGGGTCAGTTGCCCGGATGGGAGGCTGCCCAGCCGTGTTCGAGCAGCGCGAAGGCCTCGTCGGCGGCTCGGCGCGGACTGCGGCGCTCGCCGCTGTGCCGGACGCTCGCTTGGCCGCTAGCTGGCGGGCTGCTGGGCCGGCGTTGATCGACGAGCCCGTCGCCGGGGGGCGGGGTGTCCTGCGGGCTCACTTGTTGGGGCGGGACACGGCCGCCGCCGAGATGCTGGCGGAGGTCGGTGCGCCGGGCTGGCAGGCCGATTGGACGTACTGGCAGCCCGTCGGCGCTCCCGATCTGGCCACAGCAGTGCTCGGCCAGGGACCGTACGCGGGCTGGGTTCTGACGGCCGACGTCGAGGGCGCGGTTCGGTTGATCGAGTTGAGCAACGGGCGGCCGACCGACCAGCCGTGGCCGTCAGTGCCGCAGCAGCCGCGTTCACTGGCATGTCTTCCGGACGGTACGGTCGCCGCGCTGGACTGCCGGGGTGCGCTTCAAATACTCACCGGTACGGGTCTGCCGGACCTTGGCGAGCGTGAGCTGAGCGTGCTGGCAGCACTCCCTCAGCAGCCGTCTTGTCAGAGAAGTTCGAAGTCAAACGCGCTGGCCTTGACCGTCGCGATAAATGAGTCATAGCCCTGCCGCGTCAGCCGAAGGGCCGGCCCTACGGGGTTCTTCGAGTCGCGGAAGTAGACGGCGTCATCGGCGAAGGCGAGTTCGACGCAGTCCCCATTGGCCCCGCTGTAGCTGGACTTCCGCCAGGACACGGCGAGGAGGGTGGAGTCGGTTACGTAGGTGCTCACGTGATCTTGTCCCTCTGCTTGACGATGAAGTCGAGCGAGCTTTCGAGCGGCCACGCCTCGGCCGTGATCCCTCGAAACGCCGTCTCGTAGTAACCGACCTCGGTACGGTCTTCGACCCACAGGCTGGTCAGCATCCCCTCGATGAACACGACGTCGAGATCACTGTGCTCGGCGAAGCCCAGGATGGCGAACGGACCGTTCATGCCCTGATGCGCGGAGGCACCGGCCGGCATGACCTGGATGTTGATGTTGGGCAAGGCCGAGAGGTCGAGCAGCCTGTCCAGCTGCCCACGCATCGTCTGGGAGCCGCCGACGCTGCTCGTCAGCGCCGCCTCGTGGATCACGGCCCAGACCTCCAGGGGCTTCGGGCGGGTCAGCACGGCTTGGCGGCTCATCCGCACCTGAACACGCGCCTCCACGTCGCTCGTTGAGATGCCGATACCGAGTCGCGAGATGATCGCCCGCGCGTAGTCCGCGGTCTGCAGCAGTCCCGGTACGAGCTGGACCTGGTAGGTGCGGAACGCGGAGGCGTCGGCTTCCAGGCTGATCTGGTCCGCATAGTGCGGCGACAGCACGTCCTGGTAGTTCTGCCACCAGCCACGCTTGCTGCCGTCGCGGGCGAGGGCGATCAGCGACTCCTGAAGGTCGCTCTCGCACTCGTACACCTCGGCGAGTGCCGTGACGTCCTTGGGTTTGGCCGCCGAGCGGGCGCTTTCAAGCCGGGACAACTTGGCCGCGGTGATGCCGGTCAGCCTCTCCACATCCTCAAGGAGGAGTCCACGCCCCTCCCGAAGCATGCGCAGCTGCGTACCGAGCTGCCGTCGACGCACGGTGGGCTGTGTCATGCGGATTTACCCCTCCCGGACTGCTGCCTGACAGTCTGCCCGCTTCGCCGATCGCGCCGCCACTACCCCACCGCACTGTGGAGCGACAGATCACACCCAGGAATGAGAATTTGCAGTTTCCGAAGAACGACTTGCATTGATGCCCTGCCAACCCTCCATCCTGAGCGTGACGATTCACATGCATTCAGTGACAAGTCGTCGGGCTGCGCCCTGACTGCACTGCACTGCCTATGTGGCCGACTGCCAGGCGGGTCCGCGTCGCGGCTCACCGCCGCGGCTACCGGCTTCCGCGCCTCGGCGGTCCACAACTGGCCGTGGCCGCTTTTGCCGCACCGACCTCATGCCGACCCTGATCACACGGCCCGGAGGAACCTTTCATGGCATTGCTGAAATTCGTGCTCCCGACGGACACCCGCCTGGTACCGCTGACGAGGCAACGGATCAGGATCGAGCTGGGCCTGATGCAACTCCGCTTGAACCGTGACGAGTTGGACGATGTCACGCTCCTCGCCACCGAAGCAGCGAGCTCGCCTCATGGCGGAGGCGGCAGGAGTCAGCTGACCAGAAACGTTGGGGCAACCCCTCACGAGTTCGAATCTCGTATTCTCCGCCAGCCCAGAGGGCCCGAACCGCACAAGCGGACCGGGCCCTCTGACATTCTCCGTCCCAGTCGGCCGCTTCAGGCACCCGGCCGGCGGCTGCGGCGGGCTGCCCCCGGAGCAGACCGCAACCCCCACCTTGGCGGCCGAGGGATTGAGCCTCTGAGAAGCCGTTGTCGTACCGCTCGTGGGGCTTGTCGATCGAACAGGGGTCTCGTTCGGGTGATCGTGGACAGGCCGGCGCATAAAGGCAGGGCCTC
>NZ_JBVIMH010000025.1:105610-113009 GCF_055579945.1 Kitasatospora sp. NPDC032150 | reverse complement strand
GACCGTCGTGGACCCGACCTCGGCCATGCTGCCCTGGGCGGAGCGGAGCGTGGCGGACGAAACCGAACTCGACGCGGCGATCCGCGAAGCGGTGACCACCGGCTTCGACCTCACACGTGAACTGCCCATCCGAGCCTCGCTGTTCACCCTCACCGAGCACGACCACGTCCTCGTACTGGTACTCCACCACATCACCGGCGACGGCTGGTCCATGGCACCCCTCGCCCAAGACCTCGGCACCGCCTACACCGCCCGACTCACAGGCAACACGCCCGACTGGCAACCCCTGCCCATCCAGTACGCCGACTACGCCCTCTGGCAGCACGACCTACTCGGCGAGGAGGACAACCCGACCAGCCTGGCCCACCGCCAACTCGCCCACTGGCGCGACACCCTGGCCGACCTCCCCGAAGAACTCACCCTCCCCACCGACCGGCCACGCCCCACCACCGCCACCCACCACGGCGGACACATCACCCTCCACTGGGACGCCCAACTCCACCACGACCTGCTCACCCTGGCCCACGACAACCAGGCCAGCCTCTTCATGGTCGTCCACACCGCACTCGCCGCCCTCCTCACCACCCACGGCGCAGGCGACGACATCCCCATCGGCACCCCCATCGCCGGACGCACCGACGAACAACTCGACAACCTCGTCGGCTTCTTCGCCAACACCCTCGTCCTGCGCACCGACACCTCAGGCGACCCCACCCTCCGCCAACTCCTCACCCGCATCCGCACCACCGACCTCACCGCCTACACCCACCAGGACACCCCCTTCGAACGCCTGGTGGAACTCGTCAACCCCACCCGCTCCATGGCCCGGCACCCCCTCTTCCAGGTCATGCTCGCCTTCCAGAACACCCCCCACGTCACCCTCGACCTCCCCGACCTCACCTTCCAACTCCAACCCGTCGACCTCGACATCGCCAAGTTCGACCTGCTGTGGAGTCTGCGGGAGCGGCCGGACGGCCAGGGGATCACCGGACTCCTGGAGTTCAACGGCGACCTCTTCGACCGGGAGACCGCCGAAACCCTGGCCACCCGGCTGGAGCGGGTACTGCGCGTACTGGTCGCCGACCCCGACCGCCGGATCAGCCGCATCGACCCGCTCGACCACCACGAGCGGCAGCAACTCCTGCTCGACGGGAGCAGTGCGGCCACCGCCCGGCCCGACTGCCTCCCGGCCCTGTTCGAGGCCCAGGCGGCCCGCACCCCCGAGGCCACCGCCGTACTGCACGACGGACTGCCGCTGAGCTACGCCGAGCTGAACGCCCGGGCGAACCGGCTGGCCCGGTTCCTGGTCGCCCGGGGGGCCGGTCCGGAGTCGGTGGTGGCCCTGGCCCTGCCGCGCTCGGCGGAGCTGATCACCGCGGTGCTGGCCGTGCTGAAGGCCGGTGCGGCCTATCTGTCCATCGACCCGGACTACCCGGCCCAGCGGGCCGGCTTCATGTGCGCCGACGCCGCACCGCTCGGCGTGCTGACCGCGGGTGACTCGGACGAGCGGCTGCCCGACACGGTGACCCGCTGGCGGCTGGACGACCGGAGCACGGCCGAGGAGCTGGCCGGGCACTCCCCGGCGGACCTGTCCGACGCCGACCGCAAGGCACCGCTGCGCATCGGCCACCCAGCCTATGTGGTCTATACCTCTGGCTCCACCGGGCAGCCGAAGGGCGTCCTGGTCAGCCACCGCGGTCTGGCGGCGCTGGCGCTCTCCCACCGGGAGGCACTCGGGGTGGACCGCGACTCCCGGGTCCTGCAGTTCGCCTCGCTCAGCTTCGACGCCTCGGCCGGCGAACTCGTGATGACGCTGCTGGCCGGCGCCACCCTGGTGGTCCCGCGCCGCGAACAGGCCATCGGCGACGGCGTCGTGGCGCTGATCGCCGAGGCCGGAGTGACGCACGCGATGCTCCCGCCCGCCTTCGTCGCCACCCTCGACCCGGCCCAGGTGCCGACGCTGCGCGGCCTGATCACGGGCGGCGAGGCCTGCCCGCCGGAGGTCACCGCCCGCTGGTCGGACGGCCGGACGATGCTGAACGCGTACGGCCCCACCGAGTCCACGGTGTGCGCGACCCTGAGCCGGCCGCTGACCGGCGCGGTCAACGCGCCGATCGGCCGCCCGATCACGGGCACCCGGGTGTACGTGCTCGGCCCCGGGCTGCAGCCGGTCCCGGTCGGGGTCCCGGGTGAGCTGTACCTGGCCGGCGACGGCCTGGCGCGGGGCTACCTCGGCCGGCCGGGCCTCACCGCGGAGCGCTTCCTGGCGGACCCGTTCGGCGAGCCGGGCTCCCGGATGTACCGCACCGGCGACCTGGCCCGCTGGAACCGCGACGGCGAACTGGTCTTCGCCGGCCGCGCCGACGACCAGGTCAAGGTGCGCGGCTACCGCATCGAACTCGGCGAGATCGAGGCGGCCCTCACCCGCCACCCCGCCGTCGCCCGCGCCACCGTGGTGGTCCGCGAGGACCGCCCCGGCGACAAGCGCCTCGTCGGCTACGCCGTCCCCGAGGGCGCCGCCGCCCCCGACCCCACCGAACTGCGCGCACACCTCGCGGCCGCCCTGCCCGAGTACATGGTGCCCGCGGCGATCGTGCTGCTGGAGGCGATCCCGCTGTCGCGCACCGGCAAGGTGGACCGTGCCGCCCTGCCCGCGCCCCGGTTCGACTCGATCAGCTCGGGCCGCGGCCCGCGCACCGCGCGCGAAGAGGTGCTGTGCGCGCTCTTCGCCGAGGTGCTCGGCGTGGAGCAGGTGGGCATCGACGACAGCTTCTTCGACCTCGGCGGGCACTCCCTGCTCGCCACCCGCCTGGTCAGCCGGATCCGCACCACCCTGGGCCTCGAACTGCCGCTCGCCGCACTCTTCGAGGCCCCGACGGTGGCGGCCGTCGCGGCCCACGGCGGCGGCACCGGACCGTCCCGGCCCGCACTGGAGCGCAGGAGGCGGCCGGACGTACTGCCGCTGTCCTTCGCCCAGCACCGGCTCTGGTTCCTCGGCCGGCTGCACGAGGCGGACGCCGTCTACAACATGCCCCTCCCGCTGGCCCTGACCGGCATGGTGGACCGCACCGCGCTGCAGGCGGCGCTGGACGACCTGCTGGCCCGGCACGAGTCGCTGCGCACGCTCCTGGTGGAGACCGAGGGGCGCGCGGAGCAGCGGGTGCTGCCGCCCGGCGAGGCCGCCTTGCCGCTGGCCTTCGTGGACGCCGATGAGGCGGACCTGCCCGATCTGGTCACCGCCGCGGCGCGGGCCGGCTTCGACCTGGCCACCGAACTGCCCGTGCGCGCCTCGCTGTTCAGCTACGGTGCGACCGAGCACGTGCTGCTGCTCTCCCTGCACCACAGCGCCGCGGACGGCTGGTCGCTGGCGCCGCTCGCCCGCGATCTGGGCACCGCGTACGCGGCACGGCTCGACGGGGCCGCGCCCGGCTGGGAGCCACTGCCGGTGCAGTACGCGGACTACGCCCTGTGGCAGCGCGAGCTGCTCGGGGACGAGGACGACCCCGAGAGCCTGGCCCACCGCCAACTCGCCTTCTGGCGCGACACCTTGGCCGGTCTGCCCGAGGAGCTCGCGCTTCCGGTGGACCGGCAGCGGCCGGCCGTGGCCGGCCACCGCGGCGGGCGGGTCGCGGTGTCCTGGGACGCCGGGCTGCACCGGGCCGCCACGGCGCTGGCCCGCCAGACCTCGGCCAGCGTGTTCATGGTGGTGCAGGCGGCACTGGCCGCGCTGCTCACCAGGCTCGGCGCCGGAGAGGACATCCCGGTCGGCAGCCCGATCGCCGGACGCACCGACGAGGCGCTCGACGACCTCATCGGGTGCTTCACCAACACGGTGGTGCTGCGTACCGACACCTCCGGCGACCCCGGCTTCCGGGAGCTGCTGGCCCGGGTGCGGACCGCCGACCTCGCCGCCTACACCCACCAGGACCTGCCGTTCGAGCGCCTGGTGGAGGTGCTCAACCCGGTGCGCTCGCTCTCCAGGCAGCCGCTGTTCCAGGTCCTGCTGGCCTTCCAGAACACCCCCGAGGTGTCGCTGCGGCTGCCCGGCCTGGAGATCGGGCCGGCGCCGGTCGAGGTGGGCGTGGCCAAGTTCGACCTGTCGCTGAGCCTGCGGGAGACCGGGAGCGGGTCCGGCATCGAGGGCATGCTGGAGTACCGCACCGACCTGTTCGACCACGCGAGCGCGGAGCTGCTCGTCGCCCGGCTGACCCGGCTGCTGCGCGAGGCGCTGGCCGATCCGGACCGTCCGATCAGCCGGATCGACGTCCTCGGCGACGCCGAACGGCACCGGGTGCTGCGGGAGTGGAACGACACCTCGTTGGCGCTTCCCCGGGCCGGATCCACCGTGCACCGGCTCTTCGCCGAGCAGGCGCGCCGGCAGCCGGACGCGGTCGCCGTCCGGTGCGGGGAGCGGGAGCTGACCTTCAGCGAACTGGACCGCCGGGCCGACCGGCTGGCCCGGCACCTGGTGGAGCTGGGCGTCCGGCCCGAGGACCGGGTCGCCGTGCTGATGGAACGCTCGCCCGAGCTGGTGGTCGCCCTGCTCGGCGTCCTCAAGGCGGGTGCCGCCTACGCGCCGCTGCACGAGGGCTACCCCGCCGAGCGGATGCGGGAGGTGCTGCGCCGGTCCGGGGCCGATGTCCTGCTCACCGACCGGGCCTGGCACGAGCGCGGCGTGCCCGAGGCGGCCCGTACCGTTCTGGTCGGCGCGGACGACCTGCCGGCGGCCGGCGAAGGGTCCGGCCCCGACGTGCCGGTGCACCCCGAGCAGGCGGTGTACGTGATGCACACCTCGGGCTCCACCGGCGAGCCCAAGGGCATCACCATCACCCACCGCGGACTGCTGGAGCTGGTGCTCGACCCGTGCTGGGAGTCCGGCCACCAGGACCGGGTGCTGATGCACGCGCCGTACGCCTTCGACATCGCCAACTACGAGCTGTGGATCCCGCTGCTGACCGGCGGCCAGGTCGTGCTGGCGCCGCCCGGCGACCTCGATGTCGCCGAGCTCAAGCGGCTGATCACCGAGTACGGCATCACGGGGGTGCACTTCACCGCCGGGCTCTTCCGGGCCGTCGCGGACGACCTGGCGGACGCGCTCGGCGGGGTCAGGGAGATCCTCACCGGTGGCGACGTGGTCTCGCCCGCCGCGGTGGAGAGCGTGCTGCGCGCCGCACCGCACCTGGTGGTCCGGCACCTGTACGGGCCCACCGAGATCACCCTCTGCGCCACCCAGCACCGGGTCACCGACCCGGCCGGACTCGGTGACCGGCTGCCGATCGGCCGGCCGATGGCCAACACCCGGGTGTACGTGCTGGACGGCAACCTGTCCCCGGTCCCCGTTGGGGTCGTGGGCGAGCTGTACATCGCCGGCGCAGGCCTGGGCCGGGGCTACCTCGGCCGGCCGGGGCTCACCGGCGAGCGCTTCGTGGCGGACCCGTTCGGCGAGCCTGGCTCCCGGATGTACCGCACCGGCGACCTGGTCCGCTGGAACGGCGCGGGCGAGCTGGTCTTCGCCGGCCGGGCCGACGACCAGGTGAAGATCCGCGGCTTCCGGGTCGAACCGGGTGAGGTCGAGGCGGTGCTGAGCCGGCACCCGGCCCTCGCCCGGAACACGGTGGTGGTCCGCGAGGACCGGCCGGGTGACCAGCGCCTGGTGGCCTACGTGGTGGCGGCCGATCCCCTGGCGGGCGTCGATCCCGCCGAGTTGCGCGAGTACGTCGGCTCGGTGCTGCCCGACTACATGGTCCCGGCCGCGGTGGTGCCGCTGCCGGAGCTGCCGCTGACTCCCAACGGGAAGTTGGACCGGGCCGCCCTGCCCGCTCCCGCCGCACCGGCGGCCGGGTCCGGGGCGCCCCGGAACGCGCGGGAGGAGCTGCTGTGCGCCCTGGTCGCCGAGGTGCTCGGGCTCGACCTGGTCGGCGTGCACGACAACTTCTTCGAACTCGGCGGGGACAGCATCGGCTCGATCCAGCTGGTCGGCAAGGCCAGGGCGGCTGGTCTGGCGCTGACCCCGAAGGACGTCTTCCAGGCCCGCACGGTGGCCCAACTGGCCCTCGCCGCGGGGACGGTGATCTCGCAGGCCACCGCCGACGACGGCGTCGGGGAGATCCCGCTCACCCCGGTGATGCACGATCTGCGGGCGCGCGGCGGCACGCTGGACGGCCTGTACCAGTCGGTGCTGCTGCGGGTCCCCGCCGAGCTGACCGGGGACTCGCTGGCCGCGGTGCTGCAGGCGGTGCTGGACCAGCACGACGTGCTGCGGCTGGAGGTCCAGGACTCCTCCTGGCGCCTGCGGACCCGTCCCGTCGGCGCGGTCGCCGCGGCGTCCTGCCTGCGGCGGGTGGACGTGGCCGGGCTGGACGACGCGGCGGCCCGCGCGGTGATGGCCGCCGAGGCCGCCGGGGCGGGCGACCGGCTGTCCCCCGCGGACGGCGTGGTGCTGCAGGCGGTCTGGTTCGACGCGGGCGGCGCACGCCCCGGCCGGCTGCTGCTCGCCGTCCACCACCTGGCGGTGGACGGGGTCTCCTGGCGGATCCTGCTGCCCGACCTGGCGGCGGCCTGGAGCGCGGTCTCGGCCGGCCGCACCCCGAAGCTGGAGCCGGTGGGCACCTCGTTCCGGCGCTGGGCCCGGACCCTGGCCGAGCAGGCCGGGCTGGCGTCCAGGACGGACGAGCTCGGGTTCTGGGCCGCTCCGGGCGCCGGTGACGAGCCACTGCTCGGCACCCGTCGCCTCGACCCGGCCCGGGACACCACCGAGACGGCGCGCTCGCTCTCGGTGGCGTTGTCCGCCGCCGTCACCGAGGCCGTTCTCACCCGGATCCCGGCGGCGTTCAACGCCGGCGTCGACGACGTACTGCTGACCGCGCTGGCGCTGGCGGCGTCGGCCACCCGGGAGCGCCCGCAAGGCGCGCCGGTGCTGGTGGAGGTCGAGGGGCACGGCCGACAGGAGGACCTGGTGCCCGGTCTGGACCTGTCCCGCACCATGGGCTGGTTCACCACGGTCCACCCGGTGCGGCTCGACCCGGGCCAGGTGGACTGGGAGGAGCTGTGGTCGGCCGGGCCGGTGGTCGGCACCGTCCTCAAGGGGATCAAGGAGCAGCTGCGCGCCGTACCGGACCACGGCCTCGGCCACGGGATGCTGCGGTACCTGAACGCCGCCACCGCACCCTCGTTGGCGTCCTCCCCCGAGCCGCAGATCGGCTTCAACTACCTCGGCCGCTTCGACACCGCGGGTCCGGACGCCGATTGGGGCCTGGCCCCGGAGAGCGCCCGGGACGACGCGGCCGGCCCGGGGGCGGGGGCGGGGGGGGGGTCGGGGGGAGGGGTGGGGGGTGAAGAGAGGGGGCGGGATAGGGGGGGAGGGGTCGAACTGCGTGACGCGGGGGGATGGTACGCGAAA
>NZ_JBVIMH010000025.1:30050-105600 GCF_055579945.1 Kitasatospora sp. NPDC032150 | reverse complement strand
CCGCAGATCGTCTCCCACTACCTCAGACACGTCGACGCCGTGGGGCTGGGCGCCGGTTAGTGTCTAGACCCGGAGAGCGCCCCCCACCACCCCCCCCTCCCCCCCCCCCCCCCCCCCCCGCCGCTGCGGCACGTGCTGGCGGTCAACGCGATGGCCCGGCCCGGGGCGGACGGCGTCGAACTGCGCGCCGTGTGGACCTGGCCGGAGGACGTACTGGCCGAGCGGGACGCCGAGTTGCTGGCCGGCACCTGGGTGCGGGTGCTGGAGGCGATGGCCCGTCACGTCGAGCGTGCCGACGCCGGCGGCGCCACCGCGTCCGACTTCGACCTGGTGCAGCTGGACCAGGACGAGATCGACGAGTTCGAGAGCGAGTTCATGAGCGAGGACGGGGACCTGCTGTGAAGCGTGCGCGGATCGAGGACGTACTGCCGCTGACGGCGCTGCAGGAGGGCTTCCTCTTCCACTCCCTCTACGACGAGGACGCCTGTGACGTCTACCACCTGCAGTTCGCCTTCGACCTGCGCGGCAGCCTGGACGCCGAGGCGCTGCACCGGGCGGCCGACGGCCTGCTGCGCCGGCACGCCAATCTGCGGGCCGCGTTCCGCCAGCGCCGCAACGGCGAGACGGTGCAGGTGGTGCCGGGCGAGGTGGCGATGCCCTGGGACGAGGTCGACCTCTCCGCGCTGCCGCCCGACCGGCAGCAGGAGGAGCTGGCTTCGATCCTCGCGGCGGACCGGGCCCAGCGCTTCGACCTCAGGAAGGCGCCGCTGATCCGGTGCCAGCTGATCCGGCTCGACGCACGGGCGCACCGGCTGGTGCTGACCAGCCATCACATCCTGCTGGACGGCTGGTCGCTGCCGCTGATGCTGCGCGAGCTGTTCACCATGTACACCGACGGCGGCGACCACGCGCTCCCGGTGGTCCGGCCCTACCGCGACTACCTGCGCTGGCTCGGCGGGCAGGACCGGGAGCGGGCCCTGGCCGCGTGGCGCGGGCACCTCGCCGGCCTGGAGGAGGCCACGCTGCTCGGCCCGGCCGGCGCCGGCCGCGAGACGGTGGTGCCCGAGGAGGCCGTGGTCGAGCTGGGCACGGAGCTGACGTCGGGGCTCACCGCCGCCGCCCGCCGGTACGGGCTGACCCTCAACACGGTGGTCCAGGGGGCCTGGGCGCTGGTTCTCTCCCGGCTGACCGGCCGCGCCGACGTGGTGTTCGGCGCCACGGTCTCCGGCCGCCCGGCCTCCCTCCCCGGGGTCGAGTCGATGATCGGCCTGTTCGCCAACACCGTCCCGGTCCGGCTTCGGATCGACCCGGCCGAGTCCCTGCGGGGCCTGCTGACCCGGCTGCAGGACGAACGCTCGGCCCTGGCGGACCACGAGTACCTCGGCCTCGGCGAGCTGCAGCAGCTCTCCGGGATCCGCGCGGAGTTGTTCGACTCGCTGTACGTGTTCGAGAACTTCCCGGCCCCGGCCGAGCGGGGCGGGCCCTCCTTCCAGGGCCTGACGCTGGCCGGTGCCGAGGGCAAGGCCGCCGCCCACTACCCGCTGACGCTGACCGTCCTGCCCGGGGCCGCGCTGCGGCTGCGGCTGGACTACCGCGCCGACCTGTTCGACCGTGCCACGGTGCTCGGCTGGGCCGACTGCCTGCGCCGGGTCCTGGAGGCGCTGCTCGCCGATCCGGACGCACCCACCGCGAGCGTGGACGTCCTGGACGAGGCGCAGCGGCGGCGGCTGCTGGTCGAGTGGAACGGGACCGCGGCCGCGCCGGCGAAGCAGTGCCTACCGGAGCTGTTCGAGGCCCAGGTGCGCCGCACCCCGAAGGCCCCGGCGCTGTGGCGGGACGGCGCGGCCGTCGGCTATGCCGAGCTGAACGCCGAGGCCAACCGGCTGGCCCGGTTCCTGGTCGCCCGGGGGGCGGGCCCGGAGTCGGTGGTCGCGCTGGCCCTGCCGCGCTCCCCGGAGCTGCTGGTGGCACTGCTGGCCGTACTCAAGTCCGGTGCCGCCTATCTCCCGCTCGACCTCGGCCATCCGCGCGAGCGGATCGAGATGATCACGGCAGGCGCGCGCCCGGCGGTGGTGCTGACCACGCTGGACGGCCTCTCCCGGGTGCCGGCCGGGGACAACCACTGGTGCCTGGACGGTGCCGACTTCCGGGCGGCCCTGGCGGAGTACGCCGCCGAGGACCTGAGCGATGGGGACCGCAGGGCCGCGCTGCGGCCGGAGCACCCGGCCTACGTGATCTACACCTCCGGGTCCACCGGCACCCCCAAGGGCGTGGTGGTGCCGCACCACGCCCTCGCCAACTTCCTTGCGGCGATGGCGGACCAGGTGCCGATGAGCCCGGCGGACCGGCTGCTCGCGGTGACCACGGTGGCCTTCGACATCCATGTCCTGGAGCTGTACCTGCCGCTGCTGTCCGGCGCGAGCGTGGTGGTCGCCGACCGCGACGAGGTCCGTGACCCGACACTGCTGGCCGCCCTGCTCCGCCGCAGCCGGGCGACGCTCATGCAGGCCACCCCGACGCTGTGGCAGGCCCTGCTCTCGGAGCACCGGGAGGACGCCCGCGGCCTGCGGATGCTGGTCGGCGGCGAGGCGCTGCCCGCCGCCCTGGCCGAGCGGATGCGGGAGGTCGCCGAGGAGGTCACCAACCTCTACGGGCCCACCGAGACGACCGTGTGGTCGAGCGCCGCGGAGCTCGACCCGTCCCGGGGCGGTGCGCCCGCCATCGGCCGGCCGGTCCTGAACACCCGGGCGTACGTCCTGGACGAGCGGCTGCGCCTCGCGCCGCCCGGGGCGGCCGGCGAGCTGTACCTGGCGGGCGAGGGGCTGGCCCGGGGGTACCTGGACCGGCCCGCGCTGACCGCCGGGCGGTTCACGGCCGATCCGTACGGCCCGCCCGGGTCGCGGATGTACCGCACCGGCGACCTGGCCCGCTGGGGCGGGGACGGCCTGCTGGAGTACCTCGGCCGGACCGACCACCAGGTCAAGATCCGCGGCTTCCGGCTGGAACTCGGCGAGGTGGAGGCCGCGCTGGCCTCGTACCCGGGGGTGGCGCAGGCGGTGGCGGTGGTCCGCGAGGACCGGCCCGGGGACCGGCGGCTGGTCGGCTACGCCGTGCCGGCCCCGACGGGCCTCGACCAGGCGGAGCTGGGCGTGCACCTGCGCCGGCGGCTGCCCGAGTACATGGTGCCCTCGGCGGTGGTACCGCTTGAGGCCCTGCCGGTGACGCCCAACGGGAAGCTGGACCGCGGGGCGCTGCCCGCGCCCGACCCCGTCGCCCGGGTGACCGGGCGCGGCCCGCGCACCACGCGGGAGGAGGTGCTCTGCGCCCTGTTCGCGGAGGTGCTGGGACTGGAACACGTGAGTGCCGACGACGACTTCTTCGAACTCGGCGGCCACTCCGTGCTGGCGACCCGGCTGGTGACCCGGATCCGCGCGGAGCTGGGCACCGCCGTCTCGATCCGCAGCCTCTTCGAGGCGCCGACCGTGGCGGCCCTGGCCAGTCGGCTGCACCGGGACGACGACCCCTTCGAGTCCCTGCTGCGGCTCCGCGCCGGCCGCCGGGGAACGCCGTACTTCCTCATCCATCCGGTGGTCGGGCTCGGCTGGTGCTACACGGGCTTCATCACCCGGCTCGGCGCCGACTCGCCGGTCTACGCCCTGCAGGCGGCCGGCCTCACCGGGGACGGGCAACTCCCGTGCAGCGTACGGGAGATGGCCGAGGACTACGCCGCGCGGATCCGTGCGGCGCATCCGCGCGGCCCCTACCGCCTGATCGGCTGGTCCTTCGGCGGTCTGGTGGCGCACGAGATCGCGACGCTGCTGCAGGCCGAGGGCGCCGAGGTGGAACTGCTGGCGCTGCTCGACTCCTACCCGGCTGCGGACGGTGTCGTCCCCTCCGGCGCCGAGCTCGAACAGGAGATCCTGGCCGCGCTGGCGGCCGGTCCCGGCGGCGGGCCGTCTCAGCCGCCGTCGGGACCGCTGACCGCGGCCGCGGTGGCCGAGTTGCTCGGACGGCAGGAGGGACCGCTGGCGGGCCTGGGCGAGCAGGGCGTCGAGGCGCTGAAGCGGGTCGCCGCCAACAACACCCTGATCGCCCGCGACTTCACGCCCGGCAGCTTCCGGGGCGACCTGCTGGCCTTCCGCGCCGGGCGGCACGGCGGCGAGCAGCCACCTTCGGCCGAGGCCTGGGCCGCCCATGTGACGGGCCGGATCCACGAGTTCGACCTGGACTGCACCCACCAGGAGATGACCGCACCGGCCGCGCTGGACGTGATCGCCGGTGTGCTGAACGACCGGATGTCTCCGACATCCGGGTGACCACGAGGAGAGAACTGATGGCGACCAACCCCTTCGAGGACGAGAACGGGACCTACCTGGTGCTGGTCAACCACGAGAACCAGCACTCGCTCTGGCCCGCGTTCACGGAGATACCCGCCGGCTGGGAGAAGGTCCACGGCGAGGACACCCGCCAGTCCTGCCTCGACTACATCGAGGCGAACTGGACCGACATGCGTCCCAAGAGCCTGATCGAGGCCATGGACGCGGAACGCGCCTAGGGCCTGCAAAGGAGCGGCGAGAGCGTACACATGACTGAGTTGGACTTGGCAGGGCGTCCCGGCGGGCCGCAGGGCCCCGGCGAGGACCGGCCGATCGGCGTCGGCGGGGCCGCGCTCGCGGTGGGGACGCCGTCGGACGGAATGCGCGCACTGCGCCGGGCGCACGAGGCGGTCTGCGACTGGTCCCACCGGATGGTCGGGTCCGGGTCCTTCGGCGGCTTCCCCTACCGCGCGGTCGTCGACTACTACCGCCAGGTGGGCAAGGCACGGGTGTCCCCGGAGCTGGTCGCCCTGCTGCGCGGCCTGTCGGTCCGGATCGGCTGCTCCGGCCGGGGCCGCCCGTGGTCCTCCCCCGACGCCTGGCTGTTCGACAGCTGGCTGCCGCTGACCCTCACCGACCGGCCGATGGCCTACGACACCTACGCCGGCCACGAGTTGCTGCAGGTGGCGCACTGGGAGGCGGGCGACCCCGAGCGCTCCGAGGACCTGCTGATGGCCGCCCTGCTCGCGGACCTCGCGCAGATCGAGCTGGAGGCCCTGGGGTTCGAGCCGAACGCCCGCCAGCGGACCAGAACCGTCTCGGTGCTCCAGGCACTGGCCAGGCTCACCGAGTACGCGCCGGCCACCGGGGTGGACACCGCACCGCTGGCGGCCGTCCGGGAGGTGCTCGCGGCCAAGGGCGAGGACGAGGTGCTGCTCCGGGCCGGGACCGCCGCCGCGGCGGCGGTCCGGGCCCGGGTGCCGGAGCCGCTGGCACGGGCGGTGGACATCGGGCTGCTCCCGGTCACCACCATGCACGACGAGCGGATGTTCATCCGCTGCATCCAGCTGTTCGAGCGGCTGTTCGCCCGGCTGGCGAGCGCGCTGACGGACGCGGCCGAGGCGGTCCGCCTGGGGCGGCCGGCGGAGGCGGCCGCCGGGCTGTCCGCTGCGGCGGACCGGCTGGCCGGCGCCACGGCGCCGCTGTACCGGATCCTGACCACGATGCCACCCGAGGCGTTCGCGGTGATCCGGGACCACACCCGCGGCGCCAGCGCGATCCAGTCGCGGCCCTACCAGATGATCGAGCTGGTCAGCGCCAAACGCGAGGACGGGCCGCACACCGCCGAAAAGGGGCCGCGGTTCACGGTGGTCGCCACGCTGCAGGAGGAGTTCCTGCAGTACTCCGGCGACTGGCGGACGGAGGAGACCCGCCTGCTCCAGGAGGCCATGGTCCGCCTCGACGGCGCTTGGCGGGCGATGAAGCGCACCCACTGGGGCGTGACCCTGAAGATCATCGGCAAGGTCCCCGGCACCGGCGGCACCGCCGGCGCCGAGTACCTGAAGGCAGCGGCGAGCGTACCGCTCTTCCCACTGCTCACCGCCGTCTGACGGATGGCGGCGGACCCGGTGCGGCCGATCCCGCGCACCCGGCAGGATCGGCCGCACCGGGCCTAACCGAGCACGGTGGTGAGGCCGCGGGCGGCGGCGAGGTCGGGGCAGCCGGACAGCAGGAGGGCTTCTTGCAGTTCGGTGCGCAGCAGGTCGAGGACGAGCCCGGCCCCGGCCTCGCCGTCCGCCGCCAGGCCCCACAGCACCGGCCGCCCGTACATGACGCCGTCCGCACCGCAGGCCAGGGCGCGCAGTACGTCCGTCCCGGAGCGGATCCCGCTGTCCAGCAGCACTTCGCAGCGCCCGGCCACCGCGTCGACCACCGGCGGCAGCGCGGTGATGCTGGCCACCCCGCCCGCGAACTGGCGTCCGCCGTGGTTGGAGACGACCACCGCGGCGGCGCCCAGCTCCGCCGCCCGGGCGGCGTCGCGCGGATCCAGCACGCCCTTGAGGACCAGCGGCAGCGTGGTGTTCTCCCGCAGCCAGGCCAGGTCCTCCCAGCCGAGCGCGGGGTCGAAGGCCAGCCCGGTGTGGGTGGCCACGGCAGAGGCCCCGGCCTGCCGGGTGTGGGTGGCCGCCAGCGGTTCGGCGCCGAAGTTCGCCGCGGTCACCGAGCGGGGCAGCGCGAACCCGTTGCGCATGTCCCGAAGCCGGCGGCCCATCACCGGGACGTCGACGGTGACCACCAGGGCCTCGCAGCCGGCGCCCTCCGCCCTGCGGACCAGGTCGAGCACCTGGCCGCGGTCGCGCGACCAGTACAGCTGGAACCAGGTGGTCCCGCCGATGGCGGCGATGTCCTCCAGCGGGAAGCTGCTCAACGTGCAGATCGTGTAAGGGACTTGGGCCTCGGCGGCGGCGCGGGCGGCGGCGAGTTCGCCGTCCGGGTGCAGCAGTCGCTGGTAGGCCATCGGCGCGACCACGGCCGGCATCGCCGCGGTGCTGCCCAGCAGGGGGCCGGAGAGGTCCGCCTCGCCCGTTCCGGACAGGATCCGCGGCAGCAGCCGGACGCGGTCGAGTGCCGCCCGGTTGGCGGCCTGGACCGACTCGTCGCCGCTGCCGCCCGCGACGAAGTCCCAGACCTCGGCGGGCACCCTGGCGGCGGCCAGCCGTTCCACGTCGGCCGCGCACACCGGCGGGCACGCTCCGGGCTCCGGCCGGGGGGCGCTCATCGGGCCGCCCCGTTCCTGGTCTGCTCCAGCTCCACCGCGGTGTACAGCGCCTTGATGTTGCCGCTGCCGAAGGTGCGCGCGCCCAGGCGCTCGATCACCTCGAAGAACAGGGTGCCGCGCGGGTGCACGGACCTGGTGAAGATCTGCAGCAGCTGGCCGTCCTGGTCCTGGTCGACCAGGATGCCGAGCGCCCGCAGCTCGTCGACGGAGTGCCGCAGCAACTCCAGCCGCTCGGGCACCAGGTCGTAGTAGGCCCCGGGTGTGTTCAGGAAGCCGATGCCGCTCGCGCCGAGCCGGCCCACCTCCCGGACGATGTCGTCGGTGGCGAACGCGATGTGCTGGACCCCCGCGCCGCCGTGGCTCTTGATGAACTGGTCGATCTGGCCCGGCTCCCGGGACGGGTCGGGCTCGATCAGGGTGAGCGTCACCTCTCCGGAGCGGCTCTGCACGACCATCGAGTCCATGGCCTGCCCGCCGACGACGATGCGCTCGGTGAAGACCATCTCGAAGTCGAGGACCGTCCGGTAGAACTCCACCGCGGGTATCAGCTGGCCGGCCTCCAGGCAGACCGCGAAGTGGTCGATGGTGCTCAGGCCGGTCTCCGGCGCGCCGGCGGGCACCGGCTCCCCGGCCGCCCCGGGAACCGCGTCCAGCCCTGGCAGCACCCGCACGTCCACGGCCTGCGGACGCTGGACGAACGTGTGCACCACGTCGCCGAACGCGGCGATGGCGGCGGTGACCACACCGTCCCGCTCCACCGGCCCGCTCACCGGACGGGCCCCGCGCCGGACGGCCTCGGTGAACGCGGCCGCCGCGTCCGGGGTGCTCAACGCGATGTCGCACACCCCGTCACCGTGCCGCTCCGTGTAGGCGGCCGCGGGGTGGTCGGCCGTCCCGCCCTCGGTCAGCACCAGCCGGATGCCGCGCCGGCCCACCGCGACCGTGCGCACCCCCTCGGCGGACGGCCCGACGGACCGGGCGTAGACGCCGAACCCGTAGCGCTCCGCGAAGAGTTCGACCGACCCGGTCAGATCGGTGACCGCAAGCCCGACATGGTCCACGCCGAGTCCGTCGAACACGCTCACTGTTGTCCCCTCTGGCACGATATCGCCTCGTACTGCTCGAAGATGAAGTCCGCCAGCCGGTCGAGACCGACGGTGATCTCATCCGGCGTCAGATAGCTGAAGGACAACCGGATCTGGTGGCGCGGCACGCCGTCGCCGTGGAAGTGGTGCATGGGCGTCCACAGCACCCGGTGCCGGCGCGCGGAGTGCTCCAGCAGCTCGTCGTCGACCGGGAACGGTACGTCCAGGACGACGAAGAAGCCTCCGCTGGGCGCGTTCCAGGACACCCCCGGGCATCTTCCCGGCGGGAAGCGCTCGGCCAGCCCGTCCAGCAGATGGCGCAGGTTCCGCTGGTAGACCTTGTTCTCCTCGGTGTTCGCCGCCCGCAGGCTGCAGTCGTGCTCCAGGAGCTTCCCGCCGATCACGGCCTGCGCGATCGGCGAGGTGTTCACCGTCAGCATGCTCTTGATCTTCGCGAGCTGGTCGGCGAGCAGCTCCGTCGTGCCGTCCCCGGTGCTCACCCGCTGGTCGGCGACGACATAGCCGACCCGGGCGCCGGGCAGGCCGGTCTTGGCGAACGAACCCAGGTAGACCACCCGGCGGTCGCGGTCGAGCGCCTTCAGCGTCGGCGGCTGCTCGGTGTCCGGGGACGAGAAGATCCCGTACGGGTTGTCCTCCAGGACCAGGAAGTCGTGCTCCTCCGCCAGTCGTAGCAGCCCTTCCCGGGTCTCGCGGCTGAGGCTGATGCCGGACGGGTTCGCGAAGTCGGCGACCACGTAGCACGCGCGGGGCCGCAGACCGGACTCCTTGGCCCGCGCCACCACCGCCGCCAGGTCCTCCAGGTCGATGCCCTCCGGAGAACCCTTCACCGGCAGCAGCGGCATGTCCACCAGCTCGGCGGCGCCCGCGACCCCCACGTAGCAGGGAAGTACGGTCAGCAGCACGTCGCGCTCACTCCTGCGCAGCGCCCGCAGCGTGAGGAAGAGGGCCTCCTGGCAGCCGACCGTGACCACGATCGACTCCGGATCGACCACCACGTCCTCGTCCACCGCGAGGTTCCTCGCGATCAGGTCGTGGATGATCCCCTTCGTCCGGCCGTACTGCAGCATGGTGCGGCGCACCTGCACGACGTCGCCGTCGAACCGCTCCATCAGGTGGTCGGCGTACCGGCGCAGGTACCGGTGGACCGCCTCGGTGTCGAACAGCCCCTCGTAGGGGCGACCCGCGGCGAGTGAGACGGCGTCCGGAAAGCGCTGCGAGACCTCGTTGAGGAAGTTCATCGACTCGATGACCGGCGACGCCAGCGATTCGTGCAGACCGGTCAGGTCCAGCTCCACCGATGCGCGATCGATGCCGGACATTCGCATCCCCCTGTCGACTGAATCACCCTGTGAACGCGGCAGATAACTCTTCTCCCCGAACTGCCGACCAACAGGAAACCCTGCGGTGAAGTGACCTGCATCGCACTCAATAACGCATACGGAGAAAAACCGCGGCGATTCAACCACAGTGCTCAACAGGGCGTCAACCATTGTTTTTCAGCGCCGAGTTGGTGAAAATTGACCCGCACTGCCCGGGCCGCGCGGCCCCCGGCTGACGGGCGGTGGGGCACTCGGCCTCGGCCGAGTGCACGAGGTTGATGGACGGGCTGGCCGGCCGGAGGTCAACCGCCGAGGCGAGCTTCACCACGAACTCCTTTGGGCTCAGGCTTCAATGGGACGGACCCGCCCACTCTACGGCGGACGATTCGCCCGGCCGGCGCCAGGCCCGAGCGGAGGCACGGACGGCCCATCCAGTTCGGCCGATGAAGCGCGATCCCTTGCGCCACAGTCATCTTGACGGCCACTCCGGAAGGTCCTGGAAGGGGCAGCGCCGCAGCGACCCCTCGAAACATGCGTCGGTGATGGCCATTTGACTCGACCTCATAATTGCTGAGAGGAACCAGTCACCGGCATTCGACGGCTTCCGCACCGGTCGTCCTGGAGACAGCGCACACCGAGGTCCGCCAGTATTGCCGACACGACAACCGAGCGGGCCTTGAGCGGGACGGACCACGTCCTGCCGAGCACGGCCTGAACAGGGGGAACAATGCGTCTTCGGACCCGGGTGGCAATCGTCGGCGCCGGACCGGCCGGCCTCGTCCTGGCGAACGTGCTGCAGCGGGCCGGCATCGACAGCGTCGTGGTCGAGCGGCAGTCCCGCCCGTACGTGGAGGCACGCGCCCGGGCCGGCGTGCTCGAGCACCGCACGGTGGAGGTCCTCGACGCCCACGGGCTCGCCGACCGGCTGCTCGCCGAGGGCGGCCGGCACGGCAGCTGCGAGTTCCGCCACCAGGGCGAGCGGTTCTCCGTCCGCTACCAGGAGCTCGCCGGAGACCGGGCGCACTACGTCTACCCGCAGCAGTTCCTGGTCCGCGACCTCATCGCGGCCTACCTGTCCGGCGGCGGACAACTGCTCTTCTCCCACCCGGCCGTGGCCCTGGACGGCCTGGAGGGCGACCGGCCGGTGCTGCGCTGCGAGCCGGACGGCGACGCGGAGTCGGTGGAGATCGAGTGCGACTTCATCGCGGGCTGCGACGGCTTCTACGGCGCCTCACGTCCGGCGGTGCCCGCGGGCCGGCTGCGCGCCTACGGCAGGCAGCACGAGTTCGGCTGGCTCGCCGTACTGGCCGAGACCCCGCCGGCCGGCGAGGAGATCATCTACGCCCTGCACGAGGACGGTTTCGCCGGACACATGCTGCGTACGCCGTCCATCACCCGCTTCTACCTCCAGTGTCCGGTCGGCGACCGGCCGGAGAACTGGCCGGACGAGCGGATCTGGTCCTCGCTGCACCGCCGACTCGGCATGACTGCGGCCGAGTTGAAATCCGGGCCGATCACCGAGAAGAACGTCCTGGACATGCGCAGCTTCGTGGTCGAGCCGATGCAGTACGGCCGCCTCTTCCTGGTCGGCGACGCGGCCCACATCATCACCCCGGCCGGCGGCAAGGGCATGAACCTGGCCATCGCCGACGCCGAGGAGCTGGCGACCAGGCTGCTCGCCCACTACCGCGAGGCAGGCTCCCGCGCGCTGGACGGCTACTCCGCCGCCTGCCTGCCGCGGATCTGGCAGGCCCAGGAGTTCTCCCACTGGATGCTCCACCTGCTGCACAGCCCCGCGGCCGACCAGGACGACTCCGCCTTCCTGCACCGCCTCCAGCTCTCCCGCCTGGCCCAGCTGCGGGATTCGGCGGCGTACGCGACGAACTTCTCGGACAGCTACGTGGGCGCCTCCATCCGCCGTGCCGAACGGTGAGCAGGCCCGAGGGGTAAATGAGCGGCGGGGCGCCGGGCAGCTGGACCCGGCTGCCGAACTGCTCGTTCGGCACCCACTGCGTGGCCGGGGGCCGCATGAGGACGATCTCACCGGGGGCGTGGACCCAGCGGCCGGACCAGATGTCCACCCGGTCCACCGACCCGCCGGACGGATCGGCGCGACCCACCTCGGTGACCGGCCCCGGTGGCAGTGGGTCCACCCCGGCGGGGGGCTTGCCCGCGCTGGGCGCGACGTAGAAGTCGGCCACCGGGAAGGGGCCGGCCACCTCGGTGACGCCCGGCTGGTGGGCGGCTCGCGCGAGCTGCTCGTCGGTGACCTTGGCGGAGTCGAAGACGGCGGTCGCGTGGGCGCCGCGCTGCTGGTCGAAGGTGTCGTCGAGGGGGCCGAGGCCGCGTTGATCAGCCCGAGGGCGACCACCGGGGCGACGGTGGAGGTGAGCACGACCAGGCCGATGACGAAGGTCTGGAGCCTGCGTCGTCTGACCGCCGCACCCCGGCGGTCCACCGCGACCTCACCGCACTGACCCCGCGCGAGTTGGAGGTGCTGCCCCTGCTCGGTCGTGGCCTGTCCAACACCGAGCTGGCCGGTGAGCTGACCCTCAGCGAGGCCACCGTGAAGACCCATGCGGCCCGGATCCGGACTGCCGGCCGGCGAGGTCGAGCGGCGCAGGTGGCGGCTCGCCACCCTGCGGTGCCCGCCGCGCCAATCTGTACGGGTTCGACGGAAGCGCGCTGTGGCTGGTGTTGAGCTCGCCGGGCGCGGAGCGGCCGGAGGTGCGCGGGCGCCAGCTGGCCTGGCTGCTGCTGGTCGGCCCGGTGGCCGTGGCGCTCGGCGCGGCCGGCGCCTGCGGGAGCGGCGTGACCGGAGCCTGGCCGTGGATGCTGGGACTGCTCGCCGCGCCGCTGGGCGGCGGCGCTGGACTGGTGGCGGCGGTCTCGGTGCTGGCGGCCGTCCCGGTGACCGATCCGCACCGGCGCGGACGGGGCACCGTCCTGTCGGGCGACGACCTGCCCGGAGCCCAGCTCCAGGCACAGGTCTGGCTGACGCTGCCGCTGGCCCTGGTGACGGCGCTGCCTGCAACGGTGGTGCTGCTTATCGGCCATCTGGCCGGGTCTGCCTCGGTGTGCTGGGCCGGGGCGGCGACCGGATGCGTGACCGGCTCGCTTGCGGCCTGGGGGCTGGGCCGGCTGGCACACCGCAGGCTCGCGGCGCGCGGACCGGAGTTGCTGGCCGGCTTGCGAAGCCCGCTGCGGATGCCCGAGCTTACGGGGAGCGAACCGGCGGCCGAGGCCGGCGACCGACCCGGCTCCGGAGGTGGGCAGGCCGGGCAGAAGCCCCAACTGACGCCCGTTGAGACCGGGCTGCTGGGTCTGCTGATCACCTCGGCCGTACTGCTGCTGGGTCCGCAGACGATCGGGCCGGTGGCGCTGTGGCTCTCGGGCTCGGCGGCACGTGGCTGGTTCGTGGTGCGCTATCTGCCCGGAAGCCGGCAGCTGCCGGCGCTGGCGGTCGTGGTGGTACTGGGGGCGCTCTCGGCGGCCGGGGCCGTCGCGGTGTGGCGGCGGGCCGCCCGGCGATCAAGGCTCACCTGACGGAGGCGGGAACTGTTTTGCAGGGCTACGAGGATCAGATACTCGCGGTCTGTCACCGTGGGTAGTTACGGGCCGCCCCACGAAACTGCCAACAGGGAAACACGGAGACGATCTTGACCTCAACTTTGCTTGAGGTTCTACGGTGCTTGCACCAGCGATCATTCCTATGGGGGCACCGCACATGACGACTCAGCACACATCCGACGCCGAACTTGCCGCTCAGCCGGCTGCGTACTGGACCGGAGTGGCCTACGAGGCCATCATCTCGTTCACCCGATCCCAGCAGGCCGAACTGGACTTCACCCAGCCCCAGTTCTGGCTGCTGCGCAACCTGTCGAAGAACGACATCTCACCCGACGGCCGCGGCATGACCATCCCTGAACTTCAGCAGGCCATGAGCTCTTACATCAGGCCCGAAGACGACCTGAAGGCAGAGGCGGAAGTCCTGCTGGAGCGCGGTTGGCTCACCCACGATGCCGGGGGACGACTGTGGATCACCGAGTCGGCGAGGAGGCTCGTGTCGGTCTCAAGCAGCACGCCCCGGCCATCCGGGCCCGCATCCACCAGGGCATCGATGACGCCGACTACGTCACCACACTGAAAGTGCTCCAGCAGATGATCCGAAACGCGGGCGGCACCCTGGCTTAGCCGCACCCGCCCTGCCTGCATCGAGTGGCGCCCCTCCACCAGCCAGCATCTGGGTCTCCGGGGTCAACCGCGCGACAGGTTGGCTTTGCTACGTGGCAGCCGTTACAGGTCCATGCAGGCGATCATGATCGAGGCCACGGCCCGCGAACAACTCGTTTTTCGCGGGCCGCCCGCCGACAGGCCGTGGCAGCGCCTCGGCCTCGTTGCAGGCAAGGCCTGGATCGCTTGGCCTGCCGCGAACTGGCCTTTGCCGTGCCTGGGGGTTGTCTCAGAGATCAGTGGCTGTTGTCGTTCCGATGTTGGGTCGGCCGCCTTCCGCGCCGCGGTCGCCGCCGCACCCGGCGCCAGCATCTCAGCACAGGCGACGTTCGCGTCGATCGACCCGAACGGTAAGACGAATACGCAGGACCTTACCTACCGTCATTCAGTCCGGTTCGCACGCGCCGAGCCGGCGGTGCCGTGAACCGACGAGCTGACACGGTGGCGGCCTGCGGATCAGCCATCCGGCCGGCCGCAGGCCGCCGCTACTCAGCAAACGGTCACCGCCCAGCGGCGAACCTCACGAACGAGGCCCACGCCTCGGCGGGGAACGAGAGCTGTGCCCCCTCCCGATCCTTCGAGTCCCGGACGTGCACCACACCTGACCCGACGGCGACCTCTACGCACTCGCCGCCGTCGCCTGCGCTGTAACTGCTTTTGAACCAGGCAAGTTCGGAGCATCCGCTTGGACGCTGCTCGATGTTCATAGCTCTCCCAGCATCTTCTCGATCAGTGTCAGAGATTCACGATGTGCAAGGGCCTGCCCTCGGAGGTATCCGTACCGCACTGCCAGGATACGGACCTTCTCCGGCTCTGTGATCAGCCGGTTCGTACTCTGCACCTCGACGTAGCCGATCTGCGGCCTTCCCTTCGGGGTCAGGAGGATGAACGGGCCTTCCAGGGCGGCGTGTTCCTCGCACACCTCCGGTAGAACGTGAATCGTGGTACTCCGCAACTGGCCAAGGTGGAGCAGGTGCCTCAGCTGCCCTTGCTGAACCTCGCTTCGACCGATCACCCGCCGCAGTACGGACTCCTCGATCACCGCGCACACCATGGGAGCAGGCCGTCGAGTGAGGATCTCCTGCCGGGCCAATCGAGCCGCGACCCGCTGCTCGATGGTCTCCTCGTCCAGCAACGGCCTGCGAAGCATGAAGGTGGTCCGGGCGTAGTCCTCGGTCTGGAGCAGTCCAGGCACGGTCAGCGTGCTGTAGAAGTTGACCTCAACAGCGTCCGCTTCCAGCCGCGCGTAGTCCCGGAACCACTCCGGATGCCGCACCCGCGAGCGCGCCTTCGCCCGCGCCACGTCCTCCTTGGCCACCTTCAACAGACCGCCAGCGCTGAGCAGTTCGTCCGCAGCGTCGAGGAACTCCGGCTGCGGGGTGCGCCGTCCGCGTTCCAGGGACGAGATCAGGTCCTCGCCGTACCCGAGCCGGTCACCCAGCTCCTTCTGCGTCAGCCCGGCCCGCTCCCTCAGCAACTTCACCTGACGGCCCACCGCGCGGAACAGGTCCGACGCTCCGTCGACATCCTCCGTCGGCTCCGGTCGGCGCTCCACGGCGCCGCCTCCGACCAAGCCCTCCATGCGACCACCCCGCGCGAGTCACACCAGTACGACCGGAGAGCCGGACGCGCAACCTTCCGCACCCGTACAGACACGTTCCGTACCGGTCCGACTCATGGCCAGGGTACGTCGCCCCGGGCACGCTCTGTCACGTGAACCCAGAAATCATCCTCGCCCAGCCACCCGTCTCCGCCCGGCGATTCGCCGGCCAGTTCAGCTCCTCCCGGCGCGGTGCCCGCCTCGCCCGGCTGGCCGCCGCGCAGCAGCTAACCGAATGGGGCTGGCCACGCACCACGGAGGTCTTCCAGTGGGCCAACCTGGTCGTCGTCGAACTCGCCGCGAACGCGGTGACGCACGGGCACGTGCCCGGTCGCGACTTCCAACTCGGGCTCACCCTCGCCAGGCCGGAGGACGCCCCGGACGACGCCCCGGTGGCCACCCTCCGCATCGAGGTCTCGGACGCCCGAGGCGAGCGTCTGCCCCAGCGGGTCGATCACGCCCCCACTGCCGAGTCCGGCCGCGGCCTGGTCCTCGTCTCGGCCCTAGCCGCCCGCTGGGGCTGCGAGCCCCGCCACCCCTCGGGCAAGACGGTCTGGGCCGAACTCGCCCTCGCCGAGATCGGCTAACCGGTGACTACGATGTGGATTGGCGTCGCCGAGGGTTGCACTGGGCCTGCTCAGGACGGACCTGTCAGGCGCACGGGCCTGTTCAGCGGTCTGACCCGTGCAGGGTGTCTTCGGGAAGGAGCGAGGTGGCGCCGCAAACCTCTCCGAGGACCTTCGCGGTCTCGGTCAGGACGATGCGGACGCTGTTGATCTCGTTCCTCAGCTCGGCCGCCCGCTCCCAGTCCCGCTCGTGCTGCACTTGGGGCACACCGGGCTGTCGCTGGGCTTCGTAGTCCGCGAGGAGCGGATGCCATTTGGCGAGGAGCGGGCGCAGGGCGCCGTTGAGGAGCACGACGGCGAGGGTACCGAAGCTCAGCTGGCCCTTCTTGCGGACCGGCGCGACAGAGGGGCCGTGGCGGCGGAGGATTTCGCGGGTGGTGCCGAAGATGCTGTAGTACGAACTGAGGGCTTCTCGCAGTAGGCCGTCTTCAGGGCCGAGTTCCGCCACTGTCACCCTCGTGACGAGCTCCACGTACAGCTCCCACGCCGCGTTCTGCTCAGCGTCATCGGGGTACCACTCGCCAGCAACCTTCCCAACGAAGGGGATGGACAGCTCCACCTGGACTCGTCCGCGCTTCATCGAACCTCCTGGGGAAGATGATCTTCGCCTGTCCTCCCAGCATAGTCCGGCATGCCTGTCGGCTGGTGTCCTGAGGCCCTGTCAGTGACGGTTCTCCTCTCGCCAACCCCTATGCAATCCTCTTCGGACTGACTGCGAATCAGATCTCCGGAGCGCTCGCCATCCTCATGAACAGACGCGACTACAAGTACGACGGGTTCATCTCCTACAGTCACCAGCGCGACGTCCCGCTGGCCGAGGCGCTCGAGCGAGGCGTCGAGAATCTGGCGTTCAACCCTCTGAAACCCCGATCGAGGATGAACGTCTTCAGGGACGCCACCAGTCTGGCGGCCAACAGCGACCTTCCCGCCAGCCTCATGTCCGCGCTGTCCAGGTCCCGGTACTTCATCTACCTGGCATCGCCGGAGGCCGCCGATTCGGGCTGGGTCCGCAAGGAGATCGCCTACTGGTGCACCAACCGATCCATGGACCGGTTCCTCGTCGCCCTGAGCGCCGGGACGATCGCCTGGGACGAGAGTGCCGGAGATTTCGACTGGGCCCGGACGACTGCGCTGCCGACCGAACTGCGCCGCGCGTTCAGAGCGGAGCCGCTCTGGGTGGACTTCCGGTCGTTCCGTGACGCCTCGACGTACTCGATGGCCCGCGGCGGTCCCTTCCGTGACCGGGTGGTGACCGTCGCCGCCCCCTTGCACGGGCTGAGCAAGGACGAACTGGACAGCGAGGCGATTCAGGCCCAGCGCAGACTGCGGCGGCGCTGGAACACCGCGATCGGCCTCGGAGTCGTCGCCGCGATGGGCGCAACCATCGGCACCGTCACGGCGGTGCACTACTTCAACGAGTCCGATGCCCGCGCCCGCACCAACGCCTCGCAGTCCCTGGCCAGCCGCTCCTTGGAACTGGCACTCAGCGATCCCCGCAAGGCGGCTCAGTTCGCCCTCTACGCCTACGCCACCGAGCCGACGGGCCAGGCAGCCCAAGCGCTGGGCCGAGCGGTGGCTGCCAATGACAACACGGCGCAGGTCCTTCAGACCGGCAGCGAGAAGGTTGCCCCGTACGAAGGAGCCGGCCATGTCGTGGCGACGAACGTCGCCGTCAATCGAGACGGCAGCGTCATGGCCTACTACTCGAGCTTCGACCCCGCGTTCGGGCCTGACGGCCACTATGCGGTCCACCTCTTCGACATCCGGTCCCGGAAGGCGCTTCCCAGTCTGGAGGGCGCGTCCTGGCCCCAGGACGGTGGTGGACTCGCGTTCAGTTCGGACGGTCGGCTTCTCGCACTGGAGACCCCGTACAACCAGGTCCAACTCTGGGACGTGGGCCGGCAGAAGCTGATGCGCACGATCAGCGCCAGCAAGGGCGCTGACCTGGCCGGCAGCTATAGGGGCCTGCGTGCGTTCGCCTTCTCCGGCGACGGAAAGCGTCTGGCCGCGGCGTTCTTCAGCCCAGCGCCCGACGGCGCACCATCAGAGTCCCAGCTGGCCGTCTGGGACACGGCCAGCGGGCGTCTGATCAGCAAAGAACCTGCGGCAGCGGCGGTGAATGCGATCTCCCTGGTCTTCGACACCGAGAACAGGCTCCAGGCGCTCGATTCCGAGGCAGGCACGATCCGCACCCTGGTCCCCGACTCGGAGACCTGGACTGCTCCGCGGAAGCTCACCGGCTTCCCGGTAGGCGACAAGAGGCGTGTGACGATGTCGGCCGATGGCACCCGGGCGCGCCTCTACGGCGGCCCGCCCGGGACCAAGGACGAGGTGTGGGACCTGGTGAAGGGGCAGCCGCTGACCACCGACGACAACGCCGGTACGGACGGGGCCGCGAAGCCGAGCAACGACGGGGCCGCCCTGTACGCCTCCGAGGGGCAGCAGGTGGTGGTGTACGACGAAGCGCTGCGTCGCCAGCGTGTCCTCGGCGCCTTCACCTTCCCGGTACACGCCCTGTCGGTATCAGGTGACGGAACCTGGGTAGCCGCCGGCTCCAGCGACGGCGCCGTGTCCCTGTTCTCCACCAGGAGTTACCAGTCGGGCACAGCCCTCCCGAACGAGGCCCACGTCGGCCTCGCCGACCTGACGGCCGACAAGCGGATCGCCCTACGCGCCGGGCCGAACGGCACAGACACATGGGCCATCACGGAGAAGGGTGTCCAGGGACTGGGGCGGGTGCCGGTGCAGCTCTCCGCCACCCGGGACAATCTGATCGCCAGCGGTGACGGTTCGCGTCTCCTCGCTGTGCACGAGAACACCGCCTACCAGTGGGACCTGCACACCGGGAGACAGCTCAGCACCACCACCGTTCCCGTCGCGCCACGGCGCTTCACCCCCCTGGCTTACCTTCCAGGTGACCGCCAGGTGCTCGTGCTCACGGAGAACGCGCTCCAGGTGATCGACCCCGACTCATGGCAGGTGCGCCAGTCCATCCCGCTCCAGAACGGATCCGAAGGCATCACGGCCGTCAGCGCGGACCGCACGAGCGTGGCCGTCCTGATCTACGACGAGCTCAGCGTCTGGCGATGGACGGAGGGCAAGGGCCTGGAACAGGTGCGGAAGGCCGAGGTGCCCACTGCCGACACGTTCGGCCAGAGTGTGGCGATCAGCCGCCACGGGCAGAAGGCGGCCGTCGTCAACGCGGACAAGCGGATCGCGGTCGTCGACATCCCCAGCGGGCGGACCGCGCACAGCACCGCCGTGTCCTCCTCGGGGAACATGGCCGTGGCCTTCAGCGACGACGACGCCCTCCTCGTACAGTCCTACGGAACCGGCCCCCAGGCCGGCCTCCAGTTCTGGGACTCGACGTCGGGCGAGGCACGCGGGACCTGGACTCTGCAAGGCCAGGGCAACAGCGCGAACCCGTACGCCGCGGACGTCTTCGCCGGCCCCGAAGGCGGCACCCTCGCATTCGGCAACGACGGAAGTCTCGTCCTCCACACCATCAACGTGGCAGCGTGGCGGCAGATCCTCTGCGGCCTGGCCCCTGATCCTCTTCCCCGGGCCGAATACGATCGGTACCTCAAGGATGTGAAGACAGATCCGCCTTGCCACAGCAACGCCCGCTGACGGCCTCGCCACCCGTTGTCACCTGTCTTCGGTGCGGCTACTCGTCGTCGGAGACGTCGCGTACGTCGGTCCGGGCGGTATCAACTCCCGGGCCGCCGAGGCTTTCACACCATCGCCGGCGAACAGACCGCCACCCCGGCGCCAGACCTTGCGGGAGCTGTATCCCGCTGGGGTCGGCGCGGACGGCCGCGCGGGTCGCCGGGCGTCCTTCGGTCGCGGGCCGCGCCGTGAACATCCAGTAGGGTGCGAGGACATGACTGCCAGTGGAGACTCGCACCCGGCCCCCGTCCGCCCGATCCGGATAGCGGCCGCACAGGCCCGGGCGGTCGCCGGTGACATCGACGCCAACGTGGCCACGGTGGCCGGCATGATCCGGCAGGCGGGAGCCGAAGGCGCCGCGCTGGTCGTCTTCCCGGAGAAGTTCCTCAACGGCTACGAACCGGATCTCATCAAGTCCGACCCGCTGCGCTACGCGGTGCAGCCCGAGGACTCCCGCCTCGCTCCGATCGCGGCGGCCTGCCGGGAAGCCGGAACCGCGGCCGTCGTGGGCGCGGCGGTGCTGGAGCAGGACGAGCTGTTCGTCTCGGCGCTGGTGTTCGGGCGGGACGGGGCCTTCGCCACCCGGTACGACAAGCAGGTGCTGTTCAAGTCGGAGCGCAGCTTCTACCGCACCGGAACGACGGGCTGCACCCTCGAACTGGACGGCTGGCGGCTCGGCCTCGGGATCTGCTACGACTCGGGCTTCCCCGAGCACGCCCGGGCCGCGGCCCTCGACGGCTGCCACGCGTACCTGGTCGGTGCGCTGTTCAGCGTCGGGAACGGCTACCACGAGTCGCGCACCTGGTTCCCGGCCCGTGCCATGGACAACACCTGCTACGCCGTGCTGGCCAACCACATCGGCGTGACCGGCGGCTGGAACACCTGTGGCGGCAGCGCCGTCTGGGGCCCGACCGGCCGCCTGCTCGCCGAGGCCGGCCAGGACCTCCCCGAGCTGGTGATCGCCGACCTCGAACCCGAAGTGCTGCTGGCCGCCCGGGAGTCGGAGCCCATGCTCCGCGACCTCACCGAACTCGTCGGTACCGGCACCGCCACCCCGCCCCGGCGCAACCGGGTCCGCCTGGCCTGAGCCCGGGCCGGGCGGCGCTCAGGCGCGCCCGGCGGGGAAGCCGTGCGCTCGGGCACCGACGATGACGAGGAGGACGGGCGAGTTGGAACGCCTCACCACCGGCGGGGCGGCCACCCGGTTCGCACCGGTGACCGCATGACGGCGGCGAACCCGTTCGGGCACCCGCGCTGGGGGCTGCAGTTCCACTGGTGGGCCGTCGACCCGGCGGGCCGGGTGGGCCTGTTCTACTCCGCCTTCGGTCCCGTCCCCACGGCCGCCCGCCGCCACGCACCGGCCCTCGACCGGGCCACGGCCGCCGCGCGGGCCCGCCACCCCGAGTGGTTCGACACCGTCTGCCACGTCGACTTCGAGGACTGCCCCGTCACCCACTGCGTCGTCCGACTGGGCCACGCGCCCTACCTGTTCACCTGGGACGAGGAGTTCGACGACCGCTACACCCGCTACGGCGTCCCGAGCCGGCCGGTCCATCTCACCGAGCTCCCGGCGGAGTTGGCCGGGGCCGTACCGCTGGTACCGGTCGGCTTCCCGCTGAGCGAGGCGGTCCGGGTCGACCTGGCCTACCCGGACGGGCGGGAGCGGCTGTCGGCCACGACCTCCGACGGTGATCCGAGTTAGCCCCCGGGATCAGCCGGTGGCGGCGATCCGGGCGGCCAGGCGGGCGGGCAGCGGGTAGGGGGCTTCGACGGCGAGCCTGGCGTCGGCCTCGGCCGTCCGGCCCGCGCGGACCAGGGCATGGGTCTCATGGGCCAGGGCGGTCACGTCGGTGATGCCGAGGATCCAGTCGTCGACGTAGCGGCCGACGGCCTCGCCGGACAGACCGATCTGGATGGCCCGGTGGGGCAACGCGGAGAGCTCGGTCGAGCGCTCTGGATCCCACTGGATGCGTACGGGACTCGCGGCCAACTCCTCCTTCCAGGCGGCGGTCGAGGAGTGCGCGTCGCGGTCGTAGTGGCTCAGGCAGGAGTGGTCCAGGGCCCATTCGAAGCCCTCCCGGCTGATCCGGACGGCCAGCACCCGTTCCTGTCCGGCCTTGGTGCCCCAGCCGGAGCGGTACATCATCCAGCGGAAGGACGGCTTGATCCAGGTCATCCGCTCGCGCTTGAACGGCGGCACGAAGGTGCCCGCCGAGAGCGCGGCCTCGGCGATCGGGGCTGGGTACGCCTGGTAGACGGTGAGGCCCTGCTCGTCGTGAGCGGCGCGGATCTGCCGGAGCGGTGGTTCGGTCATCGGTACTCCAGGATGGTCGGTTCGGTGGTCAAAGGCCCATTCTCGCTGCCGCCGGGAGAGCGCCCCGCCGGACTTCCCGGCCGGCGACAGGGGTTGGGAGTTCTCGGTGACCGAGGGAACGACGACACTTTCCCGAAAGCGCTTCCGCAGCCCGGACGACAGGATTCCGACCGGCGGCCATCCGCACACATCGGATCTTCGTTCACGTCCGGACGGAGCCCGGGGCCCGGCGGGTGCGGCCGGCTCCGCGAGGCGGGTCACGGTCCGGCTGGCCTGCGCCTTCCGACCGTCACGCCCCGATCGTTCTGCGCCGCCCGGACCGTGACCAAGGGAACCGTCGGCACTGTCGGGACGTCAAGTGAATTACTCTTCAACCAACACATGTCCGCGAGCAGTGGAGGGGGGCGCGGTGGCAATCGAGCTGCCTGACGAGGTGGTCTCGTTCCTGTCGTTCATCGGTATCAACTGGCCGACGGTGAACGAGGACAAGGTCCGTGAGTTCGCCTCCCACGTACGTGAGTTCGCGGACAGCATCGACTCGGCGCACCGGGATTCGACGGCGACGATCCAGCGGCTGGGCGAGGCGTACCAGGGGGCGTCGTACGAGGCGTTGCTGGCCAAGTGGGCGCAGCTGTCCGACTCGCATATGAACGAGTTGGTGCAGGCCTGCCATGTGGTGGCCACCGCGTTGGACGCGGCGGCCGAGGTGATCGTGGCGATGAAGGTCGAGACGATCGCCGAACTGGTGCTGATGGCCGCGGCGTTCGTGGCGGACCAGGCGGCTGCGGTGGCGACCTTCGGGCTGGCCGAGGCGGCGGTGGTCGCGATCGAGGCGGCCGCCCGGAAGCTGGTCAACTACCTGGAGCAGCAGTTGGAGCAGTACATCATCGGCCAGGTGATCGAGGCCGCCATCGATCCGCTGGTCGAGGTGGTGGCGGGGGCGGTGAGCGGGCTGGTGTTCCAGGCCGCCGAGTCGGCCCTGGGGGTCTCCGGCGGCGGTGCGGCCGGTTCGGGCTTCCGGATCGACCCGGCGGCGCTGGAGGACCACGCGCGGATGATGCACGACCACGCGGAGACGGTGGCGGGGCACGCCCAGACCTTCCAGTCGCGGATAGCGGGGGTGAGCTTCGAATGACCAACCAGGTGACCAAGGCCCTGGAGCACGGGGCGGAGAAGCTCGGCAAGACGCTGGCCGAGGACGCCGGCAAGGCGGTCAAGGACCTCTACCGGTCGGCGGGTGACAACCTGAAGAAGGTCGCCAAGAACACCCGCGAGACGGATGCCAAGCACGCGGAAGAGCTGAAGAAGATCCATGACAGGGGCGGGAAGGGCACGCCCCACGAGCCCCGGCCCTCCTCCGGCGGCGGGTCCGGGTCCGGGTCCGGGTCCGGGTCCGGCCATCGCCCCGGCTCGCCGAACCTGCGGGACGGGGCCGGGGAGCCCCGGGACACCGCCAAGCCGCCCGCCACCCGGCAGATGCGCAGCGACCCGGTCGACATCGCCAGCGGCGAGATGCTGATGGCCGAGCAGGACGTCGCGCTGGACGCCGCACTGCCGCTGCTGCTCTCCCGTACCCACCTCTCCTCGTACCGGACGGGCCGCTGGTTCGGCCGCTCCTGGGCCTCCACCCTGGACCAGCGGATCGAGCTGGACGCCGAGGGCGCGCTCTTCGCGGCCGAGGACGGCACGATCCTGCACTACCCGCTGCCCGGCCCGGACGCACCGGTGCTCCCGCTGGAGGGGCCGCGCCGGGCGCTGCGCCGGGAGTCGGCCGAGAGCGCCGCCCTGCTGGTCACCGACCCCGGATCGGGGACGGTGCTCCGCTTCGAGCCGCTCGACGACCCCGCCGCCGGCGCCGGAATCCGTACCCTGCCGCTGGCCGCGCTGACGGACCGCAACGGCAACGGCATCGAGATCCTGCGCTCCCCCTCCGGCGCACCGCGGGAGATCGTCCACTCGGGCGGTTACCGGATCGCGGTGGACACCGCCGGGCCCCGGGTGACGGCGCTGCGCCTGCTCGGTGCCACGCCCGGCTACCGGAGCGCGCTCCAGGGCGAGGCCGCCGATCCGGACGCCTCCGAGGGGCTCACCCTCGTCCGGTTCGGCTACGACGCCTACGGCGACCTCGTGGAGGTCGTCAACTCCTCCGGCCTGGCGATGCGTTACACCTACGACGAGCAGGGGAGGATCACCACCTGGACCGACCGCAACCAGCGCCGCTACCGCTACCTGTACGACCGGGCCGGGCGCTGCGTCCAGACCAGGGGCGAGGGCGGCTTCCTCGACGCGACCTTCTCCTACGACACCGAGCAGCGGATCACCACGGTCACCGACTCGCTGGGCCACCGCACCGAGTACCGGCTCAACGAGCTCGGCCAGACGATCGTCGAGACCGACCCGCTCGGCCGCGCCGTGCTGCGCGCCTGGGACCGCTACGACCGTCCGCTCTCCCGTACCGACGCGCTGGGCCGCACCGTCTCCTTCGCCTACGACACCGACGGCAACCTGACCTCGGTCACCCGCCCGGACGGCTCGGCCACCACGCTCGCCTACGATGAGCAGGACCGGCTGGTGGAGCGGGTCGGCCCCGAGGGCGGCACCTGGTCCTTCGGCTACGACGAGCGCGGCAATCCGGCCTCCGTCACCGATCCCGCCGGTGCGACCACCGGCTACCGGTACGACGAGCGCGGTCTGCTGACCGCCGTGACCGGCCCGGACGGCGGCACCCGGCTGATCGAGTACGACGCGGCCGGGCTGGCGGTACGGGTCACGGGCCCGGACGGCGGCACCGAGGAGACGGCCCGGGACGCCTTCGGCCGGCCGGTCGCCGTCACCGACGCCGCCGGAACCACCCGCGCCACCTGGACGGTGGAGGGGCAGCTGCTGTCCCGGACCGGCCCGGACGGCGCGGCGGAGCAGTGGGAGTGGGACGGCGAGGGCAACCTGCTCGCCCACACCGACCCGCTCGGCGGGCGCAGCACCTTCAGCTACACGCACTTCGACCTGCCCGCCGGCCGGATCGAGCCGAGTGGCGCGCGTTACACCTTCGACTACGACACCGAGCTGCGTCTCACCCGGGTCACCAACCCGGCCGGCCTGACCTGGAACTACACCTACGACGCGGCCGGCAACCCGTCCTCGGAGACCGACTTCGACGGCCGCACCCTGCGCTACGAGCACGACGCCGCCGGGCAGTTGACGGCCCGGACGACGGCGCTGGGCCACCGCAGCGGCTTCACCCGCGACATGCTGGGCCGGGTCGTCGCCAAGGACGTCGACGGCGCCGTCACCCGCTACGTCTTCGACCGGGCCGGGCGGCTGCGCGCGGCGCACAGCCCGACCAGTTCGCTGACCCGCGACTTCGCCCCGGACGGCACGGCGGTGGAGACGGTGGACGGACGGAGCCTACTGACCCGCTTCGACGACCAGGGCCGCCGCACCGCGCGGCGCACCCCCGCCGGGGTCGAGAGCGGCTGGGCCTACACCCCGGCCGGGCTCCCGGCGGCGCTCTCCTTCGCCGACGCCACGCTGGCCTTCACCCAGGACGAGGCGGGCCGGGACACCGGGCGGAGCTGGGACTTCGGACTGACGATCCGCCAGGAATGGCTTCCGGACGACCGGTTGTCCGTCAGGTCGGTGGAGGTGCCGGAGGCCGAGGGCAGCCGGACCGTCCAGCGCCGCGCCTATCACTACCGCCCGGGCGGCGGCCTGGTCTCGGTCGACGAACAGCTCGACGGGCCGCGCCACTTCACCCTGGACGCGGCCGGCCGGGTGACCGGGGTGCAGGCCCGCTCCTGGAGCGAGTCCTACCGCTACGACGGGTCCGGCAACCTGGCCGAGGCCCACTGGCCGGTCTCGCCGGGCACCACCGACTGCACCGGACCGCGCAGCTACCGGGGAACCGAACTGACCCGGGCCGGCTCGGTGGAGTACGCCTACGACCGGGGCGGCCGGCTGACCGAGCGCCGGGTCCCGGACGGCACGGGCGGCTTCCAGGTCTGGACGTACTCCTGGGACGCCGAGGACCGGCTGGTGGAGGTCCACGCACCCGGCGGCGAGCGCTGGCGCTACACCTACGACCCGCTCGGCCGCCGCACCGCCAAGCTCCAGCTGGCCGAGGACGGCACCACCGTCCTGGAGCGCACCGTCTTCACCTGGGACAGCGGGACGCTCTGCGAGCAGACGACCTACGCGCCCCACCTGCCCGGGCCGTACACCCTCAGCTGGGAGCACGACGGCCACCACCCGCTCGCCCAGGCCGAGTTCATCGGTACCGGAGCGGCGGACGGGGAGGAGGCCGAGCGCCGGTTCTTCGCCGTCGTCACCGACCTGGTCGGCACCCCGACCGAACTGGTCGACGAGTCCGGCGAGATCGCCTGGCGGGCCCGGACCACGCTGTGGGGCGGCGCCACCTGGCCGAGCCAGAGCACCACCTACACCCCGCTCCGGTTCCCCGGCCAGTACTTCGACCCCGAGACCCGGCTGCACTACAACGTCCGGCGCTACTACGACCCGGAGACCGCGCGCTACACCTCGCCCGACCCGCTGGGCCTGGCCCCGTCGCCCAACCCGGCGAACTACGTGGTCAACCCGCACACCTGGCTGGACCCGCTGGGCCTGACCCCCAAGCAGTGCGAGGTGGTCCGGGTCTACCGCAAGGAGAAGTGGGACTACCGCGGCACCCCGGACAACAGCTACCGGGTCGAGGTGGACGAGCACGGCAACACGTCGATCCTGCGCGCCTCCAACAAGAAGCACCCGGACGGCAAGAGCCTGTACGTGAACATGAGCGGCGACCGCCGCCACACCGACCACTACCAGGCCGACGTGCCCAAGGGCGGCCGCATCCAGTCCTTCGAGGTCCCGGTCAGCTACCTGGAGCACGTCCGCGCCAACTCGCTCTACCAGGACATGGACGACCAGATCAAGCACAAGGGCCTGATGAGCTTGCCACCGGAGGCCCACCAGGACTGGAAGGCCTACAAGAGCAAGTTCTACGAGATCTCCGACCCGACCCAGGGCCCCGACCTCTACGGCATCCCCGGCCACAAACTGGGCGAACTGGAGCGGCATATCATCCCTGGTAGCGGGCGAACCGAGGAGTACGCCCCGAACGGCTGGCAGGCCACCCACAACGGCAAGCCGGACGGCAGGCCGGTCAACTGGGAAGAACAGAACAGGCAGTGGTCGGGCGAGGCCGCCGAGCAGCGGGCGAAGGAGACGGCACTGGCCGAGGAGCGGGCCCGCCGCGAGGCCAACAAGCAGGCGGCACTCGCCCGCAAGGCCGCGGCCGGCAAGCACTGATCCACCGCGGTAGCAAGGAAGGCACAGCAGCACAATGGGCACCTACACGGACTACACGGCGGCCGGCCTGGACGAGGAGGACGCGCTGTTCATCGCCGAGCGCGATCGGGTCGACACCCCGCCCGCGCCGGATGACGCGCCCTGCCCCGCCTTCAGCCGCTTCCTGGTGGAGATCGACGGACCGGCCGAGGAGTACACCGAGCGGCTGCGCTCGGTGCTCGGCGCCGCGCTGGAGCGGGCGGTGGCCGCGATGGACCTCGACTACCTCGACGCTCCCGACTCGCTGGAGCTGGACCTGACGGTACGTCAGGTGCCGGACTGGTTCGCTGCGGTCTGCACCCACTCGGGCACCGAGCAGTCGGCCCCCGACTTCGCCCGGGCCGGCGCCGCCCGGTTCACCGCCGCCGGCCACGGCACCGGCTGGCGCCTGAGCAGTTGGCTGGAACGGTTCGACTGGGACAGCACCTTCCGCACCTGGGAGTGGTGGGACATCACCCGCACCGACGAGCGCACCCTGAGCATCTGGGTCAACGCCCACGGCGAGGACTTCTTCGCCTGCGACGACCTGCGCTGGGCGGCCTACACCTCCGGAGCAGTCGAGGTCACCGGCCCCGTGCTGGTGGACACGGCCGAGTGGCGGGCACAGCGCGGCTGAGCAGGAAGTGGGTGGCTGTCGGTAGCGGCCCCCCGGTAGCCTCTCCGCCCATGGACGCATCGCAGAGCCGTGACGGCGACATCAGCACGCTCTTCGGACCGTCCCGGGTCGCGGCTCTCGACGCGCTCATCGCGGACCTCCGCTCCCCTGACCCCGTGCTGCGCGACGAGCGGGCCTATTCCAGGGCCGCGCGCTGGATTCCCGCCCTCGACCCGGCGGAGCGGCAGTACCTGGGTGACCGCATGGCCGCGCGGTTCAGCGACCCTGACGTGGCGGCCCGCGCCTTCGCTCCGCTGGTCCTGGCCCGGATCGTCGAGGCGGGTGACTGGAAGCAGGAGTGGTGGAACGCCTTCGCCGACTGGTACCCGGCCGAGACGGACCTACGCGGCCACGACCCGGTCCTCGGCTGGCTGCACGCCGTCGCCCACGGCGCCGACCTGCTGGCCGCACTCTCCCGGCATCCCGGCCAAGACCCCGTACCACTGGCCGAGTTGGCGGTTGCGCGACTGCTGGCCGCCACGGACCATCTCTTCGACGCCCAGGAGGACGACCGGCTGGCCCTCGCCCTCGCCCGGATCCTGAGCCACCCGGACCTCACCGCCGCCCAGTCCGCGCGATGGACGGACCCCGTCGCCGCGGCGTTCCGGACCGGAGAGCCGGGCCCCGTTCCGGCCTGGGCCTCCAACACCATGCGCACCCTGCGCATGCTCTACGTCCTGGCCGACCGCGGCCTGCGCGCGCCCACCCCGGACGGCCCGCCTCGCACGGTCACCCACCGCGAGGCCGTCCTCGGCGCCCTCACCGACACCCTCGCGATCGTCGCCCCCTACACCGCGTGACCCAACGGTGGAGGCGTCCCGAAAGGTACGGGCCGTCCCGCCCGCCGGGAAGGCGGACGGGACGGCCCGCCGGGGTCAGACCGCCGGGGCCGGGTAGGTCGGGTACTCCACCCCGGAGACGTGCTGGACGACCCGGATGACCTGGCACGAGTAGCCGAACTCGTTGTCGTACCACAGGTAGAGGATCGCGTTGTCGCCCTCGACCTTGGTGGCGCCGGCGTCGACGATCGAGGCGTGGCGCGAGCCGATGAAGTCGCTGGAGACCGCGTCGGGGGCCGTGATGAAGTCGATCTGGCGCTTGAGCGGCGAGGTCAGCGACACGTTGCGGAGGTAGTCGAGGACCTCCTCGCGCGTGGTCTCGCGGGCGAGCTGCAGGTTGAGGATCGCGATCGAGACGTCCGGCACCGGGACGCGGATCGAGCTGCCGGTGATCTTCGCGTCGAGGTCGGGCAGCGCCTTGGCGACGGCGGAGGCGGCACCGGTCTCGGTGATGACCATGTTGAGCGGTGCCGAGCGGCCGCGCCGGTCGGAGCTGTGGTAGTTGTCCAGCAGGTTCTGGTCGTTGGTGAACGAGTGGACGGTCTCCACGTGGCCGCGCAGCACGCCGTACTCGTCCGCCATCGCCTTCAGCGGCGGGACGATCGCGTTGGTGGTGCAGGACGCGCAGGACAGGATCTGCTCGTCCGGCTTGATCGTGTCGTGGTTGACGCCGTGGACGATGTTGGGGACGTCGCCCTTGCCCGGCGCGGTCAGCACCACCTTGGCGATGCCGGGGCGGAGGTGCTTGGACAGGCCCTCGCGGTCGCGCCACCGGCCGGTGTTGTCGATCAGGATGGCGTCGTTGATGCCGTACGCCGTGTAGTCCACCGTGGTCGGGTCGTCGGAGTAGATGACCTTGATCTCGGTGCCGTTGGCGATGATCTTGTCGTTCGCCTCGTCGACGGTGATGGTGCCCTGGAACTGGCCGTGGATCGAGTCGCGCCGCAGCAGCGAGGCGCGCTTCACGATGTCCTCGCCCTTGCCCTTGCGCACGACGATGGCGCGCAGGCGCAGACCGGTGCCGGACCCGGCCTTCTCGATCAGCAGGCGGGCCAGGAGCCGGCCGATGCGACCGAAGCCGTACAGGACGACGTCGCGGCCCTCGCGGCGCTCCTGCTTGTTGGCGCCCGTGGCGCCGGCGACGGCCTCGGCGGTGAACTCCGCCACGGGAAGGCCGCGGTCGTCGGTCCGGTACATCGCGGCGAGCATGCCGATGTCGATCTGGGAAGGGCCGAGATCGAGCGTGGTGAGAGCGGTCAGGAACGGCAGCGTCTCGGTGACCGAGAGCTCCTCACCGGCGATCTGGCGAGCGAATCGGTGGGTCTTCAGAATGCTGACCACCGACTTGTTGACCAAGGAGCGGCTGTGCAGCAGGACGGTGACGTCCCGCTCCCGGTGCAGCCTTCCGATGATCGGAATCATCGACTCCGCGATCTCCTCGCGGTTCTTCCAGTCCGTGAACACGTCGTCGTTGACAGTCACAAGTCCATCTTTCGAGCTAGGCGGTAGTCACATGCTAGCTTTCGGCCATTTCGATCGCGCTAGCGGCCCTGCCCGCACGCCCGGCTCCCCGCCGTACCGGCCCCGGCTCGCCCGGGCGCACGGCGCCCGGGGCCGGGCCCGCCGCGATCGAGGAGTGCCATGGGCGTACCCGCCAAGTCGGCTGCGTTCCGGCAGGGTTGTGCCGTGCGGACCGGTGTGCCGTCACTCGTTCCTGCGTGCCCCGACGCCCGTCTTCGCCGCGCCCGCTCCGCAGGGGTCAGGTGTCCGCGGTGGCGGTCCGGGAGGCGGCGTTGACCAGACTGGTGTAGTGGCCCCCGTTGGCCAGGAGGTCTGCGTGCGTGCCGTGCTCCACGATGCGGCCGCGATCGAGGACGACGATCTGGTCCGCGTTGCGGATCGTCGACAGCCGGTGGGCGATGGTGATCGTGGTGCGCCCCCGGGAGAGCGTCTCCAGTGCCTGCTGGACGGCCAGTTCGGTCTGGGTGTCCAGGGCGCTGGTCGCTTCGTCCAGGACGAGCACCCTGGGATTGCGGAGCATGGTCCGCGCGATGGCCAGGCGCTGTTTCTCGCCGCCCGAGAACCGGTATCCGCGCTCGCCCACGATGGTGTCGTAGCCGTCCGGCAGCCCCTCGATGAGGGTGTGGATCTGTGCGGCCTTGGCGGCGGCGACGATCTCCGCCTCGGTCGCGCCGGGCTTCGCGAAGCGCAGGTTGTCGGTGATCGTGGTGTGGAAGAGGTGGGTGTCCTGCGAGACCACGCCCACGGTGTCGGACAGGGTGGCGAAGTCGAGGTCGCGGATGTCGGTCCCGTCGATCGTGATACGGCCCCGCGTCACGTCGTAGAGGCGCGGCACGAGGTAGCCGAGGGTCGTCTTCCCCGCTCCCGTGGCCCCGACCACGGCCAGGTGGCTGCCCGGCGGGAGATCGAGGCTGATGTCCGACAGCACCTGCGCCGAAGGGCCGTAGGCGAAGCCGACGTCCTCGAACCGCACGTGGCCCGCCGGCCGGTCGAGCGGCTTCGGCTGCTCGGGCTCGGGGACGTCGACGGGAAGGTCCAGGTACTCGAAGACCCGGTCGAAGAGGGCCAGCGAGCCCTGGACGGCGATCCCGGTCTGCAGCAGCGACACCACCGGGCTGAACAGGCCCTGCTGCAGCGTGGTGAAGGCGATCAGGGTGCCGACCGAGATCGTCGGGCGGCCGTGCTCGCCGAACACGCCGGCCGACCAGTAGATGGCGATCGGCATGGCCGCCATGATGATCGAGATCGTCGACTGCCGCCACCTTCCGGCCATCGAGGAGCGCACCGACAGATCGGTGATGGCACTGGAGTGGCCGGCGAACTCGCGGTTGAGCGTCCCGGTCCGGCCCATGGTCCGGGCCAGCAGGAATCCGCTGACGGACAGGGACTCCTCGATCAGTGCGGTCACGACTGCCAGGAGCTCCTGCCGCTTCGTGGTCAGCTCCCGGCGCTCGGCGCCGACCTTGCGGCTGATCCAGATGAACAGCGGGAGCATGGCCAGCGAGAGCAGCGTCAGCTTCCAGTCGAGCGTCGTCATGGCGACCAGGCTGGCCGCCAGGGTCGTCACGCTGGAGACGACCGAGGTCGCCGTTCCGGTGACGGTCGCCTGCATCGCCCCGATGTCGTTGGCGATCCGGGACTGCACCTCTCCGGTCCGGGTCGTGGTGAAGAAGGCGAGCGACATCCGTTGCAGATGCGTGTAGACCGCGTTGCGGAGGTCCTCCATGATCCGCTGGCCCAGACGGACGGAGAGGTAGGTCTGCAGAACGCTGAGCGCCGTCGCCAGCACCACCAGGGCGAACATCGCGGCGGACAGCGCCGTCAGGAGTCCCGTCCTCCCCTGCGGCAGGGCCACGTCCAGGATCGCCCGCAGCAGGAACGGCGGCACCAGCGCCAGCAGCGCGGAGACGACCACCAGCGACAGCACCGCCAGGAGTTGTCCCCGGTGGGGGGAGAACAGGCCGGCGATTCTGCGCAACGGCGGGCGGTGGCGGTCTGCCTCGGGCGTGGCCATGGTGTTCTACCTTCGGTGGCTGGAAATCACGCAGTGCTGCGCAGCCGGTCGGCGCCGGCTGCGCAGCACGAGGTGGGTGTCTTCGGCGAGGGGCCCGGGGCCTGTCCGGCGGGTCAGCTGACGGTGAGGAAGCCCTCGCGCAGGAGGGTCCGCACCAGCACCAGACGGCCCTGGGCGTCCAGGTCACCGGGGATGGACTCGGCCGTGAGCGGCTCGGCGCTGCTGTCCACCAGGTGGGCGACCTCCTCGGCGACGTGCACCGGCAGCTGCACGGTCTTGTTGTGGAAGTCCAGCCGGACGGACTCGTCGTCCGTGGTGAGCTGCCACTTCAGGTCGGGGCGCCTGCGCACCGGCGTCCGGAGGTCGATGCCGTCCACCGCCTCCAGGTCGGTCAGGTGGTGGCGCAGCGGCGGCGCACTGATCGAGACCGCCGTCTTCACGGCATCCCGGACGGCCTGCCGGACGTCGGTCCTGGCGGCGACCTCCTGGAGGAGCTCGGCGAGGGTCTCCTCGGCCTGGCGCTGCAGCGAGCCGTCCGAGGCGAAGCCGATCGGCATGCCGGTGCGGAACCGGACGTCCTCGGCGACGATCTTGGCAATGGCCTCGTGCAGGAGAGCGGGCCACAGCACCGGGTGGATTCCCAGGGTTATGTGCAGCGAGGCCGTGTCCGTGGAGGTGGCGGCGTGCACCGTGCCGCGCGGCAGGTAGAGCAGGCTTCCCGGCCGCAGATCGATCGTCCGCTCCACCTCGGGAGTGGCGTCGGAGTGGTGGTCGTAGGGCCGGTCCTGCGTGGGCAGCTCGTAATCGGACTTGTACAGCCGCCACTGCTTGGTCCCATGGATCTGAAGGATGATCACATCATGGGTGTCGTAGTGCGGATTGAAGCCCCGGGCGCTGCCGCCCGGCGTGAGGTAGACGTTCGCCTGGACCCGTGCGCTGAGCTCGGCGCTCAGCGCGGAGGACAGCCGGGCTATCGGCGCCCACCGGCGCTCGAGTGCGTTGAGTACCAGGGTCGAGCCGGTGCGGTAGCGCTCGTACAGCGCCTCGAGCGCGGTGGTCTTCCCGTTCCGCCCCCGCGCGGAACCGAGTTCCTCGACCGGCGTCTCCTTGCCCTCGACCACCACGCGGATGCAGTCGAGAGCGGGACCGGAGAGGAGCAGCAGCTGGTCCACGTCGTCCAGGGTCAGAATGCTGGAATAGAACTCCTGGTCATTCCGTTCGACCAGCAGCGGCTTCTTCTCCCAGAATTCCTGCTTGAATTCCTCCGGGGCCACCGGGTTGATAAGGCGCGCGAGATCAAGGAGCGGCCGCGCGACGGGCGCAGCGTCTTCTCGATCCGTAAGAATCGTCATGACTTCCGAGTCTCCCTACGGAATGCTTTGCACTGGACCGACCGGAATGCGGCCGGCTGACACGGCGGGTCCGCGGATCCATGGATCCGCGGACCCGCCGGCCGCGTTGCCGCAGTCAGCTCACCAGCCGCGGCAGTGGACCGACGAATCAGTCCTTGTCGTCGACGTGGGTGGTGAAGCTGTCCCAACCACCGCTGTCGTTGCTGTTGTTGTCATCCAGCGGGCCACGGCTCCGGTCGTGCATCGGGCGCACGGCGTGGGGCGCCGGACGGACGACAACGATGTCGGCAGCGTCAAGGCTCTTCGCCATCGTTTTCTCCCTTCGTCAAAATTCCTCGAAATGGCACGCATTTGGCGCACCACTGGTTCGGAACCCAAGTCCCGAACCCCGGCGAGGGATCGCCCTTTGCGATCGGATTGGATTCAAGCACGTCGCTCACCGGCGGGCAACGCATTTCAAACGCTTCCTTAAGCGCTCGCCAACCAGCTGCTTTTCGCCGGAAATGTCTCCTCGCCGTGCGCGGCCGCGCCGCCGGCGATCGGGGCGACGACGAGCAGCCGCAGCGCCTGGTAGCAGCAGAGCATGCCCCACAGCTCCTGGCGCACCAGCTCCGGCGAGCGCGACCGGAACGGCGACCGGACGTCCGGACGGGATCGGGCGAGCAGTTGGAAGACCGTCTCGGTACGGAACCGCTCCAGGTGGGCCCGGCCCAGCTCCTGGGCGGGCAGCACGTCCGGATCGACCGCGGTGGTGGCGATCCGGTGGATCACGCTTGTTCCGTCCTCGGCCGCAGTACTGAACTCGACCACCCTCAGCGGCGATTGGCCGGTCTCGACACCATTGCCCATGACGGCCAGGCAGCTGCCGTCCGGCAGGGTGGACAGCGGCGTCCAGGCCTCGGAGGCCGGCAGCAGCCAGGCCGCGTCGGCGCCGGCGGAGCGGATGTCGTCCAGCAGCTCCGCCGCCGGAAGGTCCGGATCGACGAGGACCAGCAGCGGGCCCGGGATCCGGCCCAGCAGGCTCCGCACCATGCCGCTCTGCTCGGTGCCGACGCCTTCGAAGGCGACGCTCAGCACCGCACGGCTGGTGTTGTCACCGAGCATCAGCAGCCGCCCCTGGGGAACTTCCTGATCCGGCGGGACGTCGAACGCGTGCCGGTTGTCCGGAGTGTCGGGCAGGGCCAGCAGCGCCCCGGTGAGCGAACAGATCCGGTGCCCCGCCCGCACGGGACCGTCGGCTCCGCACGGTGCACCGGCCTGCTCCGGCGAGAGCTCGAAGAGCCGGTGCAGGGCCTCGTCCCCCAACCGCACCCTGGCCTTCGCTATCGACCCGTCACTCGGGATCTTGATGAACGGCGGCACGGCCGCGCGGGTCCACCGCAGTGCCGCCGCCAGCTTCTCCAGCACCCCCACGTAGCCCAGCTGCGGCCAGACGGCCATGGCGATGACGAAGTACGTCACCAGCCGGGCCGGGAGAGCGCGACGTCTGACCTCCTTGCTCCCTGCGCCCTCGACGGCGGAGTCGACGAGCTCCGGTGGAAAAATACTGACAATCAGTCCGATGACCGCCATGTCGGCCACGTTCACGCCACAGCCCCCGTTGTGCGTTCATTGTTCTGGATCCTGCAGCATGACGCTGCTTAAGGAAGCATCACTCAACGGAGGCGATCTCGGAAGTTTCCTGCCGTACACGGTCCGTGACGGTGCGTTCGGAACCAACCTGACCAGGGAGAACGGCGACACGCACGGTCAGGTGGTCGTCGACTCCGACTGGAACGAGGCCCTGCTGGACATCAGCACGGCCGACCGGCGCGCCCGTGTGGCGGCCACGGTCGACCGGTGGATCGACGAATGCGCCGGGAAGGGCTTCAACGCCCTCGAGCTCGACAACTACGACAGCTACACCCGCTCGGACGGCACGCTCACCGCCGCCGACGCCGAGGCGTTCATCACCCTTCCGGCCGCGCACGCCCACGCGCGCGGCCTGGCCGTCGGCCAGAAGAACGGCGCGGACCTCGCGGGCGACAGGTCCCGGACCCACCTGGACTTCGCCATCGCCGAGGAGTGCGCCGAGTACGACGAATGCGGCATGTACGCTTCCGCGTTCGCCGACCACGTCCTGGTGATCGAGTACACCGACCAGGGCCTGCACAGCGCGTGCTCCGCCTTCGGCAGCCGGCTCAGCATCGTCCGCCGGGACAAGGGCGTGACCGCCCAGGACCACAACGGCTACGTCCGCAGGACGTGTTGAGCCGGTTCTCTGCCGCAGCGGTCCGAAGTTCGCCTTCCTGGGCCCAGTCCGATCAGGTCCGGTCGGTAAAGATGCCCCCGGGCGTCAGCCGACCGGGGGATAACCCCACCCGCGATCGGGGTGCTGCTCCCATCGTGCCCGTACCGAGCTGACCAGCAGCATCGTCGCTGTCAGAAGATGCGCGAGCTGAAGGACAACTCCTATGCGGCCCATGGACCCACCTACCTCATCCTCGAACACTTCCCCGATCCGGCGGGCGCTGCGTTGGCACGGGCCGCTGACGGGCCTCGCCGTGGTGATGGCGCTACTGTCCCTGGTGTCCGTGGGCGGACTTCTCTTCGACCACCGAGTACTCGTCGGCGCGCCGATCTGGATGAAGCCCCTGAAGTTCAGCCTGTCGATCGGTGCCTACCTGACGAGTCTGGCCTGGCTCCACTCCCGGCAGCGCAGGGCCCGGCGGGTGGGCTGGTGGCTGGGTACCGTGGTCGCCGGCACGCTGGCGGTGGAGATGGCCATCATCGTGACCCAGGTGGTCCGTGGAACGCAGAGCCACTTCAACAACAGCACGCCGTTCAACGCCGCATTGAGCACCACCATGGGTGGCACCATCGTGGTCATGTGGACCGCCGCGCTCGTCGGCGCCATTCTGGTCATGCGGGAGCGTCAGGCCGATCCCGCCACCACATGGGCGATCCGCTCGTCGCTCGTCCTCACGTTGACCGGTCTCGCCCTGGGCTTCCTGATGGTGGTGCCCACTCCGGCGCAGCGGGCCGCCGAGGCCAGCGGCCATCCCACCGGGTTCACCGGTGGGCACAGCGTGGGTGTGCCCGATGGCGGCCCGGGGCTGCCGGGCCTGGGTTGGAGCACCACCGGCGGTGACCTTCGGATCCCGCACTTCCTCGGAATCCACGCCCTCCAGGTGCTTCCGCTGGTCGCGTTCGCCCTGGCCGCGATGGCCGCCCGGTTCCCTCGCCTCCGCGACGACCGTACGCGGGTGGAGCTGGTACTGGTGGCCGCCGGGGGCTACGGGGGGCTGGTGGCACTGGTGACCTGGCAGGCGCTGCGCGGCCAACCGCTGATCCACCCGGACGCCCTCACCGTGACCGCTCTCGCCCTGTTGGTGAGTGCGGCCGCCGCCGCCATCGGGGTGGTACTCGCGCGAGGTGCGACGTCGCGCCACGCCCTGTCCGGCCCGCCGGCGAAGCGCGCGGGCGTGGACCAGCCTCAATTCTTCGAGGTGGAGGCCGGCACGTCGGCCGGATCCCGCTCCGGACGCGCAACTTGATCGGTCACCCCGACGGTGGCGGGCCCGGCGGAACGCTGCACGGCCGCTCAGGACGGGCGGACGCGGCCATCGGAGCCCGGCCGGACCCGACGGCCGCGCCCTTGGGGTACGTCCCTGCGCAATGCTTCGCCCTGGAAGCGCTCAGTGGTTCTGCTCCGCGAGGACTGGCTGGAGCATGGACTCAATGACGTCGGCGCTCTGCGCGCCGAACGCTCGGGTGGCCAGTTTGCCGTCGCGGTCTATCACGATGGTGGTCGGGATGAACTGCGGATTGAGGCTTCCCTTGGGGAACTTGAGGATCTGGGTGCCATCCGGATCGTAGATGCTGGGGAATGTGACGCCCTTGTTCGTCTCGAACGCGACGGCGTTGGCCCGGTCGACGTCCCTGGTGTTGATACCGAGGAACTGGACGCTCTGACTCTGGTACTTCTCCCACACCGCCTCCAGCCCCTTCGCCTCGCCGCGGCAGGGGTCGCACCAGGAGCCCCAGATGTTCAGCACGACCACCTTGCCTCGGTAGTCGGACAGCTTTGTTGAGTGACCATCCAAGGTGGTGCCCGAGACATCCGGTGCATCCTGGCGATGGCCGGGAGCAGCGGTCGAGATTCTGCTGCCCTTGGAGGAGACGAAGCCGGTCTGGTTGCCACTCCTGGCAGACGACCCGGACGAGCAGCCAGCGAGAACGAACGCGGCGACGATGGTCGCCGCAGCAAGATGGGTACGAGAGCGCTTCGTGCCAGACATGGTACGAGCTTCGCATGGAGGTGCAGGTACCGCCGACTTCCCGGTCGGCGCGGCCCTCGCGGTCCTCCTCGCACTGGCGCTCGCCATCGTGGCCCTCGGCGTCATCGCAACGCTCAGGATGCCCGGGCCAGATGAGTGCACCGCGGCCCCGCCGCCCCCGCCGCCCTGCCCCGAAGCCCTGTCCGAACCCGTAGTGGCGCCTGAACACTGGGATCCGGCCCGAGGCATACCCGTCTGACCGCGCCGCGCCGCACGGCCGAGCCGATCCCCCAACTCGGCTCGGCGGCACGGCAGTCGGTCTCAATGTCGGCGCGAGATCAAGCGTCGTCGCCTCGCCGGTCGTGTGCCGTGTCTCTTCTCATGGGGCGAAGGTCGCGGAGAGGATCCGGTTGACCAAGGCGAGGTCGTTTCCTCCGCCGTTGGTGGGGTTGAAGGAGTACACCAGGCGCCGACGCAGGTCGCGGGTGGTGAACATACCGTCGGTGTAGCCGAAGGTGCTTCCGGTCTTGCCCCACACGGTCACTCCGTCGGGCAGGGTCGCGCGCATCAGTCCGGCGCCGTAGTAGGCGCGGCCGTGACCCGGGTCGTTGTCGGTGCCGCCGAGGTAGGGGACGTCGGGGACGGTGAACAGTTCCGCCTGCTCGGTCGGCGGCAGGAGCCGTCCTCGGAAGAGGGCGGTCAGGAAGCGGTCGAGGTCGGCCGTGGTGGAGATCATACCGCCGGCGCCCGGGTTCTGTTCGGTGATATCGACCAGCCGCGTTCCGCCGTCCGGCCGGGGCACTGCGATGTAGCCGTGGGCGTGGGGGCCGGGGATGGTGGTGTCGGTTTCCGGAGCGGTGGTGTCGCGCAGGTGCAGCGGCAGCAGGATCCGGTTGGTGATCTCCTGCTGGTAGGTGTGTCCGGTGAGGTTCTCGACGAGCATGGCGGCGACGTAGTAGCCGGTGGCTCCGTAGACCTGCATTTTGCCGGGGTCCTGGAAGGGGCGGTCGTGGCGGACCGCTTTTGCGACCAGTTCCGCCAGCGGGTGGTCGTCGAAGCGGTGCTCGACGATGCCGTCCGGGGTGGTGGGCAAGTCGTCCGGTGTCAGTTCGGGAAGGCTGCTGGTGAAGTTGAGCAGGGTGCGGACCGGGATCGGCGGGTAGCCGTCGGGCAGTACGTTCGGCAGGTACCGCTGAACGGGCTGATCGAGGTCGACGCGGTTTTCGGCGGCAAGCTGGAGCACCACGGTGGCGATGAAGGTCTTGGTGACGCTGCCGAGCCGGAACCGACCGTCGACCGGAACCGGGGCCCCGGTCGCAATGTCACCGGTACCGGACGTGCCGGCCCAATGGCCGTCCGGACCGCTCACCCGCGCCAGTACCCCCGTGACCCGGTCAGGAGCACTCGAGAGCGCCCGCTGCAGGATCTGCGGGTCCAGACCCGGCAACTGGCCACCGGCGCGTTCGGCAGCCGCCGCGGGCCGCGCGGCAGGAGCCGCCATCGCCGGGACGGCCGTGCCCAGCGCCACCGCGGCGAGAACCGCGCAGGTGAGCGTCGCCACCGGTACCCGCCTGCGCCGGGCCTCGGTCGTGGTCGTCTCGGTACTGGAAGAACAGGGCGTGGAAGTCATGCCCACGACGGTGCCGCACGCCCACGGCGCGACTCATCAGGGAACACCCCCGACAAGACCCCCCTTCCCCAGCATGAGGTTGGCCTCAGGACGACGTTCCGCCTACGGAGACAGCAGGTCGTCCGGTCTGGTGAAACGCCATACTTGGCGTTCATCCACGAGGCAGCGCTACGCATTCAGTACGGCGGGCCGGGAGTGCTCAGCGAACAACTCGGCTGCCTCGTCGAGGACTCCGAACACCCAGGAATCTCCGTACGAGTCGTGCCGTTCGACACCGTCGACTTCCCCGGTCCCAGCGAGAATCTCACCTATGCCGCGGGGCCAGTGCCAGAGCTGGACACGGTTCAAGCTGACTCGTCTCATGGCTCGCTTCTCTTCGACTCCCCAGCTCATCTGGCAAGCTACCGCGCGATCCTTGAGCGCATCGCAGCCGTCGCTCTACCAGAAGACGAGTCACGAGACTTCATCCACTGCATCATGAAAGAAATGAAGGACGGGCATGACTAGCTTCGAGTGGCAGAAGTCCAGCTACAGCGCTGCGAATAACAACTGCGTCGAGGTACGCACGGTCAACGGGTTGGTGGAACTCCGCGAGTCCGACGACGGTGAGGTCATCGTCCGCACCACCCCCCTGAAGTTCGCCAAGTTCCTCCAGGGCGTCAAGGACGGCGAGTTCGACCACCACGCCGACTTCGCCGGCTGACCTGAAGTGGCCCCGCTCAGCTGAGCGGGGCCACTTCAAGGATTCGCTGCGGTGGCCCACTCCTCGGGTGAGCAGGCGGAGAGGGCCATCAAGGGTGCGCAGCCGACTCCGAGGACGTGTTGAGCCGCTTCTCTCCACCGCGCCGCCGCCCTTTCGAACAGGCACCCTCCGCGGGGTACCAGGCGTGCACGGCGCCCCGCGGAAAGCCGGGCCGGCTCAGGAGCGAGCGGTCGGGGCAGAGCTGTGCGAATGCCCTGCGGCCCGGTCCGGCGGCGGTGGAGCCGTCGGCCGCACCGTGGCGGACAGCAGCGAACCCACCAGCAGTCCTGCACAGGCCAGGCCGACCGCGGCGCCCAGGCGATGCCACCGGGTCACGGGAACGGGAGAGGGGCGGAGCGGGATCACGGTCACGGTGAGATGTGATTCCTTCGGATGTCGCAGGGTGCGGGCCGCGTCGATCCTGGCGGCCCGGCCGTTCGTTGCGGGTGGGACGGGGATCAGAACGCGAAAGTCTCGCAGTGGATCCTTCTTCGCGGGACGCCGGCTTCCTCCAGCGCCTTGATGGCGGCGGTCGTCATTCCCGGCGGACCGCACAGGTACACGTCCCGCTCGGCCAGGTCCGGCAGCAGCCTGAGCAGCAGCGCGGGAGCCAGTGGATTGCGCTCTCCCTGCGACGATCCCAGCAGGTAGTGCAGTCCGGCCTGCCGGACGCTCGCGATCGACTCCAGCTCGTGACGCAGCACCAGGTGCTCGGGACTGTTGGCGCGGTAGAAGAGCACGATGTCCCCCGGTCCCCCCGGCAGCGTCTCGAAGAGCGCCCGCATGGGGGTGATGCCGACGCCGCCGGCCAGGAGCAGGACCTTTCGACGGGTGCGCCGGTGCGCGGTCATCGATCCGAACGGCCCGGTGGCCATGACCCGCACACCCGGACGCAGGCGCCGTACCCGACGCGTGTGGTCGCCCAGCGCCTTGACGGTGATGCGCATGGTGCCGCCCCGCGGCACGGCGGAGAGCGAGAACGGCAGGGCGGTGGACCACAGCCTGCGGGTGAGGAAGCGCCACCGGAAGAACTGGCCCGCCTGGGCCTGGAGTTCCTCCAGTCGTTCACCGGCGATCACCACCGACACCACGCCCGGGCCCTCGGTCCGTACTTCCACCACGCGCAGGCGGTGGCGCAGCACTTGCCGGATCGGGACCACGCATCGGTACCAGACCACGAGCACGGCGATCTGGGCGTACAGCAGTGACCACAGCCAGGCGAGTACCGGCACGCCGGCGAGGTCGGGACCGGCCACCTCGTGGGCGAAGGCCAGGCCGGCCACCAGGTAGGTCAGCAGGTGGACGGCCCGCCAGGTCTCGTGCCGGACGCGGTGCCGTACGGCCGTTGCGGAGACCACGCCGACGACGCCCAGCAGGAGCGTTCCCGCGGCGGCCTCGGCGAGCGCGGGATAGCCGAGCACCGCCCTGACGGCACTCACGACGTCGCGGCCGGAGTAGGCCGCGAAACCCATCAGCGCGAGCAGGGCGTGCGCCCCGGTGAGGGTGAGGACGTAACGCCCTCCGCGCGCGTGCCACCGGGCCAGTACGTCGGCACCCACACCGTGCTCGATCGCCGGTATCCGCGCCATCAGTAGCAGCATCACCAGCATGCCGTATCCGGCGAGGAGCCCGGTGAGATGGGCGGCGGTCGCCAGTAGCGCGTCGAGCCGGGCGGACGGCACGACCTGGACCAGCCATAGCAGTGTGGTCGCGCACCCGCCCGCGAGGAGACCGCGGAGCAGTGTCCCGGGACGCAGGCGGGGTCGGCTGTCGGCGACCGTGGACGGAGCCCGGTGCCGGGCCGCGCGTAGGTGCGCGGCCGACCGGGTTCGCCGGGTCGACGCAGGTGACGTGACGTCACCGAGAACGCTCATGCTGGTGCACCCTGTGCTGGAGGGAGGGATGGTCATTTGGGTGGAGGAGCCGTCGTTCCGGCGGCGGGTCCCGAGGTGCGCGGGAGGCGCGGCAGCCGCGCGCTCGAAGGTGTTTGGGTGAAGCCGAGCTGCCCGATGGCGAATTGGCGCCTCGGTGAGAGTCCGGAGCACGGTCCGGTCGCACTGGTTCACCTGTCGCGTGCGGGGTGCGGCGCGGGGTGCCCGGCGGAGTCCGCCGGAGGGTGCCGGCTACCCGCCGATCTGGCGGGTCACCCGTTCCGCCTCCGCACGAGCCGCGTCCCGTTCCACGAGCAGCGCGTCCAGGACATGGGCGGTCCACTCGTCGATCTGGCGTCGCGCACGTTCCGCCTCCGTGCGGGCGGCATCGCGTTCCGCAGTGATGCGTGCCACGAAGCCGCGGAGTTCGTCGACGGCGCGTCCCATTCCAAGCGCCTCCTGCTGGCACCTGGCGGCGTCGGCCCGGGCCGCGTCCCGAGCGATCTCCGTCTGCTGGGCCTGCGCGAGCGCTTCCTTGACCCGCTGCTCGGCCTGGCCCGCGTGCGCGGACACCAGCGCTGCCCGGGTCTCGGCCTCCGCCCGCCCACGTTCCGCCGCGACCCGCATCGCCTCCGCCTGCTCGGCGGCGTCCAGTGCCTGGCGCCGCTCGGCGTCCGCCGACCGGAGCCGGTCGCGCAGCTCGTCGTTCTGCCGGGAGGTGTCCGCCGCCTCCCGGCGTGCCGCGTCGAGGTCCGTCTCGGCCGCCGCGAGCAGCCCCTGAAGCCGGACGGCGTCCGCTCGGGCGCTGTCGAGGGCCCGGCAGAGTTCGCCGATGGCGCCCCCGATCCACCGGGTCTGGTACGGGGCGGCCTGAGGGTCTGCCGTCGGTTCCCGTACGGGGTGCGCGGACGCGGACGACCCCGCCTGGCCGGCGCGTTCGGGCAGACCCGGCCGTGGACGCGGGTGGTCGGAGCCGTGCTGCGCCCATCCCTCTTCCGCAGGCTCGGCATACCCGCCGGTCACCACCTCCCCCGGCGCGGACGCGCGATGGCGCAGCCGGACCTCGCGCGCGGAGGAGATGACGAGACGCGGGATCACCCGTTCCAGCAGGTGTCCGGACTGCACGGTGATCCCGGTGCTGTTTTCGATGTGCAAGGCTTCTCCTGTCCTGGTTCCGTTCGGCACACGAGAAATCGGCCGGCATGATTCCGGCCTGTCGAAGAAGGAGCTCGTACGCATCGCCCCGCATCGGAAAACCACGGCCGTCGGTCAGCGGCACCGGAGGCGGCGTTCGGGGAGAGCCGGTCTTTCCCCGACCGGCTGCCCTCGACCCTAGCCAGCTTCCATTCCGAAGGAAAACACGGAGGATTAAGAAAGGTGTAAGGAAGGGTTATCGTTCCCGCCGCGAGCGCAGCCGGACGCATCGGATATCCGTCCGCCGGGTATGCGGCGCGCGGTCAGGACTCGTAGGTCTGCACCATCGGCGGGTGCCCGTTCCATGTGGCGAAGACCGAGGAGGTGCCGCCGCTTCCGGTGAAGTCCACCCGCAGCCAGCCCGGCGCCCGCCACACCTTCACCGCGTATCCGGAGGCGGGCGTGGCCGAGACGAGGGAGGCCGAGTCGGAGCCGATGGCCAGTGTGACCTGGCCGCCGTGAACCGTGTAGCCGCGGGCTCCCGACCCGTCGCCCGTCGCGGCCGGGACCGTCGTGGCCGTCGCGCCGGGGGACGCCGCAGGGGCCGGCGTCCTGGTGGCCGGCGCGGCCGGGGACACCGGCGCTGACGCCGTGACGGAAACCGCGCCGGACGGACTGCCCTGTGCCTGCGGAGATCGGGTCGGCGAAGCCGCTGGCGTGGGAGAGGTCGTGGAGATGTCGGCCTGGTCCGGAATCAGCACGACCCGCGGAGCACCGAAGAGGGCCACCTGCAGTGCCGTGCTGACACCGAACCAGGACACTGCTGCTGCTGCGATGGTGGCGGTGAGCCATGCCGCCGCGAGGGTCCGAAAGCGCACGGCCCAATATTGCCCGAAGGTCCGGTGGCAGCCCAACAGTGGCGAATCGCGGAACCGGTGGCGTACGGTGGGGGGCATTATGGCAAGTGTGCTCCTGGTCGAGGACGATCCCTTCGTCAAATGGGCCGTTATTCGCGACCTGACGAATGCCTCACACACCGTTCGCAGCGTCGGTACGGCTTTGGAGGCCCTTCGGGAAGTCGCCCGGCACCCACCGGACGTCGTCATACTCGACCTCGGCCTGCCCGACCTCGACGGTGCCGAGGCCCTGAAGATGATGCGGGGAGTGTCCGACGTCCCGGTCATGATCGCCACCGCACGTGACGAGGAGGCGGAGATCGTCCGGCTGCTCCACGAGGGCGCCGACGACTACGTGACCAAACCCTTCTCCGGGGAGTACCTCAACGCCCGGCTCGCCGCCCTGCTGCGCCGGTCGGGTTCCGGCGGCCGATCCGAGGTGCTGGTCGTGGGTGGGCTGCGGGTCGACCTGCGCCGGCGGGAGGCGACCCTCGACGGGGTGCCGCTGGATCTCGCGCGCCGGGAGTTCGACCTGCTCGCCTGTCTTGCGGGACGGCCCGGCGAGGTGGTGACCCGCCGTGAACTGCTGGCCCAGGTCTGGCAGCAGCCCTACGGGGAGGACCAGACCATCGACGTGCATCTGTCGTGGCTGCGCCGGAAGCTCGGCGAACGCGCCGCGGCGCCGCGCTATCTCCACACCGTGCGCGGCGTCGGGGTGAGGCTCGAGGCCCCGATGGGTGAGCCGTCCGGCTCCCGGTCGTGAGAGGGGCACTGGCCCGGTTCGCGATCGCCGTCGCCACCATGGTCGCGCTCGCGTTCCTGATCCCGCTGGCCCTGACGGTCCGTGAGTACGCCCGCGACCGGGCGTTCACCGAGGCCGAACGCCAGGCCACCGCGATCGAACCCGTCCTCGTGGTCACCACGGACCGCGCACTGCTGGCACGGGCGTTGGCGAGCACGCCGGTGGGTGCCGCCGGGCGGATCGCGGTGCACCTGCCTTCCGGTGCGGTGATCGGCCCGGCACACGCGAGCGGCGAGCAGCTCGGCGCGGCGGCCCGGCAGGGGCGTGCCTACACCGCGCAGGTCTCGGGCGGGTACTCCGTGCTCCAGCCCGTCGTGCTCGACAACGGCGGCATCGCCGTGGTCGAGGTCTACCTGCTCGACGGCGATCTCAGGCGCGGGCTGGGTACGGTCTGGCTCGTGCTGGGCGGTGTCGCCGTCGTACTGGTCGCCATCTCCTCCCTGGTGGCCGACCGGCTCGCGGCCCGACTGGTGAGTGCGACGCGCCACTTGGCCGGGGTCGCCCGCACGCTCGGCGGCGGGGATCTCGGCGTGCGGGTGGACGCCCAGGGACCGTACGAACTCCGCGAGGTGGGCCTCGCGTTCAACGCGATGGCCGATCGGATGGGTCAGATGCTCGTTGCCGAAAGGGAGTTCGCCGCAGATCTCTCGCACCGGCTGCGCACACCGCTGACGGCGCTCCGGCTCAACGCGGCCGCGCTCGCAGCCGGTCCGGTCGCGGACCAGACCCGCGGCGCCGTGGCATGGCTCGAGCAGGAGGTGGACCTGGTCATCAGGACCGCACGGGCGGGCGGCAGGCGTGAGGAGACAGCCGAGTGCGACGCGGCCGAGGTGCTCTCGGAGCGCATGGCCTTCTGGTCGGCGCTGGCCGAGGACCAGGGGCGCCGCTGGGAGTTCTCCGGTGCCGACGCCCCCGTGCGGGTTCCGGTGGCACGAACGGAACTGGCCGCCGCCGTCGACGCCGCGCTCGGGAACGTCTTCCGGCACACCGAGGAGGGAACCGCGTTCTCGGTGACGCTGCGCTCGGTCGACGGTCGCGCGACCATCCTGGTCGACGACGCCGGGCCTGGCATGGAAGCCCCCCGGGCCGCCCTGCTGCGCGGCCACGGCAGCGGTAAGCAGGGCTCCACCGGGCTGGGGCTCGACATCCTGCGCCGGACGGCCGAGGGAGCCGGCGGCGGTGTGCGGATCGAGCGGTCGGTGCTCGGCGGAGCCGGGGTGCGGGTCTGGCTCCCGTCCGGGCCGGCCCCCGGGCCGGAGTCCGGGGGCCGGCCCGGCGACAGTCGTGCCGCGCACCGCCGTGTCGCACGCCGTCCCGAACGGACGCCGGCGCGGTGGTGGCGCCGGTTGGCGCGCCGCTGAGCCGTGCGACCGGCCGGTCGGGCCGGCCCGCCGCTCCCTGACGACGGGGAATCAGCGGACGGGCACCGCGAAGACGCTGCAGGAGGCCGACCGCCTGGCGGGACCGGGGGTCAGGTCCGGCGGTGGCTGCGGCGACGCCGGGTCAGCACCAGAGCAGCCGCTCCCACGCCCAGCACCGCGACCCCGCCGCCGGCCAGCGGCAGAACATCCGATGCGCCGGTGAAGGCCAGGTGCTGGTCCGGTGAGGAGTCGGCCGCATCGCTCCCGCCATCACTGCCGGCCGGCCCCGAGCCGCTATGCGAGGCGGAGGCCGTCGCCGACACCGCCGTACCGATCATGTCCATGCCGCCATGGCTCGCCCCGGAACCGGTTGCCGCGTGCGTCGCGGCACCGCTCGGTACGGCGCCCGGCGTGCCCGAGCCTCCCGAGCCGGTGGGGCCGCCGGACGCGCCCGGACCGGTGGAACCGCCGGATGCGCCCGGACCGTTCGAGCCGCCGGAGCCCGTGGCCGGGCCGGCCCCGCCGAAGACGACGTCGGAGCAGGAGTAGAAGGCCTCCGGGCTGTCCGAGCGCTGCCAGATCGCGTAGATCAGGTGACGGCCGGCCTTCTTCGGCAGACGGGCCGTCATCTCGTACGACCCGTTCACCAGGGCCGGGTCGGTTGCGGTGTAGAAGGGCGACGCCTCCAGGTCCGACCACTTCAACGGCTTGGCCGGGTCGTACCCGTCCTTGGTGACGAAGAGCTGGAAGGTGCCGCGGTGCGGCGCCGTCCCCCGGTACTTGAACGTGTAGCTGCCCCCGCCTGCCGGGAGCGAGGTCGCCGGCCAGTCCGAGCGGGGCAGATCGAGACCCTTGTACTCGTCGTTGCCCGCACTGCAGAGCCTGCCGTCCGGGATGAGCTCGTGATGGCGTCCGGCGGCGTCCCCGATCCTGACACCCATCCAGTCGTAGAATCCCTGGGTTCCGGACGCCGCGACGGCCGCCTGGCACGCAGCGGTGCTGGGATGCTCGGGGCCCTCCTGGTAGCAGGCGTAGACCCGGCTGACCGGAGTCTGCATGGACCCGTGGGCGTAGGCCGGGCCGGCGGCCGCGCCCACGAACAGCAGGGGCAGGGTGCCGCAGACGGCGATCACGGCTTTGTTGCGTCGTGAATTGATGACAGTTCTCCTTTGCGACCCGAACTCACGAACCCGGAACCAGTCGTCGCGCGATGCGGCGCCGGCGCCGGAACGGATGTCCGGCGGTGGCGTCCAGCGCGGGTTTCCAGTGCGGCCCGGACAACGGGCTCGATGCCTCCGAGGGCTTCCTGCGCGTTGTGCGACGGGATCCCCCACTCCGACGCTCTTCATGCTAGCCATCGGCGGGGGTCGAAAATGCCCTCCGAGCTGGAAAGTCGGGCTCTTTGGCAGTTCTTAAAAGTGGCTTCATCCCTGGTTACGGAGCGCCGCTGAGAGCGCCTTCGCGGTCCTCCGCCACACCACCGGTCGCCACGCTCGACGAGAGGTCCCCCGAGGCCGTCCGGCACGGTCGGCCCTTCGTCGTCCGCCCTCGTCCGGGAGCGGGCCGCGCGGGCGCGACATCCTGGACGAGGATGTCGCGCCCGGCTCTTCCCCCTCCGCCACGGAACCTCAACCGCCGGGACCGCTCCGGCTCAGCCCGCTCATCGGGACCTGGCCCGGCACGACCTGCTCGCGGTCGTCGCGCGAGGCCCGGTGAACGGGGTCCGGAAGGTGTGCGGGGCGCTGCGGCTCGGTCATCAGGCCGTTTCCGTCCAGGTGACCGGCAGCTCGTGGACGCCGTAGATGTTCATGTCGGTCCTGAGCTTCACCTCGTCGGCCGGGATGGCGAGCTTGAGGGTCGGGAAGCGACGCAGCAGTCCGTCGAAACCGGCGCGCATCTCGATGCGGGCCAGTTGCTGACCGAGGCACTGGTGGATGCCGTGGCCGAGGGACAGGTGACCGCGGGCCTCGCGGTGGATGTCCAGGGTGTCGGGGTTGTCGAAGCGCCGGGGGTCGCGGTTGGCGGCCAGCATCGAGACGACGACGGTCGATCCCTCGCGGATCGTCTCACCGCCGAGTTCGATGTCCTCCGTGGCGTAGCGGTAGAGGACGTCGACGACGGACAGGTAGCGCATGAGTTCCTCGACGGCACCGGGCAGCAGATCCGGGTTGGAGCGCAGTTCGGCCAGCTGCTCGGGGTGCTCCAGGAGCGCGAAGGTGCCCAGTGCCAGCATGTTGGCAGTGGTTTCGTGGCCCGCGAGCAGCAGCAGGAAGGCCATGCCGGTCAGCTCCTCGATGCCGAGGTCGTCATCGCGGGCCAGGTCGGACAGGATGTCATCACCGGGGGCGGCGCGCTTGCTCGTGACCAGTTCGGCGAGGTACGTCATCATCGCGCCGTACGCGGCCATCTTCTCGTCGACCGGCTGGTCCTTGACCATGAACTTGGCGGTGTTGGCCTGGAAGTTCTCCCGGTCCGCGTAGGGCACGCCGAGCAGTTCGCAGATCACCAGCGAGGGCACCGGCAGCGCGAACTCCTTGACCAGGTCGACCGGCGGGGTGAGGCGCGCCAGTTCGTCCAGTTGCCGCTCGGCGATGCCGATGATGTGCTCTTCGAGCTGCTTCATCCGCTTGACGGTGAAGGCGCCGGTGAGCTTGCGCCGCAACCGGGTGTGGTCCGGCGGGTCCATGCTGATGAACAGTCCCGGTACCTGCGGGGACGGTTCGGTGATGTCGGCCATGCCGGGCACCTCGAACGGCACGTGGATGACGCCGATGTCCTGGCGGGAGCTGAACCGGGTGTCGGCCATGAGCTGGCGGACCGCGTCGTAGCCGGTGACGAGCCAGCCCTCGTGGCCGTCGGGGAAGACCATGGGACTGACGGGGCGGGCTTCGCGCAGTCGGGTGATCCGGCGGGGCGGGTCGAAGGGGCCCGCATCGCGCTCCATGGGGAGGCCGTGCGGGACGGGAGCCGTCTGACTCATCGGATTTCCTTTCGCGGCGGTTGTTACGGCCACGTTCGCCGACGGGCCTGACACAGGGCTGACACGGCTCTGACACCGACCATGCCGCAGACACCGCCCGGCGTTTCACGGGTGACCGCTCATGAAACAGCCCGGCACGCACCGGGCGTCCTGCGCCGATCGCGTCCAGCGCCTCACCGGGGACGAGGGCAGATAGCTCCACCCGGACGGGCAGCCGGGCCCGGGAGCGTGGCGCGCAGCCGCAGCGTGGCCGGGTCGCACACGCTCCCCGCTCAATCGATCACTTGTGATCGGCGGCCGGGCCGGCCGTGAGTGCGGCGTCGGCGGCGTCGAGGATCTTGCCGAAGGTGTGGGCGATGACGGGTTTGGCGAGTACGCGGGTGACGGCCGGGCCGAAGGGGAGGCAGACCTGGAAGATGGTCGTCCAGATGACTTCGGTGCCCCCGGCGACCTCGGTGAAGGTCATGCGGCCGAGCTCATGCCGGGACGGCGGGAAGCTGCGTTCGACGGTGTAGTCGAAGTCGTACGGCGGGTTGTAGCTGGTGACCCGCTCGCGGAACCAGCCGATCGCCCAGGTGTGCAGCCGGACCGCGCCCACTCCGTACGGCGCGCCCGCACCCGGTCGGGCCAGTCGCGCCCTGAGGATGAGCGGGGAGCGGGTGTAGTTGGTGGTCGTGGCGCACCAGTCGAACACGTCCGCGATCGGCGCCGCGATGACGCGTCGAACGGTCAAGGTCTCCATCTTCGCTCCTCCTCCTGGCCGGTGGTGACGCGGAACGACGGCCGCGCCCGGCAGGTAGACGGCACACCGCCCGGGAATGTGACGACGTCGGCGGTGATGCGCGTCACGCTGCGGTGGACTCGGCTGCCGCGCGAGCGGACACCGCTCTTCAGGTGCCGTCGGGGTGGGTCGGCTCGGAACCGCGCGAACCGGTGGGCGTCTCAGGCCGAGGCGATGGACAAGAACGCCGACGTGGTCGCGGTCGGCGACCTGAACGACTACCAGTTCAGCGCGGCTCTACGTGCGTTGACAACCGGCACCGCCGACGGCAGCGGCGAGCGGATCCTCACCGACCTGATCACCACCCTGCCGGCGGACCAGCAGTACACCTACGTCTACGACGGCATCTCCCAGGTGCTCGACCACATCCTGGTCTCCCCCGCCGTCCGCAAGTACGACTACCAGGTCGTGCACGTGAACTCCGAGTACGCCGACCAGGCGAGCGACCACGACCCGCAGGTCGTGCGGTTCCGCCCGTGACACCCGTGCGACGATCCGCAAGGACGAATTCCACTGTGAACCAACAGGTTTAGCCGAGAACGGCCCCGGCCGCCGGCGGAGGGCATCCGCACCTCCGCGGGTGGCCGCTGATCCAGCCCCGTGCCTGCATCCGAGCGGGCTGCGGGGGCCCGTCGGAAGGTCCCCCGCAGCAATCCTCGGAAAGGACGCCGTTCCTGGACGAGGACCATCGTCGAGTACCGCCCTCGCCGGTCCCACGGCGGTGACTTGGCATTCGTCTGGTCTTTCGTCACCGCGATGCTCTACGGTCGTGGGTTGACCGACGGCGCGGTAACCATGGGCCGCCGGCCGTGTCTGACGACTGTCGGCGGGGGATGCACATGCCTGGGCAGTTCGGGGAAGCGCTCCGGCGCTACCGGTTGCGGGCCGGTCTCACACAGGAGGAGCTTGCGGAGCGGTCCGGCATGTCCGTGCACGCGATCAGCGTGCTGGAGGCCGGCCGGCGGAGCCCGCGGCTGTCCTCCGTGTCCAGACTCGCCGCGGGTCTCGGCCTGGAACCGGCCGACCAGGAGCAGCTGATCGCGGCGGCCCGCGGGCCGGATGCCCCCGCCGCCCCGGCCGCCGACACCCGCAGACCGGCAGGCCGACCGCAGCACCGCGCCGCACCCTGCCAACTGCCGTACGACACCCGGCTGTTCACCGGTCGCACGCGCGAGCTGGAGCAGCTGCTCCGGGTGGCCGAAGGAGCACCCGCCGGCAGCAACGCGGAAATGGTGGTGGTCTCCGCGATCGACGGGATGGGAGGCGTCGGAAAGTCCGCGTTGGCCGTCCACACCGCCCACCGGGTTCGCGCCCACTTCCCCGACGGCCAGCTGTTCATCGACCTGCACGGCCACACCCCCGGCACCGCACCGCTCACCGCCGAGGACGCCCTGGGCCTGCTGCTGCGCTCCCTCGGCGTGCCTCCGCGGGAGATCCCCCGGGACCCGGGCGAGCGCGCCGCGTTCTACCGTGACCGACTCGCCGGGACGCGCACCCTGGTCCTCCTGGACAACGCCGCCAACGCCGCCCAGGTCCGTCCCCTGCTGCCCGGCATGCCCGGCTGCCTGGTCCTGATCACCAGCCGCACGCACCTGGCCGGCCTCGACGACGCACACCTCCTCGCGCTCGACGTCCTGCCCGGCCCCGAGGCCATCGCCCTGCTGCACGAGGCCGCCGGCCCCGGCCGCATCCCCGCCGACCACCCGGCGACCGCCGACCTGGTCGACCTCTGCGCCCGCCTCCCCCTGGCCATCCGCATCACCGGCGCCCGGCTGCGCCACCACCGCGCGCTGCGCGTGGGGGACCTGGTCGAGCAACTACGGGACGAACACCGCCGCCTGGACCACCTCCAGGACGAGGACCGCAATCTGACGGCCGTCTTCGACTCCTCCTACGCCGCCCTGTCCGACGCCGAACAGCAGCTCTTCCTCCACCTGGGCCAGATCCCCGGACCGGACTTCGACCCCTTCGCCGCCGCCAACCTGGCCGGCACCGACCACCGCACCGCCGAACGCCTCCTGGAGTCGCTGCTGGACCACAACCTGCTCATCCAGCACACGCCGGGTCGCTACCGCTTCCACGACCTCGTCGGCCTCTACGCGCGCACCCGGCGCGACCGGCTCGGGAGGAAGGAATCCGAGGCGGCCCTGGAACGGCTGCTGGACTACTACCAGCACACCGCCCGAAGAGCCGACCACCATCTCGCCCGCCGCACCAGACCCGGATCGCCCGCACTCCCCACAGCGCCCGTCACCGCACCGCAACTGGCCGACCGGGACGCCGCCCTGACCTGGATGCGCGCCGACCGCGACAATCTGACCGCCGCCGTCACCCATGCCACCGCCAACGCCCGGCACTCACACGCCGTCGCGCTCACCGCCGCCCTGGCCACCGTCCTGCTCCTGGACGGCCCCTGGACGCAGGCCGCCGGGCTGCACCAGTCCGCGGCGGCCGCCGCACACGCCCTGGGAGACCAGGGCGGCGAGGCGGCGGCCCTCTGCGACCTGGGCCGCACCTACCACGCGACCGGGGACTACCACGCCTCGGCCGAACTGTACGAGCGGGCGCTGGCCATCTACCAGGAGATCGGCGACCGCCGCGGCGAGGCGGCCGGCCTGCACGAGCTCGGCCGCATCCGAGTCCTGACCGGGGACTACGACGCGGCGGCCGAACTGCACGAGCTGGCCCTGGCGATCTTCCAGGACCTCGGCGACCGCCTCGCCGAAGCACGAACGCTGTGCGATCTGGGCCGCGCGCGCCATTCGACGGGCGACTCCCCGGCAGCCATCTCGCTGATGGAGCGGGTCCTGGCGCTGTACCGGTCGTGCGGTGACCGTCGGGGCGAGGCAGGCGCCCTCCATGACCTGGGCTACGTGCTGCACGAGACCGGTGACTACCCGGCCGCCGCGAAGCTGCACCAACGAGCCCTGACGATCTACCGCAGCATCGGCAGCCGCCAGGGCGAGGCCATCATCCTCTGGAACCTCGGCCGCGCGCGGCACGCGACCGGGGACTTCCCGGCCGCCGCCGAACTGCACGAGCAAGCCCTGACCATCTACCGCAGCATCGGCAGCCGCCAGGGCGAAGCCGACGCACTCCAGGGCCTGGGCCGCGTACGGCACGCGACCGGGGACTTCCCGGCCGCCGCCGATCTCTACCAGCTGGCCCTGGCGATCTACCAGAGCATCGGCAGCCGCCCCGGCCAGGCCGAACTGCTCACCAACCTGGGCGCGTTGGTCGCGGACACCACCGGTCCGCGCGAAGCCCTGCCGCTCTACCAGGAGGCCATGCGGCTCGCCCGCCAGATCCACAGCCCCCTCGACGAGGCCAGGGCCCTGGAAGGCACCGCCCACTGCTCCGCGCACCTCGGCGACCGCGACACCGCACTCACCGACCTCCGGCAGGCCGTCGCCATCTACCGACGCATCGGCGCCCCCGAAGCCCCGGCCGCCGCCGACCGCCTCACCGCCTGGGAGACCACCGATCTCCGCACCGACCCACCCCGAGCGCTCACGGCGCCCCTCGCTCCGCCGACCGCCACGCACCCGCGGTCGAAGCAGCGTGCACGGCACCGCCCCGGCTGAGCCCGCACTCCACCGCGGTGGCCGGTCGGTGCACCAGAAGGTCGATCACACCAGTCAGGTCCTCCTCGCCGCTGCCCTCGGCCAGTCGGCGGCGCATCGCACTGCGGTACCCCCGTATCCGCAGTGCGATGGCCGCACGTGCTGTGGCGCTGCCACCCCACGGCCGAAGCCATGTGCTGGGCTGGTGTCAGCCCGGTGGAAGGATCATCTTCGGCGCACCTGTCACAGAGCTAACATGCCGCAGAGATCAAGCAGGGGGTTCGCAGTGCAGTTCAGTGTGCTCGGTCAGCTGAGCGTCCGTGACGACTCCGCAGAGATCACCGTGAGCGGCGTGAAGCTCCGCTCGTTGCTGGCGGTGCTGCTCCTGCAGGCGAACCAGCCCATCCCGACGGACCGGTTGCAAGACGCGTTGTGGAACGACAACCCACCGGCCTCGGGGGCCGCCGCTGTGCACAACCTGGTGGCACGGCTTCGGCGCGTGCTGGCCGACGGCACAGGCGAACGGATCTCGATGACGCCGCTGGGCTACCTGCTGAAAGTCGCCGACGGCGAGCTGGACTGCCAGCTCTTCGAACGCCATGTCGGCCAGGCCCGGACCGCGATCCTGAGCGAAGACTGGGACGCCGTCCGCCACGAGACAGCCGCGGCACTTGACCTGTGGCGAGGAGAACCGCTGGCCGAACTGGCCGACCTCCACGAAGCGCGGGCCCTGCGTGAACAGTGGACTGAAACCCGACTGCAGACGCTGGAATGGCACTTCGACGCCCAGCTGAACCTTGGCGAGCATCAGGGAATCAGCACCGATCTCGCGGCCCTGGCCGCGGAACATCCCTACCGGGAGGCATTCCACCGACAGCTGATGGTCGCACTCCACCGCACCGACCGCACCGCTCAAGCCCTGGAGGTCTACCGCGCCCTGCGCCGCGCTCTCGCCGACGAACTCGGCATCGATCCGAGCCGGGCCACTCAGGACGCCCACCAGGAGATCCTGGCCCCCGGCAGCGGGGCAGCGCCATCATCACGGCCCACGCGGAAGGCGTCATCCCGAACAGCCCCTGTGGTGAGCGCCTCCCTGCCTCGGGACATCCGGTCATTCACCGGACGCCGCGAAGAACTCGACCTCGTACTGGCAACATGTCGTAGCGGCGCCGCAGCGGGTGAGGTGGTGGGGATCCACGCCGTTGACGGCATGCCGGGTGTCGGCAAGAGCGCCTTCGCCATCCATTGCGCCCACCGTCTGGCCGCCGACTTCCCCGACGGCCAGATCTTCATGCCCCTGCACGCTCATACCCCGGGCACGCTCGCCATCGAGCCGACCGACGCCCTGGCCACCCTGCTGCTGGCCATCGGGGTGGCACCGCAGCAGATCCCCTCCGACCCGTCGGCGCGGGCCGGGCTGTGGCGCAGTCAGGTCGCCAGTAAGAGGATGCTGGTGTTGTTCGACGACGCCTGCAGCAGCGAACAGGTCAAGCCGCTGCTCCCTGGCGCACCCGGAACCCTGGTGATGATCACGAGCCGTCGCAGGCTGGTGGGTCTTGAGGACGCCGTACCCATCACGCTGAACGTTCTGCCTCCGCAGGAGGCGGCTCGACTCTTCACGGCCAAGGCCGGTCGAGCGGGTCTGCAGCCGGATGATCCAGCGGTCGCCGAGATCGTACGCCTGTGCGGGTACCTGCCACTGGCCATCCAGCTCACGGCGGGTCGCCTGCGGCACCATCCGTCGTGGGAGGTCGCAGATCTGATCCCGGACCTGACCGCGGCCACCGGCCGCCTGGATGCACTCAGCGCTGAAACGACCTCGGTTGCCGCCGCCTTCGACCTCTCCTACCGGAATCTCCCGCCCGATCTGCAGCGGCTGTTCCGGCGGCTGGGCCTGAACCCTGGTGACGACCTCGACGCACACGCCGCCGCCGCGCTGGACGGCACCGATCTTCACACTGCCCGGCGGCGGCTTGAGATGCTGGAGGACCGCCACCTGATCGACGAACCCGTGCGCGGCCGCTACCGGATGCACGACCTGATCCGCGAGCACGCCCGTACGCTGGCCGACGCCGACGAGCCGAAAACCCGTGAGACTGCTGCCGAGCGGCTGCTGGACCATTACCTGGCAGCCGCCAACACGGCCAACCGCCAGCTCGCCCGCTACACCCCCGCAGCAACTCAGCCGCTGGTCAACGGGCCCGACCTGTCCACCCCGGCGCTCGCGATCACGTGGCTGCGGGCCGAACGCGCCAACCTGCACGCCGCCGTGGAGTTCGCCGCAGCTCACGGGCGACCGCAGCACGCGGTCCGGCTACCCGCCGCCATGCACGAGTTCCTCCGCAGCCAAGGCCACTGGCAGCAGGCCCATGGCCTGCACCAGATCGCCCTGGACACCGCGCTGCGCACCGGCGACCGGCTCGGCCAGGCCGACTCACTCACCAACCGGGGCGTGATGTGGGTGCTCGCTGGGCAGGCGGAGCCATCGTCGCGGGACCTGCTCCAGGCCGTGGAGCTGTACCGCGAGCTGGGAGAGCGCCGGGGCGAGGCGAACGCGCTGAGCAGCCTCGCTCACACCCGGTTCCTCGCCGGACGCTACACCGAGGCGGCCGAGCTGCTCCACGACGCGCTGGTGTTCTACCGAGAGCTGGGCGACCGCCTCGGCGAGTCGCACACCCTGATCAGCCTCGGCCATGGCCTCCAGCTCTCCGGGCAGCACCCCGAGGCCGTCGAGCACCTCCAGTCGGCCCTGGAGCTGTGCCGTGCCCTCGGCAACCGGCTCGGCCAAGCGAACGCCCTCTTCAGTCTGGGCATCATCAGGGAAGTGACCGGCCCGTACGTGGACGCCGTCGCCCACTGCCGTGAAGCGATGGAGCTCTACGGGAGCCTGGACAACAACTTCGGCCGCGGAAACGTGCTCAGTGTGCTCGGCAACGTCGAGCGCCTGCTGGGCAACTACGAATCAGCGGAGGCAATTCACCGTGAGGCGCTGGAGCTCAACCGTACTCTCGGCTCCCGGCTGGGTGAGGCCAACGCACTGACTGGCCTGGGCCTGGTCCAACAGGCCACCGGTCGGTACTCGGAGGCTGCCGCCACCATCCGCGCTGCGCGCGAGCTACAGCACTCGATCGGCAATCGGCGCGGGACGACCAACGCCCTCGCCTACCTGGGCGGTATCGAACATGCCACCGGCCGCCACGCCGCGGCCGTCGCTACCCTCAGCGAGGCCATATCCGCCTACCGCGAACTGGGCTTCCGCCCCGGCGAAGCCCGCGCACTCGCACAACTGGGCGACGCCCAGCGTGCACTGGGCCGGTATGACGACGCGGCGGAGAGCCTGCGGCTGTGCGCAGAACTCTGCCGTGAGATACCCGACCTCGGTAGCGAGGCGCAGGCCCGCAATGTCCTCGGCCACCTCCTCACCGAAACCGGCAACCCCGAGGAAGCCCGCGCCCAACACGCGAAGGCCCTCGAACTCGCCAGGACCGTCGGCTCCCCCCTCCAGGAAGCTCACGCCCTAGCCGGCATCGGAGAGCCGGAGGAGGCACTCGCCATCCTCCACCGGCTCGGCAGCCAAGCTCAACAACCCAAGGGCCCGTCGATGAACCAGTGTCCTGAGTCTTAGTGGTCGAGCTTGGAAGTCCTTCGGGGGTTGACTGGAGCCGTTGCCGGGTGTGCCGTCCGATCAGATATCAAGGGCGACGGGTATGTGGGGCGCGAAGCCATGTCGCCAGTCGCACTTCGCGGCAACGGCCTTCTTCGGTCGGCGCGGCACGGTCTTCGCCCGATCGAAGTGCCCGTACGCCGTGAGCGAGGTACACCGAACAGGTCGGTGATCTTCCGTCGGCCGCGGTAGAGCTGCTGCGAACCGCCGCCTGGTCTGGTTCGAGTCTGGGCCAGCGCCCTCCGAGGCGGCCCCGGGCACGGGCAGCGGCGCGTCCGCCGCTCGCGGCGAGCGCGATCGGCTCACGCTGGAGCTCGGCAGGCACGGACAGCATTGCGAGCACGGTCGCGACCCATGCCGGTTTGTCAGGCGGGCGATCGCGGGGTTTAATAAATGAACAAGCATTTATTAATGAGGAGTGGCGGTGGCCGGACGTCCCCGAGGGGTCGAGGATGTAGTGATCTTGCGTGCGACGGCCGAGGTGATCGGCCGGGTGGGTCCTGCAGGGCTGACTCTGGCTGCCGTGGCTCGCGAGGTCGGGCTGGTGCCCGGCACCCTCGTGCAGCGGTTCGGATCCAAGCACGGCCTGCTTGTGGCACTCGCCGAGCAGTCCGCGAAGGACGCGGACGTGCTGCACGGGCGGGTGCGGGAGGAGCACGAATCGGTGCTCGGGGCGATGGCGGCGCTGGTGGTGGAGTCCATGGCTCCGATGGCCACGCCTGAGAGCTTCGCGAACCATCTGGCGTTCCTGTGTACGGACCTCGCGGATCCGCAGCTTTACGAGCATGCCTTGGCCGTTCACCAGGCCCAGGGTCGAGTGATCCGGTCACTGCTGGCGGAGGCTGTCTCCGCAGGCGAGCTCCAGGACGGGACGGACGTCGCAGCGTTGGCGGGGTCCGTCCAGGCGATCACCGCCGGTGCGGGCCTCACATGGGCGCTCGACCGCCAAGGCACCCTCGCGCGGCGGCTCCGGCAAGAGCTCGACAACGTACTGGCCCCGCACATCCCGCCCCTCCGCAGCCACGACCTGGAGGAATCATGATGAACGCCACACGGCCGTTGGCGGGGAAGGTGGCCCTGGTCGCCGGCGGTACCCGAGGCGGCGGGCGGGGTATCGCCGGCGAGCTCGGGGCAGCCGGCGCGACGGTGTACGTCACCGGTCGCAGCACCATGGCCGCACGCTCCGACCTGGACCGCCCGGAAACCATCGAGGAGACCGCCGAGAAGATCACCGCCGCCGGCGGCCTCGGCATCCCTGTCCGCACCGACCACAGCCGCCCGGAGGAAGTCCGTGCCCTGATTGACCGGATCGCGGCCGAACAGGACGGGCGGCTCGACATCCTGGTCAACTCCGTATGGGGCGGGGACCAACTGACGGACTGGGCGCACCCGTTGTGGGAGCAGGACCTCGACACCGGACTTCGGCTGCTACGGCGAGCGGTGGAGACCCACGTGATCACCAGCCGGTTCGCACTGCCGCTGATGGTCGCCCGCAGGAACGGTCTGGTCGTGGAGGTCACCGACGGAAACACCGCCCGCTACCGTGGCTCGTTCTTCTACGACCTCGCGAAGTCCGCGGTGATCCGCCTCGCCGTCGCACAGGCCGCCGAGCTGAAGGCGCACGACATCGCGGCCGTCGCGATCACACCGGGCTTCCTGCGCTCGGAGGCCATGCTGGAACACTTCGGAGTGACCGAGGCCAACTGGCTGGACGGCGCGGCCAAGGACCCGAACTTCGCCCACTCCGAAACCCCCGCCTACCTGGGGCGTGCGGTTGCCGCGCTGGCCGCCGACCCCGACATCATGGCCAAGAGTGGGCGAGCCCTGGCCACCTGGGACCTTTACAAGGAGTACGGGTTCACCGATGCCGACGGCACACAACCGGACTTCGCCGCCCACTGGGCCAACTCCTTGGAGGAGGACCATGGGCCGCTGGGAGACCCTCTGTGACACCACAGCGCAACGCACCGGCGTGATCCTGTACCGAAGTCCCCTCGTCGGTCTCCGCCGTAGCGCAGGTCTCGGGCACTGCGGCCGAGACGGGCTGACACCGCAGCGGTTCTGAACGATGCTTCCGGACCGACAGCCAAGGCGGTCAGGCAGGGCCGGCAGGGGGCGACCTGCCGCTGCCATCCCACCCTCGCACCGGGGCAGGCGAGGGCCATGCGGGTGAACCACGCGACAACGTCGCTGACGTCGCCCCGGCACACCGGCTTGAGTGGGGTTGTCGATGCTGCTTCTCGGCATTCGCCGGGCCGATGCGGGCTTCCACGGAGACAGGCGGCGCCGCCGCCCCAAGCTCCCGCAAGGACTGTGCAAGAGGCCACTTGGACAAGGAAATTGCAACTTCGACATGGCTCGCAGAGGCAGCTATCTTTACCTGGTCTTCGGCGATCGCCCACGGTCCCACAGGAGTTCCTTCAAGCTGGGCCACCCGCGACGGGATGAGTCGGTCACGCTCCACGAACCCTCGCCCCCATGCGTAAGCCACCGAACCGGATCCACGCCAGGCAGCCCCAACCAGGGAGAGACGCATGCCCCATCTTGCTCTGTACACATTCGGCGTCCTGAAGTCACCTCTCGCCGATCCCGCACCTCTCACGCGCGAGTTCTACGACATTGGTGAGGCCGTCTACCGGAAGATCAGCCAGCACCCCGGATACCTCGCGCATGCTGAAGCGGCAGACGCTGACCGGGGCACGCTCTTCGAGGCGGACTGGGGTGCATGGGGAGAGTTCGCCGTACCGACCTGGTACGGCAAGGGCCGTACGCCGGAAACCACCTCCCTGGCCACGACCCTCTCACTCTGGACCGACCTGCGCCCCGCCTTCGACGCCATCTACACCGGTCTGCACCGTGAGGCGCTGAACAGGCGTTACGACTGGTTCGAGAGGACAGGGCACCCAAATTACGTGTTCTGGTGGGTCTCCGACGGCGTGATACCCACCTGGCGGGACGGGGCTTCCAGGCTGGAGCACCTCCACGACCAGGGCTCCGTGCCGCACGCCTTCACCTTCCACCACTCGTTCGCCCCGGACGGAGCTCCGACCAGGATCAAAAACATCGGGCCGAAGAGCGACCAGGTTCGCTGACAAGGAAGCCTGAACGACTGGATTTGCTGTCAGGCGTGTCGGCGCTGGCGGACATGATCCGAGTCGTGGACCTGAGACTGGAACTGCTGCCCCCGCCCGTGAGTCGGGAACAGCTGGATGAGTTGTGCCGTGAGATCCAACGGATGGCACTGTGCTACCCGATGCCCCGGCCGAACCACCCTGGTCCGTGTCGCGCGGTCGGCCCGATGGGACCGGCCTGCGGGCACCGAGTCCGAGCCCCGGCCCGGCCTGCGCGGCGGCCACATGCCCGGCGCCGCCAACCTGCCGTTCACCGAACTGCAGGCCGACGGCCGGATGCTGCCCGCCGAGGAGCTCCGCTCCGCCTTCGCCGAGGCGGCCGGCGACCGCGAGCGGCTGCTGTTCAGCTGCGGCTCCGGTGTCACCGCTTGTGTGCTCGCCCTCGGTGCCGAGCTGGCCGGCTACCGCGATCTCGCGGTGTACGACGGTTCCTGGAGCGAGTGGGGCCTGCCCTCCGGTCTGCCGGTCGTGACCGGCGCCGAGCCCGGCAAGTTCTGATCAGCTACCGGGCAGCCGGCTTCGTGAAAGCGCGAGGCCATGGTGGCCGCGGTGTCACGGCGTCAAAAAGACGTGCGGTTCACCGGTCCGGGGGACGGGAGTTCCGCCCGGAGCCGTTGGAGCAAGGATCTTGCTGCAGTGCCGGCGGGGCCGTCGCTGCGCCAGGTCAGCGCGATCCGGCCGCGCGGCTGCGGGGCGACCAGTTCCAGCGAGCGCAGGCCCAGCGCAGCCGCCGTGCCCTCCGGGAGGGCCGGCAGCACGGCCACGCCCAGTCCGCGGACGGCCAGTTGAGCGAGCAGGTACGGGGTGGCCGCCTCGAAGGCGATGCGCGGCTGGAAGCCCGCGGCGGCGCAGGCCCGGTCGAGGACACCGCGCAGACCGGTGCCGCGCGGCAGGGTGATCAGCGGGCGATCGCGCAGGGCGGCCATCGGGATCTCGGTGCCCTCGGTGCACCCGACCAGCGGGTCCTCCGGAGCGAGGACGGCGACCAGCGGGGTGTCGATGACGATCTGGTGCGACAGGCCCGGCGATGATTCGGTGTCCGTCAACCCCACCAGCGCGAAGTCGAGTTCGCCACTGTACAGCGCGGCGTGCATCCGCTCGGAGGTGTCCTCGCTGAGGGTGATCTCGATCTGCGGGTGCTCGTCGTGGAAGTCGGCGAGCACCGAGGCGACGTCGAGCTCGTGGGTGGCGGTGCCGGGAACCAGACCGATTCGGACGCGACCACGCAGCAGCCCGGTGAACTCGTCCACCGCCTGCCGGACGCCGTCGAACGCGGCGATCGCGGCGCGCGCGTACGGCAGGACGGCCCGCCCGGCCTCGGTGACGGTCACCGAGCGGCCGGAACGATCCAGCAGCTGTTGCCCGAGTTCCCGCTCCAGTTGTCGGATCTGATTGCTGATTCCCGGTTGGGCGAGCCGGAGCCGGGCGGCGGCCCGGGTGAAGTTGGCTTCCTCCACCACGGCAACGAAGTACTGCAGCTGACGGAATTCCATAACTGCCGATTCTAGTTACGAGACCTGCGAAGTATTGGACCTATGGCAAACCGTGCTGGCATGCTGAAGCCATGGGGAACGCCAACCACCGGAATTCGCAAGAATTACCCACATTTCACGGCCCGGTCTTTCGTCCGGGCGATGCCGGGTACGAAGACGAGGTCTCCGGCTTCCAAGCGGCCTACAGCCACCAGCCGTTGCTGGTGGTCGGTGCGGCCGACGCCGACGACGTCCGCGCGGCCGTGTCCTACGCGGCGCGTGAGGACCTGCCGGTCGCGGTCCAGTCGACCGGGCACGGCCTGTCGGTGGCCGGCCAGGACGCGGTGCTGATCAGCACCCGCCGGCTGACCGAGCTGGTGATCGACCCCGACAGAGGAACGGCCCGGATCGGCGCCGGAGTTCGGGCCGCCGAGCTGATCGCGGCCGCCGGCGAGCACGGGCTGGCCCCGCTCAACGGCTCCTCGTCGACCGTCGGCGTCGTCGGCTACACCCTCGGTGGCGGAATCGGGCTGATGGCCCGGCAGTTCGGCTACGCGGCTGACCACGTGCGGGCAATCGAAATCGTCACCGCCGACGGCGAGCTGCGCCGGCTCGAGGCGGGCGACGAGCTGTTCGGCGCGGTCCTGGGCAGCGGCGGCAACTTCGGTGTCGTCACCGCCCTGGAGACCGACCTGGTCCCGGTCCGCACCGTCTTCGGCGGCCAGTTGGTCTTCGACACACCGCTGGTCGAGCAGGCGGTGGAGACCTGGCGGCAGTGGAGCGCCACGGTTCCTGACGAGTTGACCTCCTCGGTCACCTTGATCGGCTTCCCCGACATCCCGCCGGTCCCCGCCCCGATGCGCGGCCGGTACGTGGCGTCCGTCCGGATCGTCCACAACGGACCGGCCGAGGAGGGCGAGCGCCTGGTCGCACCGCTGCGCGCGGTCGGCGACCGGATGATCGACAGCCTGCAGACCCTCCCGTACACCCAGTGCGCGGCGATCCACCAGGACCCGGCCGACCCGCACCCGTACGCCGCGACCAACGCGCTGCTCGGGGAGTTCCCGGCGGAGGCGGTGCGCGCGGTGCTGGACGTGGCCGGCCCGACGTCCCCGGTGCCGTGCCTGGTGGACATCCGCCACCTGGGCGGCGCGCTGCGCACCGCCGGGCCGGGCGGGATCGCGGTGGACCACCGCGAGGCGGAGTACGTCGTCCGGGTGCTCTCCTCGCCGGGCTTCGGCGGAGTCGGCCCGGACGCGATCCGCGAGCGGCACGCGCTGCTGCGCGAGGCTCTCGCGCCATGGACGCTCGGTCACAGCCTGGCCTTCCTCTACGGCGACGGCGAGCACGCGGACGAGGCGCAGACCCGCTTCGGCTACCAGGCGACCACCTACGAGCGGCTGGCCGCGCTGAAGGCCGCGCACGATCCCCGGAACATGTTCCGGTTCAACCGCAACATCCGCCCCGAGTCGAAGTCCGCCGAGGCGGACGGCGGCCCCGGCGCCGAGTGACACCGGGCGGTCGGCCGGAGAACCGTCGGTACTCCGGCCGGCCGCCGCACGACAGGAGAGCAGCATGGACATCCGAAGCGCGATCGCGGCCGAGCGCCGGGAGTTGGCCGACGTCCTGGACGGCCTCTCACCCGAGCAGTGGGACGCGCCGACGCTGTGCGAGGGGTGGCGGGTCCGCGAGGTCGCGGCCCACATGTCAGTGGGGTTCCGCTACTCGTTCCCGCAGGTGGCGCTCGAGCTGGTGAAGGCCGGAGGCAACCTGAACCGGATGGGCGACCGGGTCGCCCGCCGGGATGCGGCAGCCATGACGGAGCACCAGATGGCCGCCACTCTGCGGGACAACGCGGACCACCCGTGGACTCCCCCGGTAGGCGGGATCACCGCGGCCCTGGGCCACGACGTGATCCACGGCCTGGACATCACGGTACCGCTGGGCTTGGAGCGCAAGGTGCCGCTGGAGCGAGTCGAGGCCGTCCTGGCCGGCGTGGGCACCAGGACGCTCAAGTTCTTCGGTGCCGAGCTCGACGGGGTCCGGCTGACCGCCGACGATCTCGACTGGTCCTTCGGGGCCGGCGCCCCGGTGTCCGGCTGCGCGCAGGACCTCCTGCTGGTCGTGTACGGCCGCAAGGTGCCCGCCGGTCGCCTGGGCGGCGAGCTGGCCGCCCGCTTCGTCGCGGCCTGACCCCATCCGGCCTGCCCGCGCCGTCCGCGGCCGCCGCCACAGACTGACTGTCCGCCAACCCCAGTAGGCCGGCAGTCGGGCCGTTCCGCCCGTACTTACCCCCGTAGTACGGGCGGAACGGCTTCTCCGCGTCCGACACCAGGCATCCGGGGTGTCACCCGATCAGGACGTCAAGGCGTTCAGCCCGCCACCGGCTCCGGTGCCCGTCCCATCGACCGACCCGGCGCGAAGACCCGCCAGAACCAGGCCTGGGCGAAGGCCACCGCGACCAGCGCCGGCAGCACCGTCACCGCCAGCAGGGTGAGTGTGGAGGAGGCCGCGACGGCGTCGCCGAGGCTCAACTCCCCCACCCCCGAGCGGGTCGCCAGGACCGTGGTTCCGTTGGCGATGCCGACACTGACCGGCAGCGCGATGAGCGGGGCCGCACCGCGCGCCAGCGCCCGGACGGTCTTCCCGTTGGCGTAGTCCCGTCCGGAGCCGAGCACCGCGATCGCCGGGAAGAGCCCGTTGATCGCCACCGCCACCTTCGCGTCGCAGGTCACCAGGCCGATGACCGCGGTGAGCAGGATCAGTCCGGCCAGCGCCAGGCTGAGCTGCTTGGCCAGCCGGTCCGCCCGCTCGCCGAGCGGGTTGTCGCCCCCGGCTGACAGAGCCGTGAAGAAGATGCCCTGCCGCAGGCTCGCCAGCACCACGACGGCCGCGCTGCCCAGCGTGAACGGGTGCAGCAGGTCGCCGAGGGTCGCGGTGGGCTGCCCGCCGCCACCGATGGACAGCCCGCGGATCAACACCGAGAACACCACGCCCCAGCCGGCCGCCAGCACCAGGCTGGCGACGGGCAGCACGGCGTCCCAGGCCCGACGCCAGCCGGCGCCCGGGTGCGCGGAGCGGAACCAGAGCGCGGCGTCGCGCAGCAACCAGGCGAGCAGCAGCAGGGTCACCGGGATCCGCAGACCGGCCAGCAACTCCCCTTCCAGCAGGGGCAGGGCGCCGAACAGCAGACCGACGAAGGCGACCAGCCACACCTCGTTCGCCAGGAACAGCGGCACGACGGAGCGGCGCATCCGCGCGCGGTCGGCCTCGTCACGGGCGAACGGGATCAGCATGCCGACGCCGAAGTCCGCGCCCTCCAGGGTCAGATAGCCCACCAGGAGCAGGCCGACCAGCGCGTACCAGAAGATGTCCATCAGCAAGTCTCCGTCAACCGGGCGTATTGGGCAGGATCAGTAGGTGTGCGGAACACTCGTCCCCCCTGGTCCGCCCGCTCCGACGGCCACGGGCGCGCCGCCGTCCGGCCGCCGTTCGTCCACCGGGAAGAGGTCGTCGGCGGCGAGCAACCCGCCGTCCGGGCCGAGCAGGGCGTAGTGGCGCAGTAGCGAGATGTCGACGACCGCCAGGACGGTCAGGACGACGGTGAAGGCGAGGTACGAGGCGAGCATCCCTCCCCACGACACGTCGCCGATCGCCTGCTTGACGGTGAGTTCGCCGGTGACCATCCAGGGCTGGCGGCCGACCTCACGGGTGAGCCAGCCGCAGATCAGGCCCAGCGGGGCGAGCGGCAGCAGGATCACGGCCAGCCGGAGCCGGAAGGTCCTGGCGGACAGTGGCTTGCTGCCGCCCCGTGCCGCAGTGGCCGGGATCCAGCCGAGCAGCAGCACCAGGACGCCGATCACCATCATCAGGTTGGACGGACCGGTGATCCAGGACGGGGGCGCCCAGTCGCCGACCCCGTGCAGGGCCTCGGCCGCGGCCTTGGCCTTCTCCACCTCGTCGTGCTCGCCGGTGAGGATCCCGAACTTGGCGGGCTGGTAGTCCTTCAGCGGCCCGTAGGACGCGAAGCCGACCGCGATCGCCACGAAGGCGCCGATCGTGGCCAGCAGCGAGCCCTGCACCAGGGTCGGGCGGAAGAACTCCACTTCCCGGCCCCGGCGGATGTGGTAGGCGCTGACGGCGGCGAGGAACAGCCCCGCCAGCACGGACACCGCACCGGCGATGTGCGCCAGGGCGATCCAGGTGGCCTCGTTGGTGAGGACCGCGAACCAGTCCGTCACCTCGGCCGCACCGTTGCGCATCTCATAGCCGACCGGCTTCTGCAGGAAGCCGTTCACCACCATGATCCAGAATGCCGAGGCGTACGCGGTCAGGGCGACCAGCCAGATCAACACGGCGTGCACGCGGGCCGGCAGCCGGTTGAAGCCGAACGCCCACAGGCCCAGGAAGGTCGACTCGAGGAAGAACGCGACGATGGTCTCCACCGCCATCGGCGCCCCGACGATGTTGCCCATGACGCGGGACAACCCGGACCAGTTGAGACCGAACTGGAATTCCTGGGCCAGGCCGCTGATGATGCCGAGCGCGTAGTTGATGACGTAGAGGCCGCCCCAGAAGCGCACCCGGCGCATCCGGGTCGCGCGCAGCTCCGGGTCGGTGGTGCGCAGCCCCCTGGTCTGCATGCACGCGACCACCGTGACCAGCCCGAGGGTGAGGGCGACGAACAGGAAGTGCAAGGTCGCTGTGGTCGCGAACTGCAGTCGCGCCAGATCAACTTCCGTCACGTGTCATTCTCCGATGAACGGGTTCCCGCCTGCGAACGGTGGGCGAGCCTGGCCGCGTCACGCGTTAACGTCGCTACGGTTATTGGTTTTTGAGATCTCGTCATATCAATACGGTACGCGTGTAGGAGACCAGGGCGCGGGCCGCGGGGCCGAGACCGCCGCCGGGCCGCCAGGCGATCGCGAGCCGGGCGCGCAGGTGCGGGCTGGGGATCCGCACCGGGTGCAACTGATCCGCGTTGGCGCTGACGAACGGCTCGGGCAGGATCGCCACCCCGAGACCGCGCGAGGCGAGTTGGGCCAGCACCCTCGGGTCGCTCGCCTCGAAGGCGATCCGGGGGCTGATGCCCGCGGCCGCCCAGGCCGCGTCGGAGGCCGCCCGCAGGCCGCTGCCGGCGGGCAGGCACATCAGCGCGTAGTCCTGCAGCTCGTCGACGGTGACAGTGCTCCGCTGGGCCAGCGGATGGTCGTGGCTGACCGCGCCGACCAGCGGCTCGTCGGCGATGACCTGCACGTCCAGCCCGGGCGGAGGGTCGGCGGACAGGCCGATGATGGCGACATCGACCCGGCCGGCACGGGTGGCCTCCACCAGTTGCTCGGTACTGCCCTCGGACAGGGATATCTCGACAGCCGGGTACTTCTCGCTGAAGTCGGCGATCACCTCGGGCAGGCTGAGTGACAGCGAGGAGGCGACCGAGCCGACCGTGACCTGGCCGTGGACCACACCGGTGAGGTCGTCCACGGCATTGCGCAGGCTGTCGGCGGCGGCCAGCACGACGCGTGCGTGCGGCAGCGCGGCCAGCCCGTACTCGGTCAGCTGCACCGAACGGCCGCTCCGGTCCAGCAGGTTCTGGCCCAGCTCCCGTTCCAGCCTCCGCACCTGCGCGCTCACGCACGGCTGGGTCACGTAGACCCGGGCGGCGGCCTTGGTGAAGCTGCCTTCTTCGGCAACGGCAACGAAGTACTCCAACTGACGCAACTCCATGCCGCGAGTCTAGGCATCCGGTTCGTCAGCATCACTGGTTTTTATGGGACTTGAGTTTGACCTGAGTTCGATGGTCGAAACTCGCGCGTCGCCCGTCCGCGGGAGGACGGGCGACGCGCGGCGCGAACCACGGTCAGGACGCGACCGGTTCGAGCCTCCCGCCGAGCCTCTGCAGCCGGCCTGCCAGGTAGAGATCCCGGCAGTACCGGCGGCGCACCTTGCCGCTGGTGGTCTTCGGCAGGTTGCCGCGACGGATCAACACCACCTCGTCGAGGTCGATCCGGTGGTTTCGCCGCACCGCCTCGCGCACCGCGGCCACCATCTCGCCCTCGGCCATCCGCTTCAGCACGGCGGTGTCGGCCTCGACCACGACGACCACGGCCTCACGCTCGCCGTCCTCCACCGGGAACGCGGCGGAGGACGCCGGCCGCAGCAGCGGATGGCTGGATTCCACCGTCCGTTCGATGTCCTGCGGGTAGTGGTTGCGGCCCTTGATGATGATCAGGTCCTTCAGGCGGCCGGTGACGTACAGCTCGTCGCCGCGGACGAAGCCCATGTCCCCGGTGCGCAGGTAGGTCACGGCGCCCTCCTCACCCGTGATCCGGGCGCGGAAGACCCGCTCGGTCTCCTCCGCGCGGCCGGTGTAGCCGGCCGTCACGCACGGGCCGTCCACCCAGATCTCGCCCACCCGGTCGGAGCCGACGGCCAGCCCGGTGGCCGGGTCCACGATCCGCACCCGGGTGTCGCCGACCACGGTCCCGCAGCTCACCACGGAGGCGGTGGGCCGGTCCTCGCCCTGCTCGTCCGCGGCGGGCGCCGGCACCACCCGGCCGGTGCGCAGCGCCTCGGCGTCGAGCCGCAGCGCGGCCGCCCGGATCTCGGGCCGGCAGCCGGCCACCTTGAGCGTGTTCTCGGCCAGGCCGTAGGCGGGAGCCATGGCCGTGGGGGGCAGTCCGTACTCGGCGAACGCCTCGGTGAAACGTTCCACCGTCGCCGCGCGCACCGGCTCGGCACCGTTGATCGCCACCCGCCAGCGCGAGAGGTCGACCGGGTGCCGGGGTCGACCACTGCGCACGACCAGGTCGTAGGCGAAGTTCGGCGCCGCGGTGTGCGTGCCGCGGAAGCGCGAGAGTGCCTCCACCCACCGGGCCGGGCGGCGGATGAACGCCTCCGGGCCCATCAGGTAGGCCGGGTGGCCGGACCACAGCGGCAGCACCACACCGAGCATCAGGCCCATGTCGTGGAAGAACGGCAGCCAGGAGACCATGACGCCGTCGTCGCCGACCGGCCACAGGGCGTCGGTCTCCTCGGCGTTGGCCCAGAAGTTGCCGTGGGTGACCATCACGCCCTTGGGCGAGCCGGTGGAGCCGGAGGTGTACTGCAGCAGGGCCACGTCGGACAGGCTCACCCCGGGCAGCCGGGCCGGCTCTCCGACGGCGGGCAACTCGTCGGTGGCGATCAGTTCGAGCCCGGCGAGCTCGGGCAGGCCCCCGAAGTCCGCGAGCACCTGCTCACGCACGGCACGGGTGGTGAGCACCAGCGTGGTGCCCGCGTCGTCGGCGATCCCGCGCAGCCGCTGCACGCCGTACTCACGGGTCGGCACCTGGACCGGTGCTCCCCGGAGTCCGGCCGTGGCGCAGGCCAGCCAACCCCGGATGAACTCCAGGCAGGTGGGGTACATCAGCACCGCGCTGGGCGTGCTGCCGGCCAGCCGCGCGAGGGCAGCGGCCCGGCCCCGCACGGCGTCGTGCAGTTCCCGGTAGGTGGTCTGCTCGCCCGGTCCCTCGCCATTGACGAGGTGGACGTAGGCGACCTGGTCCGGGGTCTCCCCGGCCCTGCGGGCGAGGATATCGGTGAGCGGCGACGGGCGCCGTCCGGTTCTGGTTCCAGTACTCATGGCCGTCCGTTCGTCGTGGGTGGGACCTTGCGTCCGCCGGCAGACCGGAGGCGGCAGTCAGTCGAGGTCGGTCAGGCCCGCGCGGGACGCGTTGACGAGGGCGGCCATGTTGCCGGGGGGCTGACGGTTCTCGTGCATCAGCTGGTGCGCGTCACCGATCCTGTCGAAGGTGAACGGGTCGGACAGGCAGGGGTCGACCAGCCCGGCCGAGACCAGCTGGATCATGGCGCGCACCTGCGACGGGTTGAAGCCGTGGGAGCCCTGGAGGCGCTTCTGGCGCATCCACAGGAAGCGCAGGTCGACGTCGGCCGCGTAGCCGGAGGTGCCACCGCAGATGACCACCATGCCGCCGGTGTCGCACAGGTACATCGAGGTGGGGATGGTGTCCTGGCCGCTGTGCTCGAACACGATCCTCGGCGCGCGCCGCTCGCCGAGCTCCCGCCAGAAGGCCTTGCCGAAGGCGCGGACCTGGCCCATCCACTCACCGTAGGCGGGGTCCATCAGGTCGGGCATCCGGCCCCAGTGGGTGAACTTGGTGCGGTCGATGTAGCCGACCGCACCGAGCTTGCGGCAGTACTCGCCGCGCTCGTCGCTGGAGACCACCGCGACCGGCAGGCCGCCGGCGTTGCGCACCAGCTGGATGGCGATCGAGCCGAGGCCGCCCGCGCCGCCCCAGACCAGCACGGGGTCACCGGGCTGGACCGTGTTGCCCGCCCAGCCGAAGAGCTGGCGGTAGGCGGTGGCGCCGGTCAGGATGAACGAGGCCGCCGACTCCCAGGTCAGGTTCTTCGGCTTCGGGTGGCACTGGAAGTCCTGTACCAGCGCGAACTGGGCGAAGGAGCCGTAGTTGGACTCGAAGCCCCAGGCCTTGGTGCTGGCGGCCATAGTCGGGTCGGTGCCCAGGCGGATGTCCTCGGCGTGCTCGTCCCACTGCCCGCCCGAGAGCACCACGTGGTCGCCGACCTTGACTCCGGCCACGTTCTCGCCGACCGCGAAGACCACGCCGGATCCCTCGGACCCGCCGATGTGGAAGTCCTCCGGCTCGCCCGCCTTCTGCCGGGCGCGGATGACGTCGAGCGGGAAGCCCAGCCCGGCCCAGACGTTGTTGTAGTTGATGCCGGCCGCCATCACCCAGACCAGCACCTGGCCGGGCCCCGGCTTGGGCGTGTCGATCACCTCGACGGCGAAGGACTTGATCGGCTCGCCGTAGCGGTCCGGGCGGATCAGGTTGGCGTACATCTTCTCGGGCACCTCGCCGAGCGGGGGCATCTCGCCGAGCTCGTAAAGGGACTTCACCATGGTTGTTGCCTCCTGCGGTTGGTGGTCCGGCCCCGGGCGCGCGTGCGGGCGTGCCCGGGGAGGGGTGCGTCAGTTCGCGGGTACCGGGAAGGCGGTGCGCCGGAACGGGTAGCCGGGCACGGCGGTCTTCCGGGGGGTCTGCGGCGCGTGGAGTTCCGGCCAGGCCACGTCGGCCCCGGCCGCCCACAGGCCGCCCAGCGCGGCCAGCAGGATCTTCACGTCCGAGGTCGGGTCGGTCGGATGCGGCAGCGCCTGCAGGATCTCGTGCTCCTCGCGCAGCTGCGGGTGGCGGCGGGCCAGTGAGGACAGGCTCGTACCGGGGCCGCACTCGACCAGGACGCTGTGCGGGATCGCGGCCAGCGTGTCGAGCACCTCGTGGTAGCGGACGGTCCGGCGCATGTGGTCGCGCCAGTAGCCGGGGGTGGCGATCCGCGCGGGCTCGACCCAGGTGCCGGTGGTGTCCGAAATGACCGGGACGGACGGCTCGTTGAGCTCGATGCCAGCCACGAACGCCTCGAACTCGTCCAGCACCGGGTCGACCAGCGAGGAGTGCCCGGCGCCGGGGATCTTCAGCAGCCGGACCTCGTGGCCGGCCGCCGCGGCCTCCTCGACGAACTGCTCGACCAGGTCCTTCGGGCCGGAGACCGACACCTGGTCCGGTCCGCTGATCGCGCCGATGCCCACGCCCTCCGGGAGCAGCGGGAGCAGGTCGGCCTCGGGCAGTCGGACCGCCGCCATGGCGCCGGGCTTCAGACCGGCGAGCAGGTCGGTGCGCTTGCCGACCAGCTTGATCGCGTCGGGGAAGGAGAACACCCCGGCCACACAGGCGGCCGCGTAGGCGCCGAGGCTGTGCCCGACCACGGCGCTGGGGCGCACGCCCCAGCGCGCGAAGGCGCGGGCGAGGGCGTACTCGACCACGAACACGCCGGTCTGGGCGATGATGCCGAGCGCCAGCTCCTTGCGCACCCGCTCCTCGTCGTCCGGTGCGGGGTCGACCAGCCGGCGCGGGTCCAGGCCCTGTTCGGCGAGGACGTGCTCGGAGCAGGCGTCGATGTCGGCACGGAACCGGGCGTCGGCACGGTAGAGCTCGCGGGTCATTCCCAGGTGCTGGCCACCGTTGCCGGGGAAGGTGAAGACCACCGGCGGCGCCTCGCGCCGCGTCTTCCGGGCGGCCCGGCCCGGGGCCTTCGCGGTCTCCAGCTCCTCGACCGCCTCGGCAGCGGTGCGGGCCACCACGTAACGGCGGTGCGGGTGGGCCGTCCGGCCGGTCTGCAAGGTCCAAGCGGCGTCCGGGAGTTCGGCGTCGCCGACGCCCCCCAGGTGGCGGCCGAGGCGGGCGGACAGGTCGTCCAGCCCGGCCGCGGACTTCGCCGAGAAGGGCAGCAGCTGCCAGCCCTCGCCGGCCGGGGCCGACCGCCGGTCCGCGCCGGCGCGGCCGGCCGGGGCCTGCTCGACGATGGCGTGGGCGTGGCCGCCGAACGGACCGGCGGCGCTCAGCCCGACCCGCCGGCACCCGTCCTCCGCCGGCCAGGCGTCGGCCTCCCCCGGCAGCCCGCCGTCCTGGACCGCCAGCACGCTCTCGATCAGCGCGGCCGTCACGGGAGCTGTGTCGGTGAGGTCCGCACCAGCCGCCGGCAGGTCACGGATCAGGACCGACTCCGCACTCACCCCGCCGACCGCGCGGGCGTCCCGGGCGATCCGGGCCCGGGCGGCCTCCGGCTGCTCACCCCGCCCGGCGGTGCCGACCGCCGTGGCCCGTACGACGCCGTAGATCCGGTCGCCGTCCTCCAGTGCCGCCCGCAGCGGCTTGAGCACGACGATCCCGCAGCCGCCGGCGGCGCCGCCGTCCTGGGCGACCTGCACGGTGACCGCGCCCGCCAGCGCGAGGTCGCACTCGCCGCCGAGCAGGCCCTGGACTGCCGTGTGCACGGCCACCAGGGCGGTGGCGCCCGCCGCCTGGACGGACACCGCCGGGCCGGTCAGGCCCAGCTTGTAGGCGGCCCGGGAGGCCAGGAAGTCGGCACCGGTGGCCGCCCGGATCTCCCGGTCGTCCACGTGCACCAACCGGTCGGCCCGGGCCCGCAGCCGCGCCGCGTGCAACGTGCTGGCGCCGCCCGCGTAGATGCCGACCACGAGATCGTCGGCCGCGACCTGGACGCCCGCGTCCTCCAGTGCGTGGTACGCGCACTCCAACAGGATCCGCTGTTGCGGGTCCATGATCACGGCCTCGCGCGGGGAGATGCCGAAGAACGTGTTGTCGAACGCGTACGGGTCGTCGAGGGCCAGGTCCGGGCCGGCCGCCGTGCGCGGCTGCTCCCGGAAGGCCTCGACATCGGCCGCCGGCCCGAAGCGGGCCGCCACGCCGACGATGGCGATCTCCGCCCCACCATCGGCAGGGTCGTATTCGGTCATGCTGGTCCGCCCCTCCTCTTCACGTTCGGGACCTCTCTGGGGGCCTCAGGCAACCGGGGTCGCCGGGCGGATGAAGCGGCCGTCCTCGACGCCGAGCACCGTGTCCCGGTGGCCGGCGACGAGCTCGTACGGCTGCCCGGGGCGGATCGCGCTGACCTCGTCCAGCCGGGCCACCTGGGCGTCGTCGAGGGCCAGGTCGAGGGCCGCGAGGTACTCGTCCAGCTGGTCGGCCGTGCGGGGCCCGATCACCGGCACCATCGCCGTCGTCGAGCGGGCGGCCTTGGCGCGCAGCCAGCCGATGGCGACCTGGACCGCGGAGCGGCCGGTCTCCTCGGCGACGGCGAGGACCGCGTCGAGGACGGCGGTGCGCTGCTCGCTGTCCTCCTGGCGGATGGCCAGGCCGTCCCAGTCACTGAGTCGACCCTCACGGCTGTGCCGGTACTTGCCGGTGAGCAGGCCACCGCCGAGCGGGGACCACAGCGCGGTGCCCAGGCCCAGGGCCTCGGCCATCGGCAGCAGTTCGCGGTCGGCGCCGCGCTCGGCCAGGCTGTACTCGAACTGGACACCCACCAGTGGCGCCCAGCCGCGCAGTTCGGCGATGGTGGCAGCGCGACTGACCCGCCACGCGGGGAAGTTGGACAGCCCGGCATGGAGGATCTTGCCGTCGCGGACCAGGTCGTCCAGCGCCGTCAGAACCTCCTCCACCGGCGTGACCTCGTCCGGCAGGTGGGCCCAGTACAGGTCCAGGTGGTCGGTGCGCAGCCGCTTGAGGCTCGCCTCGACCGAAACGCGGATGTTCTTGCGGCTGTTGCCGGTGCTGGAGATCCGGGCCCGGCCCGCGCCGAGGGAGAACTTGCTCGTCACCACGTAGTGGTCGCGGTCGGCCGCCAGGAACTCGCCGAGCAGCTTCTCGGACTCGCCGATCTGGTAGTTGTCGGCGGTGTCGATCAGGGTGCCGCCGGCGTCGGCGAACCTGTCGAACACCTTGCGGGCCTCGCTCTTGGTGGCACCGCCGCCCCAGAGGGTGCCGAAGTTGGCGGTGCCGAGCGCGACCTCGGACACCCGCAGGCCGGTCCTGCGGCCGAAGGTTGTGTAACGCATGTCGGTCCCCTTACGCGTCCGCGCTCGTCGCCCGGCCGATGAGCCGGATCAGTTCTCGCTGCTGTTCCCCGTCGCGGAAGTAGAAGTGGCCGCCCTCGAGGACGTGCGCGTCGAGTCCAGCCGTGGTGTGCGTCTGCCAGTCCAGCTGCGCACGGTTCTCCTCGGAGCCGACGAACGCGGTGATCGGAACGGGCAGCGGCTCTTCGGCCGCGTACTCGTAGGTGTCCGCGATCTCGGCGTCGGAGCGCAGGTAGCCGAGGACGATCTCCTTGAGCTCCGGGTCGTCGTGGATCTCCTGCGGCAGCGCGCCCCAGCGGCCCTCGATCTCGGCCAACAACCCCTCGGAGGACAGCCGGCTCGCGCCCTTCTTCGTGGTGATCGGCGGCGGCTGCATCGAGGAGATCAGGAGCCGGCTCGGCAGCTTGCGTCCGGCCTTGCGCAGCGCCCGGGTGACCTCGAAGGCCACCAGGCCGCCGAGACTGTGGCCGAAGAAGGCGAAGTCCCGTCGGCTGAAGTCGATCTGCTCGACCAGGTCGGCCACCAATTCGGTCATCCGGGTGTACGGCGGCTCGCTCTCGCGCGGCGCCCGGCCCGGCATCCGCACCGCCCAGAGCTTGACCCCGGGCAGGCCGTCGGACCAGCGCATGAACTCGCCGGCCGAGCCGCCCGCGTGCGCGAAGCAGTAGAGGTCCATGAAGGTCTCCTGCCTGGACCTCCGGCTGGACAGCCAGCGGCTCTCGGCTGCCGTCAGCACTGGGGACGTCACGTCCGCGCCGCCCGTCATCGGGACTCCTTGTCTGTGCTGTGCTGGTCGCCCCCGGCGGCCAGCTGACGCTCGATGAGGTCGGCGATGCCCGCGGCGGTGGGGGTCAGGAAGAGCGAGCGGGCCTTGATGTCGACCGGGTACGCCTCGCGGATCTCGGCGAGCAGCTTGGCGCCGATCAGCGAGTCGCCGCCCAGGTCGAAGAAGCTCTCATCGGGCTCGATGTCATCCAGACCGAGGGCCTGCCCGAACAGGCGCAGGACGAAGGCGAGCGGGGTCCCCTCGGCCAGCTGACGCTCGATGAGGTCGGCGATGCCCGCGGCGGTGGGGGTCAGGAAGAGCGAGCGGGCCTTGATGTCGACCGGGTACGCCTCGCGGC